>DASXXB010000277.1:0-42621 GCA_036503355.1 Kribbella sp. | reverse complement strand
CTAGCGGTATCCGGTGGTGTCGGCGGGTTTGCCGGGTTGTTCTACTTCGGTGATGTAGCGCCAGGCGTCCGGGCGGCTGCCGTCGCGGTCGGTGAAGTTGTAGAGCTGGGCGAGTTCGCCGCTCGACGTGGACTGGCCGTTCCAGCGGCGTACGTCGGGATCGGCCGCGAGGGCTGCTACCGCGCGGCCGACGTACGACGGGCTCTCGGAGATCGCGAAGTGCGGGACCCGTGACGTCGCGTCGCGCCAGTTGTCCTCGCGGACGCCGAAGCCGTCGAGCATCGCCTCGGACCGCAGCCATCCCGGCGTCAGCAGTACGGCGGTGGCGTCGTACTTGTCCAGCTCGTGCGCCAGCGCGAACGCGATCCGCCCGACCGCGCCCTTCGCCAGGTCGTAGAAGAACGACACCCGATACGTCGCAGCGTTGTACTCAGCGGTGCCGTCCGTCATCTCGATCACCAACCCGCCGGGCGACTTGATGAGCAGCGGCAACGCGTAGTGCGCCGTGATCACGTGCGTGTTGACGCCCAGTTCCAGCAACCGCAACCCGCCGGCGAGGTCGCTTTCCCAGACGGCCTTGTCCCACTCGGGTTCGCCGTGCTGACCCCAGATGTCGTTGACCAGGATGTGCAGCCCGCCCTGCTCCTGCTCGATCCGCGCGACCAGGGACTGCACCTGCGCAGGATCGAGATGATCGACCGGTACGGCGATCCCGCGTCCGCCGGCCTGGTCGACGAGCTCCGCGGTCTCCTCGATCGTCTCCGGACGATCCATCTCCGAGCGCCGCGCGCGGGTGCTGCGCCCGGTCACGTACACGGTCGCGCCGGCCGCGCCGAGCTCGACCGCGATCCCCCGCCCGGCCGCCCGGGTCGCCCCGGCGACCAGCGCCACCTTCCCCGCCAACGGCTGCATCGCCACTCTCCTTATCCATACGTTGTACGATTATGTACCATACGGCGTATGGTTAACGTCGGCAAGCGCTCCGGGCGACCGCGCGCGGGGGAGGAGCGGCTGAGCCGGACGGCGATCCTGACCGCGGCGCTACAGCTCGTCGACGACGAGGGCATCGACGCGCTGACCATGCGGCGGCTCGCGGCGACCCTGAAGGTCAACCCGATGTCGCTCTACCACCACCTGCCGAACAAGGCCGCCGTACTGGCCGGTCTCGCGGAGCTCGTCTTCGCCGGCCTGGAGCTTCCCGACCCGGGCGACTCGGTGCCGTGGGAGGAGCAGCTGAAACAGGCCGCCCGGGCCTACCGCGACGGGCTGCGCGCACATCCGAACCTGGCGTTGCAGGTGCTGTCGGACACCTCGGCGGTGTCGGACGTCGTCGTGGTCACGATGGAGCCGTTCTACCGCGCCCTCGACCGTGCAGCGCTGACGCCGCGGCAGATATTCGAGGCGGCGAACACGCTGGTCGACTTCATCCACGGCTTCACCCTCGGCGAGACGTCGGTCCAGGCCGAGACGTTCGAGCTCGCGCCCGACCTGCTCGCCCGGGTGCGTGCGCTCCCGGCGGGCAAGGCGCCGACCCTCACCCGGATCGTCAACGAACTCGGCGAGGACGGTCTGGCCTACGACTTCGACAGCGGTTTCGAGGCCGGGCTGTCCACCTTCGTGGCCGGCCTCGCGCGATAACGCGAGATCGCGACCCCGGCCAGGCACAACGCTCCACCGCCGAAGGCCAGCGGCGCCGGGCTCTCACCCAGCAGCAGCCATCCGAGCGCGATCGCGAGCGGCGGCACCAGGTACGTCGTTGCGCCCATCCGGCCCGCGGTCGTCCGGGCCAGCGCATAGGCCCAGGTGGTGAAGGCGATCGCGGTCGGAAACGCTCCGAGGAAGACCACCCACCAGACATTCGACGGGCCGATCTCCCGAACGAGCGCCGGCCCGAACGGCAGACAGGCAACCGCACCGATCACGCACGACAGCCACGTGACCTCGAGTGCGGGCAGCCGCGCGAGCAGAGGCTTCTGCGACACAACGCCGATCGCGTACGCCGCTGCCGCGACCAAGCACAGCACTACACCCCAGGTCTCGGCGCTCCCGTGGGACGACGAGGCGCCGATCAGCACCACTCCGCCGAACGCGACCAGGCTCCCGATCACCAGCTGACGCGGGAATCCTTCCTGCAGGAGCAGCCCGGCCAGCAACGCGATCAGTAGCGGGCCGATGTTCACCAGCATCGCGGTGGTACCGGCGTCCAGGTGCCGCTCGGCCTCGTTCAACGCCAGGTTGTAGACGCCGAACCACAACAATCCACAGGCCAGCAGAAACTTCCAGTCCGCGCGGACAGGCCAACGCCGCGGCCGCATGAACACGAAGATCCCGAGCACGACGCTGCCCACCAGCAACCGGCCGAGCGACAGCGCACCCGCTGACAACTCCTGACCCACATGACGGATCGCCACGAACGCCGACGCCCACAACACGACCGTCACCGCAGCCGCACCGGCCGCCAGCGCACCCTGTTTCCTCATGGTCGTAGAACGTTTTCGCTGATCATGATGTGAGGCTAGGGCTCCGATACTTCGTCCATCGCCGAACTGCGCGGCGCCGGCAGCGTGAACGGTACGGCGAAAGCGGTCAGCGCGACCGGGATCGTCAGAGCCGCCACGAGGATCGACATCGTGAACCACACCGAGCCGACCGCGAACCCGCCGTACACCGCGATCGCGGACACCTCGGCGAACAGTCCGGACACCGATGTCACGGTCGCGCGCGCCGGCCCGGTGATCGCGTCCTGCAGGCGCGACTCCGACACCACGATCACCAGTTGCATCACGCCGTACCCGATCGCGATCGGCAGGAAGCCCCACGCGGATCCACTCAGCGCACCGCTCGCGATCAGCGCCGCCGTCGCCAGCAGTCCCGCCGCGAAGGTTGCGGCAGGCAACTTGTACGCCGGACCGGCGAGCGCGCCGCCGATCGCCTGCGCGGCAACGGTTCCCGCGATCAGCAACGGGATCACGCCGGTCGGCGCGCCGGTCTCGCGGGCAAGCAACGGGAAGTACTCGTCGAACGCCAGGAACCCGCCCAGCAAGGCCACGAGTACGACGGCCCGCCGCACGAGCCGGCTCGTCATCACCTCCGACACCCCCGAACGCAGCATGTGGAGGTAGCTGCCAACGGCCGCCCGCGTATCCGACTCCGAGACCTCGACAGCACGTGCCTCCGGCAACGACCACGCCACGACGGCCTGAGCGACACAGCTCAGCACGCTCACGACGCCGGCCAGCGCGTACCCACCGAGATCGAACAGCGGTGCCGCCAGTGCGGTCGCCGCCAGGTTCATCACGAACGACGCGGAGCGGGCGCGACCCAGCAACGACGGATAGTGCTCGGTACGGTCACGGGCGGCCAACTCGTCGTACACGAAGGCCTCGTAGGTACCGGAGATCAGCGCGGACGACGCGCCCCACAACACGAAGCCGGCCGCGAATCCGGCGTACGACGGCAGCGTGATCCAGACGGCGTACCCGAGACCGCTGAGCAGGGCGCCGAGGATCAGCAGCTTGCGCCGCGAATAGGTGTCCGCCCACGCGCCCGACGGCACCTCGAGGACGAAACCGGTCGCCGACCAGATGACGAACAGTGTCGAGATCTGGGCAGGCGAAAGCCCGTGGTGGCTGAAGAGCAGCTGATACAGCGGGTAGAGCGGGATGAAGTCGTGCAGCGCCTCGAAGGCGATGATCCGGACACTCAATCCCCGGGCCGAAGGTCAAAGATGCGGTTTCATGCCCACGACCCTACGGCATAAATCAAGCGCGGATCAGCTGGATTATCCGTCACAGTAGAGCGATGGGAGACGTCAGCGAACGGTTCTGGGCGAAGCTGCCGGCGGGCAGCCGCGACGCCCTGGTGAGCGGCCTGAGCCAGTCCGAGCTGCAGTCCGTCCTGCTGGACGTGACGCGGGAGCGTGCCGCCCAGGTGAAGCCGGCGCGCCTGCTGCAGCGCTGGAAGCAGGATCGGTTCGTCTGGCCGTCGACTGTCGATCCGCGCGAACTCGTGAAGACGCAGCAGCGTCTGTGGGACCTGCTGCCGGAGAAGTTCGCGGGGATTCAGCTGTCGCCGCTCGCGCCGCTCGGGACATGTTCGGCGGTCGCGACGATCAACCAGCACCAGATCGTCAGCACGATCCGCGGCACCGAGGTGGCCAGCGACCCCACCAACGAGCTGGCGATCGAGGCCGCCGTACGACGGCGTGCCGGGCAGGACCGCGTGCACCTGGCGACCTGTCAGCGGGTGGTGCGCGCGCAGCCCTTCGACACGCCAGGGCTCACGGCGCACTTCGAGCTGTTCGTGCTGGTGTCGAGCGCGCGGGACACCGGTTCGTGCCGGACCGAGGCCGAGCTGCTGATCGACCACCTGAGGTTCTGGCACGCCGTACTGGGTGACAAGGCCGAGCTCACGTTCACCGCGTTCAAGGAATCGGCACTGCGGGACCGGATCGAGGACACGGTCCGCCCCGCGCTCGGCGTCCCGTTCACCGAAGACACCGGGCGGACGAAGAGCGCCGGGTACTACGCCGGTACGGCGCTCGGCATCGACCGTGGCGGCGAAGGGCTGGGCGACGGCGGCTTCACGACCTGGACCGCGGACCTGCTCGGTGACGCGAAGGAACGCTGCCTGACGTCCTGCATCGCGACGGAGCGCCTGACGGTCATCGGAGCTTGAGCAGCCCGGCGTCGGTCGGGCGGAAGCCGCACGCGTCCAGGTAGAACGCGCTCAGGTGCGGCTCGAAGTCCACATGCAGCCATTCGCAGCCGGCTTTGCGGGCCTCCTCGGCGGCGGTCAGTACGAGCTGCTTACCGATGCCCTGACGACCGTGATCCGGGTGTACGGCGGTGTCCAGCACGAACGCGTGGGCGCCGCCGTCCCAGCACACCTGCACGAACCCCACCAGCTGATCGTTGCTGAAGGCACCGACCCACGTCAGCGCCCACCGCTCCAGCCGCTCGCCCCACGACTCCCCCCACGGCTCCCCGTTCGCTTCACCTCCGAACGCTGCCGCATGCAACGCCGACAACACCCGATCATCCACAGGAAACCGCACGACGTACTTCACAGCATCCCGACCGCCGCTTCGAGCCGAGCGTTCCAGGCCCCGCCCTCACCGTCGGGCAGGTCGGACAGGCTCAGGTACCCCTGCACCATCGCCGACGGCAGCGCCACGTCGAGCCCGTCCACCTCTCCGTACGCCGCCAACGCCGCGGACCACTGCTCAGGCTCGACGGACGACACCAGGAACCAAGCCAGATCCAGTACGCCGGGAGCCGCCGACACGTCCTCCCAGTCGAGGAACGCGACCTCGCCACCTGGCCCGGTCCGGAGATTCTGCGCGGAGGCGTCGCCGTGGGCCAGCGTCAGCACACCGGCCGACTCAACAGCCTGGTCGATCTCCTGCACGCGCCCGACGAGGCCCTGGCCGAACGCCTGCACCGGCGCGCTCAGGTCGTGCCGGGCGGCCAACTCGGGCCAGGTACGGTTGTACAGCTCCGCGACCAGGTCCTCACCGGCTCCGATCGGCCGCAGCCAGGGCCACCGCTCGAGCGCTTCGCCGGCCCAGCGATCGTGGAGGGCACGCAGCGCCCGCGCGCCGGCGGCCGGTTCGGCACCGGGCATCCAGGCGGACAGGTCCTCCAGCTCCAGCAGCGTCCCGTCCGGTCCGCATTCGGCCCGGTAGCACGCCGGCACGCGGACGCCGACGTACGGCGCGATCTCGCGGTAGAACCGCACCTCGGATTCGAACATCTTCAGGACGTCCGGGATCGAGCCTGGTACCGCGGGTGCCCGGCGCTTCAGGTGAGTCACCAGGTCAGGCTAGACAGATCGGACGCCTGGCGTGAGCGATTTTCTAGGCGACGAGGGTGAAGGCCGTGGCCGGAGCGGAGTAGGCGCGGGGGCCGGACGGGATCCGCCGGGTCGAGTGCTCCTCGACGCGGATCGCGGCGGTCTGGAGGCGGACCGGGAGCGTGGACCGGACCGCGGTGGTCAGGTCGAACTGCACCTCGGCGAGCAGGTCGGTGAGCTCGAGCTCGAGGGCCCGGCAGATCGCCGCGAGGATCTCCGACGACGGCTCCTTGCGGCCGCGCTCGATCTCGGACAGGTACGGCACCGACACCTGGGCCAGCTCGGCGAGCTCACGCAGGGTGATTCCCCGCTCGCGCCGCAGCCGACGGAACACGTTTCCGATCACCTGGCGTAGCAACACGTCTGGCCCTCCTCGCTCCGGATCTCCTGTACCGAGTGTGCCACCCCTCGAAGGTCCACCGCCGCGAATCTGCCCTGAGCAGATACCGCACTGCGTTCTGCCCGCAGCAGAATCGACCTTGAGCACGCACCAACCACTCTCGCGGCCGAGGTTTGGTTGGTGCGTGCTCAAAGAGCGGTTCAGGGGAGCGTGAGGGCTTGGGCGAGGTCGGCGGTCAGGTCCTCGGGGTCTTCGAGGCCCAGGCTCAGGCGGAGCAGGCCGTCCGACGGCTTCGCGTCCGCGGCGACCAGGCGGTGGGTGAGCGCGGCGGGGTGCTGGATCAGCGTGTCGACGCCGCCCAGTGAGACCGCGTGCGTGATGAGCTTCAGGCTGCTCGCTACCCGGGACGCCGCCTCGAAGCCGCCGCTGAGTGTGAACCCGAGGACCGCGCCCGGTCCCGCCTGCTGACGTCCGATCAGACCCGCCGGATCGCTCAGTCCCGGGTAGTACACGCGCTCGACGGACGGCTGCGCGGACAGCCAGTCCGCGACCTTGATGGCGGTCGCCTGCTGCGCCCGTACTCGCAACGGCAGCGTCTGCAGTCCCCTGTGCAGTTCGTACGCCGCCAGCGGGTGCAGCAGGCCACCTGTCACAGCGCGGATCTGCCGGAGCCGGCCGACCCACTCCACGCCGGCCGCGACGACGCCACCCATCACGTCGCCATGACCGCCGAGGTACTTGGTTGCCGAGTGCAACACCAGGCTCGCCCCGTGCCGAGCCGGTTGCTGCAGCACCGGGGTGGCGAACGTGTTGTCCACCAGCAGCGGTACGTCGCCGGCCGCGGACGCGACGTACCGGATGTCGACGAGGTCGACGGTCGGGTTGGCCGGCGTCTCGAGGATCACCAGGCCGGTGTCCGGGCGAATCGCGGCGGCGACCTCGCGCGGCTCGACGTACGTGACGGTTGTCCCCAGGAGGCCTGTGGACAACAGGTGGTCGGTCCCGCCGTACAGCGGTCGTACGGCGACCACGTGCGGGCGGCCCACGGCGACACTGGCGAGCAGGCACGCGGTGAGCGCGGCCATGCCCGAGCCGAACGCGACCGCGCCGTCGGTCTGCTCGAGTTCGGCGAGCGCGTCCTCGAAGCGGGCGACGTTCGGGTTCCACAGGCGCTGGTACACGAGGCTTCCGCCGTCGGGGCCACGGCCCTGCGTGAGTTCGTCGTACGACGCTCCGCCGGTGTCGACGCCGGGGAGCGGATAGGTGGTGGACAGGTCGATCGGCGGGACGTGAACGCCGAGCGCGGCCAGGTCGTCGCGTCCGGCGTGCACAGCACGGGTGTCCAGCATGGCGGCCTCCTGTGGATAACTGAGGCGACTGTGGAATCTTCTGCGGTCAGATGCAAGAGATCCGAAGAAAATTCGTCCACAGGCTCATCCACACGCTGTGGATTCTGTGGATGGGCCCTACAGTGGTGGCATGCCGAAGGATCGTCGGAGCCCCGGGCCGGCTCCGCGGCCGGTTCCCGGAGGGCTCGACGAGATCGACCGGTCGCTGGTCGAACTGCTCATCACCGATGGCCGGATGCCGAACAACGCGCTCGCGGAAGCAGCCGGCATCGCGCCGTCGACCTGCCTCACCCGCGTTCGCTCGTTACGCGAACGCGGGGTGATCCGCGGCTTCCACGCCGACGTCGACCTGGCCGCGCTCGGCCGGCCGCTGCAGGCGCTGATCGCGATCCGGATCGGCGCGCACTCCCGCGACGAGATCGACCGCTTCCGCGCGAAGGTCCCCGCGCTGCCCGGCGTACTCGCGCTCTTCCACGTCAGCGGCGCCAACGACTACCTGCTGCACGTCTCCGCCGCGACGCCCGACGCGCTCCGCGAGTTCGTCCTCGATCACCTGACCGCCGACCCCGCAGTCAGCCACGCCGAAACAAGCCTGATCTTCGAACACGTCCGCGCAACTCGCACCTGATCGGTTGACGCCGCACAGCGCCCGGGACGCGGCGGTCGGGCGCGGAGGGGGCGGGGGAGGGTTAGCGGGGTTTGAGGCCCCAGGCTTCGGCGAGGAGTTGGAAGGAGTGGCGGCGTTCTGCCGGGTTGTGGATGTTGGTGGTGATGATGAGTTCGTCGGCGCCGGCGGAGGTGGCGCGGCGGCGGAGGTCGGCGGCGACCTGGTCGGGCGTGCCGACGGAGACGAGGCCGGTCCACTCCTCGACGGCGGCTTCTTCTGCCTCGGACCACGGGTAGGCCTCGGCCTCCTCGGGTGAGGGGAGAGGACCGGGCCGGCCGGTGCGGAGGCGGAGCATGGACAGCGCGTTGGCGCGCGCGAGTTGCGCGGCCCGCTCCTCGGTCTCGGCGACGATCGCGGCCAGCGCGAGGATCGCGTGCGGCTCGCCGCCGTGCTCCAAGCGCCGGTAGTTCGTCTTGTACGCCGAGATCACGCCGGCCGGATCGAGCGTCCCGAAATGCCCGGCGTACGCGAACCCGGTCCCGAGCGCGGCGGCTGCCTGACCGCCGTACGTGCTGGAGCCGAGGATCCACACCGGCGGCAGCGGTACGTCGTCCGGCTGCGCACTGATCGGCTCGAACGGATGCCCCGCCGGGAAGCCTTCGACGTACGCGCGCAGCTCGGCGTACTGCTCGGTGAAGTCGTCCGCCCCGAGCGCCTCACGGCTGCGGCGCAACGCGAGCGCGGTGCGCTGGTCGGTGCCTGGCGCGCGCCCGAGGCCGAGGTCGATGCGGTCCGGGTACAGCCCGCCGAGGACGCGGAACGTCTCGGCGACCTTCAGCGGGGAGTGGTTCGGCAGCATGATCCCGCCGGAGCCGACGCGGATCGTCGACGTCGCCGCCGCGACCGCCGCGATCATCACCTCGGGCGTCGAGCTCGCCACACTCGGGATGTTGTGATGCTCCGCCAGCCAGAACCGGTGGTACCCGGCCGCCTCCGCGGTGCGGGCCAGTTCGAGGGTCTCGTGCAGCGCCTCCGACGGCCGCGTACCTGTCGGCACCGGCGAGAGATCGAGCACGGACAAGGGCATCGCTTCAGCGCTCACGGATGGTTGTAAACACGCTGGGGACGAGAGATATTCCGGGATCTGCAGGCCATCACAATCGACCGGTCGAGCGCCGGCTGAGCCTGGAGCGGTCGGCCGGACCGCGATTGTGGTGGCCTGGAGATCCGCTACGCCGGATATGGGGTCGTTGCGCGGGCGTCGCGGAGGGGGCGGGCCCACCAGGCGAGTTGGTGAAGGAGCGCGGCGGCAGCGGTGGAGGTGGTTGGGTCGACGGGCTCGCCGTCGGTGAAGTCCTCTTCGCGGAAGCCGAGGCTGTCGCGGATCGTCATCGCGTGCAGTTCACCGAAGACCAGCCGCAACTGTTCGGCTGCACGCAGGCCGCCCGACCGCCCGCCGTACACCACGAAGCCGACCGGCTTCGCGTACCAGGGCCGCCGCACGGCGTCGATCGCCGTCTTCACGTCGCCGGGATACGCGTGGTTGTACTCCGCCGTGACGATGATCACCGCGTCGGCGTCGTCGATCCGGTCCGGCAACGCGCCGAGCGGCGTCCGGCTCAGGTCGAGCAGATCGAGCTTGAACTCGTCCGCCCGCTCGACCTCCCGCACGAACCACCGCGTCACCGCGGTCCCGAACCGCCCCGCGTCGAGGTTGCGCGTCAGCACGACGAGCCGGAGCGGATGAACAGTCACAACCCAAGACGCTAATACCTCAACAAGACTTGAGGTCAAACTGTCTCAGCGGGCAGTCGGTGCGTCACGACCGGGCGGTCGAGTCCGGTGGCGCCGAGGGCGGGGTGGTCGTCGTGAGGTTGGTTTGGGCGGCGTTCATGAGTGGGGTCTGGTCGCCGAGGACTCCGACGGTCTGCCAGGACTTCGTGACCGCGGCGAGTTGCGTGGAGTCGTCGCCGAAGAGCTCGCGCGCAGTCGCCTGAGTGGCCTCGGCGAAGTCCTTGAAGGTGGCGGCAGAGGCGAGGTTGCCCGACGTCAGCGTGCCGTACCAGATCTTGCCGGCGTCGTCGTACGCGTTCCCGCCGATCTCCGTCGCGACCAGGTAGAACGCATGGTTCGGGATGCCCGAGTTGATGTGTACGCCGCCATTGTCGTCCTGCGTGTCGACGTACCCGGACATGTCGCCCGGCTGCGGGTCCTTGCCGAGCCGCGGGTCGTCGTACGCCGTGCCGGGCGCCTTCATGGACCGCAGCGCGACACCCTGCACGCCGGGGAGGAACAGCCCTGCCCCGATCAGCCAGTCGGCGTCCGCCGCGGACTGCTTCAGTGCGTACTGCTTCGTGAGCGATCCGAAGACGTCCGAGACGCTCTCGTTCAGCGCACCGGACTGGCCCTGGTAGTCGAGGTTCGCGGTGTACTGCGTGACGCCGTGCGTCAGCTCGTGTCCCGTGACGTCGATCGCCGCGGTGAAGTTGCCGAAGATCTCGCCGTCCCCGTCGCCGAACACCATCTGCGAGCCGTCCCAGAACGCGTTCGCATACCCGCGGTCGTAGTGCACGGTCGAGATCAGCGGCAGTCCGCTGCCGTCGATCGAGTCGCGCCCGAAGCGCTCCTTGTACAGCGTCCAGGTCGCGCCGGTGCCGTCGTACGCCTGGTTGACCGCCTGGTCCTCGGCCGGATCGTCGCCCTCGGAACGCACCAGCGTGCCGGGCAGGTCGGTGCCGTTCTCGGCGTCGTACACCTTGCGTTGCCGGCCGCCCTCCGCCGCAGCCTCGGCCCTGCGGCCGACCGCAGGCCTGGTTCGCAGTACGGCGTCGTGCTGCAACGACTGCCGGATCCGGGCACGGACGCTGGGGTCACCCGCGGACCGCTCGAGTTGCTCGAGCAGGTACGGCGGGATGATTGAGTGGAACACCACTACAGGAAAACGCCGCGAGCCGATAAACTCAAGCATTTGTGGCTGCCGCGAAGAGAATTTCAGAAATGCGGCCCGATAACCAACGGGTGGCATTTTACCACGAGGGGTTGCAATTGCCGAATCCGGTCGATGCCGAACAGGCACACCTGACCACGTTCTACGCCGCGCTGGACGCCGAGCGCGCGCGAACCGACGCCCGCGCCGACGACGAACAGCAGGTCCGCACTCGCAACGCGCAGGCATTGCACCAGCGCGACGGCCGGATCCGTGACCTGAAGCTCCGGCAGGCCAGGCTGAACGCCGCCGAGGAGGGCCTGTACTTCGGCCGGCTGGACACCGTCGACGGTGAGATCCTGCATCTCGGCCGGATCGGCCTGCACGACGACGAGTACGAACCGCTGCTGGTCGACTGGCGCGCCCCGGCGGCGCGGCCGTTCTACATCGCCACCGCGGTGGCGAACCACGGCATCGTCCGGCGCCGGCACATCCAGACCCGGTTGCGCCGGGTGCTCGACGTCCAGGACGAGCAGCTCGACCTCGGCCGCGAGGCCGACGGCCCGTCGAAACCGGGCACCGGTGTGATCGGCGAGGCGGTGCTGATGAAGGCGCTGGAGGCCCGCCGGACCGGCCGGATGGAGTCGATCGTCCAGACGATCCAGGCCGACCAGGACCGGATCATCCGCTCCGAACTGCCCGGAATCCTGGTCGTCCAGGGCGGCCCGGGTACCGGCAAGACCGCGATCGCCCTGCACCGCGCGGCATTTCTGCTGTACACCCACCGCGAGCAACTGGAAAAGCGCGGAATTCTCGTCGTCGGCCCGAATGCGGCGTTCCTGCGATTCATCGGCCAGGTACTGCCGTCGCTCGGTGAGGACGGCGTCCGGCTCGTGACGATCGCCGAGCTGTACCCGGGCATCACGGCCACCCGCCCTGAGTCCTCGGAGAGCGCCGAGGTGAAGGGCCGGACCGTGATGGCCGACGTGATCGCGAAGGCGGTCACCGACCGGCAGTGGATCCCGGACCGCCCGGTGCGCGTCACCGTCGAGCGCACCGAACTGACACTCGACCCGGAGATCGTTGGCGCGACCCACGCCAGGGTCCGCAACCGCAACCTCACCCACAACCAGGCGCGGCCGTTCGTGCTGAACGAGATCACCGACCACCTCACCAACCAGTACGCCGACCTGATCGGCACCGACCCGCTCGACGGCGAGCAGTTGCTCGACGAGTACGACCTGGCCGAGCTGCGCAACGAGGTCCTCGCGGAACCCGCCGTACAGGCACTGCTCGACCAGCTCTGGCCGTTGCTCAGTCCGCAGAAACTGCTCGAGGACCTGTACGGCGACGAGGACCGGCTCGCATCCGCGGCGTCGCAGCTGTCCGCGCTGGATCGCGAGCACCTGCTGCGGTACGGCGCCGACTGGAGCCCGGCCGACGTACCGCTGCTCGACGAGGCGGCCGAACTGCTCGGTGACGACGGGACCGAGGCGGCACGGGAGCGAGCGGCGCGGGCGCGCGCGATCGCCTATGCGCAAGGGGCTCTGGACGTACTGTCCGGTTCCGGGTCGACGGACTTCGACGAGGACGACGAGGCGGAGATCCTGACTGCCAAGGACATTCTCGACGCCGAGGCGTTCGCCGAGCGGTACGAGGCCGACGACGATCGGACGCTGGCCGACCGGGCGGCCGCGGATCGGCGGTGGACGTACGGGCACGTGATCGTCGACGAGGCGCAGGAGCTGTCACCGATGGCCTGGCGCGCGATCGCCCGGCGCTGCCCGCTGCGGTCGATGACGGTGGTCGGGGACGTGGCGCAGACGAGTTCGGTCGGCGGCGGTACGTCGTGGTCGAGCGCGCTCGGCGAGACGTTCGGCGACCGCTGGCGGCTGGCCGAGCTGACACTGAACTACCGGACGCCGGCCGAGGTCATGGAGCTGGCGAACGCCGTACTCCGGGAGGTCGATCCGTCGGCGAAGGCGCCGCGGTCGGTCCGGGCGACGGGCGTGAAGCCGTGGCATCTCGACGTACCGGCGGCCGAGCAGGCGCTGTCCGTCTACAAGCTCGCGACCGAGGAGACGGCGTACGGCGAGGTCGGCGTGATCACGTCGCGCAGCCGGCTCGAGCTGATCCAGGAAGCCGTCGACGGCCTGACCGGCGTCACGGTCCTCACCGCGCGCGAGGCGAAGGGCCTCGAGTTCGACTCGGTGCTGGTCGTCGACCCGGACGGCATCGTCGTCGAGTCACCCCGCGGCCTCCGCGACCTGTACGTCGCCCTCACCCGCTGCACCCAACGCCTCGGCGTCATCGGCGGCCTCCCCGAAGCACTGGACCCGTCACCGGCCTGGGCCAACTAGTTCCGACGATTCCTGGGCTGGGCCATGGACAACGGAAAGTGACGAAGCTTCAATAGCAGGCGGGGGGAATCATGAATGGAGAACCGGATTTACACACGCATTGTCACAGGCTGAATGAGCGCGGTAACGCCACTTTGGCCGCTCTGGGAGGGGTTGCCGTCGGGATCATCGTGGTCCTGCTGGCATGGCTCGTGGTGCTGATGACGAAGGACGATCCGTCGACGCGAGCAGCGAGCACGCCTCCGTCGACGCCGGCCGCGGCGGTGTCAGCACCCGCCGCGTCTGCGCCGGTCTCGGTGATCACCCGGACGATCGCGCCGACGCCCTCGGCCAAGAAGAGCGCCGTACCAGCAGCCAGGGACGTACGGGCGTTGCCGGCGGGACTGTTCTGCCGGGATCTGGACGCCAAGGGGTACAGCTACGTCGCGGCGGTGGACTACTGGCGGCTGCACGGACAACCGAACCAGATGGATGCCGACCGCAACGGAATCCCGTGCGAGACCGTGTATCCCCGCAGTGACGTCGCCGCGTACTGGAACGGCCGCGAGATCAACGGCATCGTCGTCTGGTCGTCCGGGTTGTACTGCCGGGACCTCGTCGCGCGTGGTGCGTCGTACGCCGAGGCGGTTCGGTACTGGT
This sequence comes from Kribbella sp., assembly GCA_036503355.1. Taxonomy (GTDB): domain Bacteria; phylum Actinomycetota; class Actinomycetes; order Propionibacteriales; family Kribbellaceae; genus Kribbella. The sequence goes on along the minus strand of DASXXB010000277.1, from coordinate 28,547 downwards.
GGTACTACGGGATGCCCGATCGGATGGATGCCGACAAGAACGGCATACCGTGCGAAACGGTGTACCCGGCCGCGACCGTCAACTCCTTCTGGTATCCGTGACACGACGGGCCTGGGCTGCCTTTCTGGTGGCGATGCTGATTGCCGTTGGTGGTGGGTTGTTCGCGTTGTCGGCAGCGGGCGTCTTCGACCACGCCCAACCCGAGCCGCATCCAAGCGCGCTGGCAGTTCCCAGCACCTCGGAACCACCCAGCACCCCGGCGCAACCCAGCACGTCGGCCCAACCCAGCCCGCATCGAACGCCGAGCAGCCCAGCCCGGCCGGTCGCGGTGCACCGATACGTATTTCCGGTAGAGGGCTGCGGGGCGAATGCGTCACAGAGCCACCACGACTACCCGGCCTCAGACATCTTCACCGACAAGGGTTGTCTGTTCGTCGCGCCAATCGACGGGCGGGTGGACGAGGTGACCTGGGTCGACCGCTGGGACCCGAAGACCAACCGCGGCAGCGAGCGCGGCGGACTGTCGGTGTCGGTGGTCGGCGTCGATGGCGTCAGGTACTACGGGTCTCATCTGTCGTCCGTACAGCCCGGGATCGTCCCGGGTGTGCGGGTCCGAGCAGGACAAACGCTGGGCCACACAGGCAAGACGGGCAGCGCGCGAGGCACCGCACCGCACCTCCACTTCGGCATCAGTTGGCCAACCGCGTCCAACACCTGGTGGATCCGACGTGGCATCGTCGCGCCGCAGGCGTTCTTGAACAGTTGGCACCACGGCGGCCAACTCTCGCCGGTCGGCCTGGTCATCACAACCCACGAGAAGTACGGCGCAGAGAACGGCTGCCGGGTCTACTGCTGACCAGTGGTCTAGTTGGGTTGGTTGGTTGTGGGGGGTTGGGATCGAACAATGAGGGGGCATCCGACTGCAGGGAGGTTTCTCCGCCATGAAACCGTCCAAGGCTTTGGCTGTCGTCGTCGCGACGGCGGCTGTCACCACAGCTCTCACCGCACCGTTACCGTCCACCGCGCAGAGTCCGCACACGCTCGTCTGGGCGGCGCGGGCGGCGACGCATGTGTTCAAGGATTCGCTGCCGTCGGACACCGGCGGCAGTACGACGCTCGCTCTCGACAGCGGTCGTAACGAGTTCGAGGCCGGGCAGGTCGTCGTACGCCGGGACCAGGCGTTCACGATCAAGCGGGTCACGTTCACCCCGCTCGCTTCCGGCCGCGGCCTGATCCCGGCCGCGAACGTGAGCTACAACTTCGTGAAGTACACCAGCCTCAACCACAACTCGGTCTTCGGCGGCAACCAGTACGTCTACGCCCCGAGCCGGCCGGCGCCGGACGACTTCCCCGACGGCCTGTCCAACGACCGTTCGACCACGGTCGCCGCGAACACCACGCAACCGATCTGGGTCCGCGTCCATGTCCCGAAGACCGTTGACGGCGGCGTGTACCACGGCCTGGTCACGATCGAGACCGACCGCGGTACCGAAGTACTCCCACTGTCGGTCAACGTCCGCCCGGTGACGATCCCGGACGCGAAGGACAGCGGGTTCACCGACGTCGAGTGGACGCTGTTCTTCGGCACGGTCTCGTACCAGGACCCGCCCAGCGGCGTCGAGACGATGCTGGCGAACTACGGCTTCTCGCCGTTCACGCCCAAGTGGTGGAAGCTCATGGAGGACTACGCGAACCTCCGCCGCGACTACCGCAACAACGACCTGACGCTGCCGATGAACACGCTGCTGCTGGCCGGCAACACGACGGTCGACGCGGACGGTACGGCCCACTTCGACTGGTCCAAGGTCGACCAGGTCGTGAAGTTCTTCACCGACCGCGGCACCGTCAGCCGGCTCGAGGGCTTCTGGGTCAACGGCGGCCCGACCTCCGGCGACCACTGGGGTGTCGAGACGCTCGCCCCGAACGCGGACGGCAAGCTCGTCAAGACCTACGTCCCGTGGGACTCGCCCGCCGCCGACCGCTGGATCCAGCAGTACGTCGGGGCGCTCCGCGAGCACGTCAAGGCGATGGGCTGGGAGAGCAAGTGGTGGATGCACATCGGCGACGAGCCGTCGGGCGACTCCGGCCGTGAGGGCTGGAACGGGATCTTCGACAAGGTGAAGGCGATCTGGCCGGACGTGAAGATCGGCGATGCCACGTTCTCGGACCCGGTCGCGTCCGAGGTCAGCGCCCGCGAGGACATCACGATCCCGAACCTGCTCAACTACGAGTGGAACCCGGGACCGTTCGACAAGGCCCGCGCCGCCGGCAAGGACCTGTGGCTGTACAACTGCAACATCCCGACGCTGGGGTATCTCAACCGCTTCATCGACCAGCCGGAGTACTACCAGCGCCTGATCGGCTGGCTCGCCGCCGCCCGGAACGCGAACGGGCACCTGCACTGGGCCTTCAACAACTGGAACATCTCGATGGACGACCAGGACGTGAAAGGCGACTTCTGGGTGGTGAACCCGGACAAGGAGCACAACCTGCTGGAGCGGACCATCCGGCTGGAGTCGCTGCGTGACGGCATCGAGGACTGGGAGGTCGTCTCGATCCTGAAGAAGACCCACCCGGACCTGGCGACCGACCTCGCGCTGGCCCTGGCCAGCAAGCCGGGCACGTTCACCGGCGACGTCACCTATCTGGAGCGGATCCGCGCACTCGTGCTCGACGCCGCCGCCGGCCGCCCGTTCACCGCACCGGAGCTCGCCGAGCAGATCAAGTCCGGCGCCGCGGTCGACCTCGGCGCTCAGCACCAGGTCGACGGGGTCTTCCTGAAGTGGGGTGATCAGCACCCGGCGGCGTACACGATCCAGAGCTCGTACGACGGCGTGAGCTGGGTCGATGCCGCCACGCGGACCGGAGCCAACGGCGGCGAGGACTTCGTCGGGATCAACGCGAAGGGGCGCTACCTCCGGCTGAAGCAGCCGGTCGACGGCCTGGTCAGCTTCAAGGTGGCCGGACCCGCGCTGCCGCGGCCGAACCTGGTCGGCGGCCGGACGTACACGAAGTCGTGGACACCACCGGCCGGGTTCCCGGATTCGACCGGGCTGGAATCGACCGACGGCGTGATCTCCGACAACTGGGGTGACGGCCGGCCGTACGTGATCCAGGGTGGCGACGGCGAGACCAAGTCCTTCGACGTCAGCTTCGACCTCGGCGCGCCGAAGACCGTCCGCGAGGTCGATGTCCAGGGGTACGTCGAGTTCTCCGGCTACCGCCCCGACACCGTCCGGGTGCTGACCAGCGACGATGGTGAGCACTGGACCGACCGAGGTGGTGTGACCCGGCCGAACGACGCTTCCGGCAACCGGTTCGAGGTCCGGTTCGCCCCGATCCGGGCGCAGCACGTGAAGGTGGCCTTCACCCGCACGTTCACCAAGGCGGCGGACGGCGTGTTCCTGGACGACATCGAGGTCTACTGATGTCGAGACCCGCCGCCCGGCTCCGACGTACCGGCGTCAGTGTCAGGCGGAAGGAACGACTGTGATTCTGAACAGCATGTTGCTCGGGAGTACGGACGCCGAGCGGTTGAAGGCGTGGTACCGCGACGGATTCCAGGCGGAGGTGGACGGCTACGGGAACCTGGACCTCGGCGGGTTCGGGCTGGTGATCGAGCAGCGCGACGACGTCGCTGCCAAGAACGCCGAGCCGGGACGGCACATCGTGAACTTCGGGGTCGACGACATCGAGGCGGCGGCCGCGCACCTGCGGACGCTGGACGTCGAGTGGCTGGTGCATCCGGAGGACCGTGGGCTCGGCTGGTTCGCAACGCTGATCGACCCGGACGGCAATTACGTCCAGCTCATCCAGCTGAAACCGGAGTACTACGCACAGAAGTGAAAAACGTTCGCACCGGACCTGGGGGATCCGGTGCGAACGGGATTTGTTCTTCTCAGGCGCATTGACAGGGGAGAAAAGGGGCGGCAAGCGAGGGGCAGAACGCCCACGCCCGCTTGCCGCCCAAACACCGGTGTCCTTTGGCTGATCGAGGTGAGGTGCTCGACCTGGTCACGTTCCGGGTGGGTTGTCTGGTGAGATACGGAACGCGAAAGGCACCGGAGGCCTTCTCGGCAGCACCCAGCTCAGCGGGGTGCTACGTCCCACATGCGCTCGCCGGGCAGGGGGTCGGGGAGCTTGTCGAAGGCAGGCATCGGGTCGTTGGTGACCCGAAGTCCGGCGAACCGACGGCTCATGGCGTCTGCGTACCGCTCGGCCAACGCCGGCTCGGCGTTGTAGTCGGCGATCACGTGCTCACCGAACCAGACACGGACGCGTCGACGCTCAACGGTCTGGGTCGCGGTGGCGGTTGTCACTGGTCCTCCTGGCTGTTACATCGTGGGGTGGACGGCCTGGAAAACGCGGGCGAGCGCGGTGCCGGTGCGCCGTGTTGTGTTCACCGTCACGTCACTTCCAACGGAGAACGCCGAGCCGAGGTCACGCCCGAATACAGAAATTCCCAGGCTTTTTCGGACCGGCCGGAACCCGAATTCCTCGCTGATATGTTCGATTATGCGAATGGGCCCCGGACGGAGACGCCGCCGTCCAGAACAATCTGCTGACCGGTGATGTACGACGCCGCGTCGGACGCCAGGTAGACGACTGCCCGGGCGACCTCTTCGGAGCGCCCGAACCGGCCGGCCGGGATCTCCTCGACGACGTCCTGCGCGACGTTCGCGTTCGCCACCGCGGTCGCGATCGCACCGGCCGCGGCGACGTTCATCCGGATCCCGTCCCGGGCGTACTCGGCGGCGACCGTCCGGGCCAGGCTCAGGATGCCCGCCTTCATCACGCCGTACGCCGCCTGCTCGGGCGCCGCCATGAATCCCGTGACCGAACCGACGCTGACGATCGCGCCGCCGGTGCCCTGGTCGAGGAACACGCGGAGCGCGGCGCGGACCGCGCGGGCGACGTACCGCAGGTTGACCTCGTAGATCGTGTCCCAGTCCGCGTCGGCCATCTCGTGCAGCTTCACCGCGGGCACGAACGCGACCTGCCCGCCGACGACAGTGACCAGTACGTCGAGCCCGCCGAGCCGCTCGACCGCGCCGGCGACCATCGCCTCGATGTCGTCGGCGGACCGGACGTCGCCGGCGATCGGGTACGCCGTACCGCCGGCCGCCCGGACCGCGTCGGCGGCCTCCTCGGCGCGCTGCAGCTCGAGGTCCGCGACCACCACCGCCGCGCCTTCGTTGCCGAGGGCGTCGGTCGTCGCGCGGCCGATCCCGCCGCCACCGCCACCGATCACCAGGGCTCGTTTCGTCCGCAGTTGCATGGGCGGAGCGTAGACGCTCGGCGTCATGAGATTCACAGGGTTTCCTCAGGTAAGACACGCCGAAGCTGTCGGAACGGCTCCGTACGCTGGAGATGTGACCATCGAAGACGCTGGAATCAGGCCGTTGGCCAACGGATCCACGGAGCTCGGATCCACGGACGAGCCGGCCGTGGCGAACACTCTCGTCGTGCCCGAGCGGGTCATCGGCGGGGTCGTTCCGTCAGCGGTGCGGCCGGGTCCCGCGGGGATCGCGGCCGTCCAGACCGAGCACCTGATCAGTGACGTGAGCGACGCGCTCCGCCTGCTCGACGCTGTCGAACGCGTCCGCGGGCATGCCCATCCGTTGATCCTCGGCCTGCAGGAAGCGGTCGGGATGAAGATGCCCGCCGCGCTGGTGCTGAACGCGATCGCGAACGGGCGGACGACGTCGCGCGAGGTCGCCAAACAGGTCGGCATCACGCCCGGTGAGGCGGAGCTGGCGATCGCCGACCTGGAGGCGCTCGGCATGGTGCGGACCACTCCGGACCTGGCCGTGACCTCGATGGGCCAGGCCCGGCTGTCGCAGCTCGACGGCCTCACGGTCCGTGTCCTCGACGTCATCACCGGCATCCTCGGCCCGACCGATGCTGCCCACCTCGTCCGCCTCCTGCACACGGTCGCCGACGGCCTCGAATCCGCCTCGGTCGCCGCCACCGTCAACCCGCCCCACGAGGTGGTCTCGCACAACTAGGGTGCGTCTCCCCATTCCACGCCGTAGCGAGCAGGTGCTCGGCGGAGTGCCTCGGCGACCGGGAGCGGAGGGTTCGATGTGGGTTTCATCGTGCCCTTCGCTCCCGGTCGTCGAGGTGCCCGCCGAGTGCCGCGCAGTAGGCGTGGAATGGGGAGACGTGCCCTGGTGTCGAAAACGCGTTGGTGGTATCGACGTAGCTGATGTCGAGAGAAGGAGGCATCAGATGCTCAAGGACAGCAAGGCGTTCAGTGGGTTTTCGGTGGATGACGTGCCGCGGGCGAAGGAGTTCTACGGCACGACGCTGGGGATCGAGGTGGGCGAAGAGAACGGGATGTTGCAGCTCCGGACGGCGGGTGGGAACACGGTGCTCGTGTACCCGAAGCCGAACCACGTGCCGGCGGAGTACACCGTGCTCAACTTCCCGGTCGCGGACGTCGAGGCGTCCGTGCGTGAGCTGATCGCGCGCGGCGTCACGTTCGAGAAGTACAACGACGACCAGGACGAGCTCGGCATCTACCGCGGTCAGGGCCCGTTGATCGCCTGGTTCAAGGACCCGGCGGGCAACGTCTTGTCGATCATTCAGGAGCGCGGCACCGCGTCGTCGTACTGACCGAGGCGGCCGATGTAGCGGGTGCCATGGATGTACGGCCACGCGTACGCCGTGCATCCGTGCAGGCCGAGCGTCTGCTGCTGCATGACCGGAGCCGGTTGGCCCGGCCCCGGGCAGAGCTCGTGGCCGCGGCCGAGCCGGTGGCCGGTCTCGTGGTTGAGCATGTACTGCCGGTACGTCGTCAGTGATGCACCGTACTTCGGTACGCCGTGAACCCAGCGCGCCACGTTCAGCACCACCCGGTTCCCCATGCGGCAACTCGTGTAGCGATCTGTCCCACCGCAAAGCGCGTCCCGCGTCTGCGGCGTGACGAGCATCAGCATGAAGTCGGGGTTCGCCCCGGGCCCGACCTGCTGGAACCGCCACAGCCCGTGCGACGCCCACCCTTCGGGAGCGCCGTACGTCGTCCGCACGAGCCGCGCGAACCCGTTCTGATCAAGCCCGGTGATCCCGCTCTCGATGACGATCTGGAACCGCAGCAGCGGGCCGGCCCGCCCGATCACCGCAGCATCTCCGGGCAGTACGGCGTACTTCTGAGGCCCCGCCATCGGATACGAGATCGGCACCGGCAGCCTCGTCACCCGCGGCGACACCTCGGGCGGCGTCAGTGACCGGGCATCGGGAGCGGGCCGCGTCGACTCGATCGACGCCGGTACGACGCTCCGCTGCGGGTACCCGTGCCGGCTGAACGGGCTGGCGGGCAACTGGAACAGCACCCCGACCGCGACGACCGCCGCAACCGCGAGTCCGATCGTCCTGGCTGCACCCCAGCGCCGCATCCGGTGAGCTCCTCCCAGCGCGCCCCGGGTGGGCGCGTCCCCAGTGTTACCTGCCACTGTGCCCCGAAATCCTTCTCCGTCCACGGGTGGAGACCGGATTTCCACCTCCCGCGGCCTCGCCCAGCCCCGTAGTTTCATCGAAGAAAGCACAGCTGTATCAAATAAGGAGTCTTCGATGAGACGCTGGACCGCGGGCATCGCGACCCTGCTGACCGCCGTCACCCCCGCCCTCACCGCCTGGGGTACGCCGCTGATCACCCGGGGTACGCCGCCGGCGCCCCGACCGCCCGTCTCGGGTACGGCGCCGGCCCCGCGGCTGACTGCCGACGTGAACCGCGACGGCCTGCTGAGCCACGCCGACGACACCGGCAAGACCACCTGGACCGACGCGCGCGGTGCGATCTTCCTGCCGAACCTGGACGACGACGAGCGGCGGTGCAAGGTCGACCCGGCCGACCTCGACGCACCCGGCCGCGCGGTGGACGAGAAACTTGCCGCCTGCAACGATGCGGCCGACGACCGCATCAACGGCCCGCGCGACGCGGCCGACCTGGCACCGCTCACCATCGACGCCGAACACAACCTTTCGGACGACGCGACCGGCAGCATCACGATCGCACCGGCCGGCAAGGCGCGCGTCTTCGCGAACGGTCGTCCGGTCGGCGCCCTGGGCCCCAAGGACCTGCGGCACGGCGTACGACTGCAGCTCGAAGGCCGCGACATCGTCCGCGACCCGAGGAAGTGGGACGGCCGGATCACCGTCACGCTGTCCGTCACCGATCACGGTCGTACCGGGACCGACACAGTGCGGATGCGCGTCGCGCCGCTGATGCTGCAGAACGATCTGCAACCCGCACAGACCGTCCTGGCCGCCCGTCCTAACCAGGGCCAAGGGTGGTGGGGCGGCACCCCGCCGTACCAGCAAGGTGTTCCGAAACAGTGGCAGGCCTTCGCCGCCTCGTTGCGCAAGGCAACCAAGGTGCGCTTCGTGCAAGGTACGCCGGACGGCTGGAAGGACCTGTGGATGCAGGACAGCTTCGAGCCCGCCACCGCAAGCATGCCGGCCGTCGGCGGTCCGCACACGATGCGCATCCTGATCCGCTCCGGCAACGTCTGGGACCTGCCGGCCGCCGACACCCCGCGCCCCTCCGGCCGGCTGCTGTACCGCGAGCTGCGCGGACCGGACATCGGCGTCGTCCAAGAACTGGCCGCCAAGGCGTCGCCGGGCCTCGACGACCTGCTGAACATGGGCGGGAACATCGAGTCGCTCCCGCCGTACGCCGGACATCCGCGCGGGCGGATCGTCTACGGATCGGGCGAGCGCCACCCCGACGCCGGGTTCATCACGATGGTGACCGGCCAGGGGTACCAGCCGCCGGTCGTCGTCGACACGTCCTGGCTGATGGTCGGGCACGCGGACGAGACGACGCATGTGGTGCGCGCGAACAACGCCCGCGGCTGGACACTCGCGGTCGCCGACCCGCGACTCGGCGCGCGACTGTTGCGCGACGTGCAACGTCAGGGCGGTGGTAGCCAGCAGTTGTTCGCGGACACTCACTCGACGTACAAGCCGACCGTCGACCAACTGCTGCGCAGTGGCCTGCCCGGCAACGAGGCGGCCGCCGGGCACATCGACGACCAGGTGAAGATCCTGCTGAAGGCCACCGGGCTGCGCGCGGACGAGCTGGTCCGGCTGCCGGTGATCTTCGACGAAGTCCCGGGCTATGGGTTGCTCAAGGCAATGACTCCGGGTCTGACGAACGGGCTCTCGATCACGGCTCGCGAGTTCGCCGCGCCCGATCCGCACGGGCCGCGGGTGCACGGCCGGGACGTCTTCCGGCAGGTCACCGAGCAGGCGCTGGCCCGCAACGGCGTACGGGTGCACTGGGTCGAGGACTTCTTCTGGGCGCACCTCGGCGGCGGCGAAGTGCACTGCGCAACCAACGCGCTCCGCGACACGAGCCGGGCTACCCCCTGGTGGTCCGGAACCGCAGGCTTGGGTAGCGGGACTCGATGAACCCGAGGCCGCGGTAGAGGTCGGCGCCGTCGTCGGTCGCGTGCAGCTCGACCTGACCGACGGCGGTCTCGTCGCGGAACCAGTCCATCAACGCGACCACGCAGGCCCGGGCCAGCCCGCGACGCCGGAAGTCCGGCTCGGTGCTGACGTTGTACAGGTGACCGCGAAGGGTGGACAGGTCGCGAGGACCCGGCGCGTGCGCGTAGACGTTGCCGGCGGCTCCCGCGACCACACCGGCGTCCGGGTCCTCGACGACGTACGCCGCGAACGTGTCCGGCGACGCCAGTTGCCCCGCGAACCACTCGCGCGCGGTCACCCGCCACGGCGCGTCCGGCCCGCCGACGTCGTCGCCCATCGCCTCGAGCATCAATCCGCGTAAGTGGACCAACGACTCCGCATCGTCGGCGCCCGCTCGTCGTACCTGAATGTCGGTCACCTGGTCGATGATGCCAACTTTTTGCCGGGTCAGTGAATCGAAGAGGTCATGGCCCCCAGCAGAGCCCAGCGCGCCATCCGAGCGCGCCGAGCCGGAACGCGGCGACCGACCGGCATCGGTGCGCTCGCGATCGCCGTACTCGGTGCCCTGCTGCCCGGCACGGCGTACCTCGCCGCCCGCCGCACCAGGCTCGGCGCGGTGGTGACGGCGATCAGCCTCTGCCTGTACGCCGTGGCGGCGTACGTCGGTCTGCGCAAGCGGGACGCGGTGATCTCGTGGGCGGTGAACCCGACGCTGCTGCTCTGGATGATCGGCGGTCTCACCGCGGTCGCGATCGCGTGGGTGCTCGTGCTCGTGTCGTCGTACAAGATGCTGCGACCGCTGACCGTCGGGCCGGCGTCCCGGATGCTCGGCTCGCTCGTGGTCGGAGTGCTCTGCTTCGCGATGGCGGTGAGTACCGCGACCGGCGCACAGGCGCTGCTGGCGCAGCGCGAGCTGGTCGACAAGGTGTTCGCGGGCGGGGACTCCAAGAGTGTGACGCGCCCGACGATCACTCCGAAGAAGGACGTCTGGGACCAGCTGCCGCGGCTCAACGTGCTGCTGCTCGGCGCGGACGACGGCGAGGGCCGGCAAGGCACCCGGACCGACACCGTGATGGTCGCCAGTATCGACACCCACACCGGCAACACGTCGCTGATCTCGCTGACCCGGAACTTCATGCGGATGCCGTTCCCGGCCGACTCACCGCTGCACAAGATCTACCCGACGGGCTTCTGGGATCCGAGCGTCCCGCCCGACAAGGAACAGTCGGAGTTCTACCTGGACGCGATGTACCGGAACATTCCGAAGTACCACCACGGCGTGATCGGCCCGTCGGACAACGAGGGCGCCGACGTCCTGAAGCTCTCCGTGGGCGAGGCACTCGGGCTGCAGATCCACTACTACATCCAGATCGACCTGCAGGGTTTCGCGAAGCTGGTGGAGGCGCTCGGCGGGATCACCGTGAACATCAACTACCCGGTCCCGGTCGGCGGGAACGACGACAAGAAGATCCCGCCCAGCCGGTACCTCGCACCCGGACCGGACCGCAAGCTGAACGGCACCGACGCACTCTGGTTCGCCCGCGGGCGATACGGCCTCGCGACCGCGGACCTCGCCCGTCAGGCGCGGCAGCGCTGCACGGTGCAGGCGCTGGTCAAGGCCGCGACACCGCAGACCGTGATCACCAACTACCAGGAGATCGTGAAGGCCGGCGAGCAGCTGATCCGGACCGACATCCCGCAGAAGCTGCTGTCGCAGTTCGTCGCCCTCGGCCAGCGCGTCAAGACCGCGAAGATCAGCAACGTCGACCTGGACAAGAAGAAGAACTTCCCGAACGGGCGGAACCCGAACTACGCCGCGATGCGGCAGATCGTGGCCCAGGCGATCAACCCGGCCCGCAGTACGCCGGCCCCGCGCCGGACCGCAACCACCGCACCGCCGTCAACGCTCTCCAAGCCAAGGAGCACGCCGACGGCCAAGGCCACGACCGAAACGGGCGACCTGACCTCGGACTGCGCCTACAACCCGGGCGAGCCCCACTGACGGGTCACGCACCGCGTGCGGCGGTCACACAGCCGTGCTGGTCAGGATGCAGAACTCGTTGCCGTCCGGGTCGGCCATCGGGACCGCGCCCTCTTCCTGGCCACTCTCCAAGCGGGTCGCGCCCAACGCGATCAGCCGCTCGACCTCGGCGTCGACGTCACCGCCGGCCGGTACGGTGAGGTCGAGATGCATCGGGTTCTTCGGTGGCTTCGGGCTGACTGGTGGGCCGCCCCACGCGATCTTCGGGCCGCCGGACGGCGCCTGGATCGCGGTCTCCTCGTCCTGGTCCCAGACCAGCGGCCAGTCGAGCGCCTTGCTCCAGAAGTGCCCGACCTCGCGCGTGCCGTCCGTGGCGACCTCTCCGAAGAACGCGGTGTTCGCGAGGAAGTTGTTCCCCGCCTCGATCACGCAGAACTCGTTGCCCTCCGGATCCGCGAGGACGATGTACGTCGCGTCCGGCGACTGCCCGATGTCGATGTGCCGGCCGCCGAGCTCGAGCGCCCGCGCCACCGTCTCCTGCTGCTCCTCGGGCGTCTGGCTGGTCAGGTGGAAGTGGATGTGGCTCGGCGGTTTCTTCTCCACGGGACTCGGCAGGAACCGCATCCCGAACGGGGTCTTCTCGTCGGGCAGCAGTTCGTTGCCGTCGGCCAGTTCCCAGCCGAGCAGGCTGCCCCAGAACCGGGCCAGCCCGGCGGGATCCTTCGCATCGACGGACAGCGCGTACAGCGAGGTGGTCATCGGATCCCCAATCGGCCGCGGAACATCCACCGTAGGGCGGCGCGGATCAGGGCCGCAAAGCAATTAGTGCGGCCGTCCGCGCGTGCTCGTCGGCCTCGGGGCGCGACATCGGCTGCCGGAGCAGGACCAGTTGATGATAGATCGGAGCGGTCGCGGTGAGCAGGAGTTGATGCGCGTCGAGGCCGGGTGCGAGCTCGCCGCGCTCGGCGGCTCGCCGTACGACGAGAGCCGTCCGGGCGTAGCGGTCCTCCCAGAAGCGGGTCAGGGCTTCGGCGGCTTCCGGCGTACGGAACGAGGCGGCGATCACCGCTTGGGTGATCGACGGCCGGGCGGTCAGGGCGGCGTGGACCTCGCGGTTGACCGCGATCAGGTCGCCTTCCAGTGATCCGGTGTCGGCCGGCTCCCACGCGTCGTCGGCGCCGGCCTCGAGCAGGTCGACGAGCAGACCCGGCACGGTCTTCCATCGCCTGTAGAGCGTCGTCCGGTGTACGCCGGAACGCGCCGCGACGCCGTCGATCGTGAGCCCGTCGTACCCCTGCTCGGCGAGCTCGGCCTCCACCGCCGCGAGCACGTCGGCCCGCACCCGGGCGGTCCGTCCTCCCGGCCTGCTTGCGTGCTGCCCCTCGGTCATGACATGATCTTAACGCAACGTCCGTCGCATTAAGGAGCAGCCAGTGATCTTCTGACCCGCCGTTCGCCGTTCACGAACCCGCGAGAGGTCAGGAGGATCCTCATGTCTACCCAGCTGTCCCTGCACGACGTCACCAAGTCCTACGACCACCACCTGGTGCTCGATCACATCACCTGCGCGTTCCCGCCCGGACAGGTCAGCGGCCTGATCGGCGAGAACGGCTCCGGCAAGTCGACGCTGCTGCGGATCCTGGCCGGTCTCGAGCCGGCCACCGACGGGACCGTCACCGCCGCCGGCAGCATCGGCTTCCTGGCGCAGGACAACCCGTTGCCGCTCGAGCTCGACGTCCAGGCGCTGGCCGACCACGCGCTCGCCGACCTGCGCCGGATCGAGGCGCGTCTCCGCGAGCTCGAGGATCAGCTGGCTCAGGGTCAGGATGTCCTGACCGAGTACGGCGAGCTCCAGACCGCCTTCGAGATCCGTGAGGGGTACGACGCCGACGCCCGCTTCGCCCGTGCGACGTACGGTCTCGGGCTGTCGACGCTGCCCGGCGACCGCCGGCTGTCCGAGCTGTCCGGAGGTGAGCTCGCGCGGCTGCACCTGGCCGCCGTCCTCGCGTCGTCGCCGGAGGTCCTGCTGCTCGACGAGCCGACGAACCACCTGGACGTGTCGGCCGCGACCTGGCTGGAGGATCACCTGCGGTCCCGGCGCGGTACGACGGTGGTCGTCTCGCACGACCGCGCGTTCCTGGAGCGGGCCGCGTCGACACTGTTCGAGGTCGACGGCGACACGCACCGGATCACGCGGTACGGCAACGGCTTCCAGGGCTACCTGCACGAGAAGGCGGCCGAGCGCGCGCGGGCCGAGCAGACCCGGCAGCAGTGGGAGGACGACGTCGCGGAGCTGCGGGTGCTCGTCCGCACGACAGCCGACCGGGTCGCGTACGGGCGGCCGATGAAGGACAACAACAAGGTCGCCTACGACCGCGCGACGGGTCGCGTCAACGAGGCGGAGCGGAGCAAGATCCGCAACGCGAAGGAGCGTCTGCGCCGGCTGGAGGAGGATCCGCCACCGGTGCCGGCGAAGCCGCTGCGCTTCAACGCCGCGATCCGTACGACGGGTGCGTCGGCCGGGCTGGACGCGGTCGGCGTCGACGTTGCGCATCGCCTGCAGCGGATGTCGCTCGAAGTACCCGCGGGCGGTCGGGTACTGATCACCGGGCCGAACGGTGCCGGCAAGTCGACCTTCCTCGATGTCCTGGCGGGCGCACTGCGGCCCGATTCCGGATACGTCGAGCGGCGCGGGCGGATCGGCTACCTCCGGCAGGAGGTCGTTGAGGCGCGCCCGGACGAGACGTTGCGCCAGGCTCTCGCGAGACATCCCGGTGCGGCCGGCCTAGGACTGTTCCGTCAAGAACAGCTCCAGACCAGAGTCGGCGCGTTGTCGACGGGTCAACGCCGGCGGCTTGCGCTGGCACGAGTACTCACCACGCCGTACGACGTACTGCTGCTGGACGAGCCGACCAACCACCTGTCCCTCGTGCTCGTGGAGGAACTCGAGGCAGCTCTCGAACGGTACGCCGGCGCGCTCGTGGTCGTGAGCCATGACCGTCGCTTCGTCTCCCGCTGGCGCGGGTCCACGCTCGACCTGAAGGAGAACACGCATGTCAGTTAGTGAATTCGCGCTTGATGGCGCGCCGTACGGCGTGGTCGTGGCAGGGGGCGACGTGTGGACGACGCTCGTCCACACCGGCCGTGTCGCGACCGTCGGGCGGGTCTTCGACCTCGGCGCGCCACAGTCCCGCCCGAGCGTGATCGTCGACGGCCCGGACGACGCCGTGTGGTTCACCCGCAACGGCGACGACCGGGTCGGCCGGATCGGGTACGACGGGGTGGTGTCGGCGATCGACATCGCCGGAGCGCCGTACGGGCTGTGCGCCGGACCGGATGGCGCGTTGTGGTGCACGCTGATGAGCAACGACTCGATCGGCCGCATCACGGTGGACGGCGACGTGTCGACGTACCCGATCGGTACGACGGGCGCGTTCCCGGGGATGATCACGACGTACGGCGGCGAGCTGTGGTTCACGCTCAATCAAGCCAACGCGATCGGCCGGATGACGACCGGCGGCGAGGTCACCACCTATCCCCTGCCGACCGACGGCGCCGGGCCGGTGGGGATCAGCGCGGGACCCGACGGCGTCTGGTTCACCGAACTGCTGGCGAGCCGCGCGGGACGGATCACCGCCGACGGGAAGATCGAGGAGTTCGCGCTGCCGGCCGATTCCAAGCCGCACGCCGCGGCGGCGACACCGGACGGTGGCTGCTGGCTGACGCTGTGGGCGGCGTCCGAGCTCGTCCATCTCGATGCCAAGGGCAACATCACCGAGCGGTACGGCTTCAGTGAAGGGGCCGAACCACACGGCCTGTACGCCGACGCCTCGGTGTGGGTCGCGCTGGAGAAGGGATCCGTGGCCCAGGTCCAGTGAGCAGGTTCACTCCACCGAGGGAGGACGGGAGGGCCGGTCCGGGAGGACAGTAATGGTGTGAGCACGATCGTGCAGGTCCGGGGCCCGCGGGTTCGTGATGTGATCGCGGTCGGACGGCCCGCGTTCTGGGTGGTGTCGATTGTCCCTTACTACACAGGGATCCTGCTCGCGACGCACCGGCTGTTCCCGCCTGTCGAGGAGTGGCCGCGGCTGATCGTCGGCGCCGTGGTGATGGGTCCGCTGGTCTGGCTCGCCGTACTCGCGGTCAACGACGCATATGACCTACCGAGCGATCGGCTCAACCCGCGCAAGGCTAAGTCACCGCTGCTCGACGGACGGATCACCCTCCGCGCCGCAACCCGGCTGGCCTTCGCGGCTGCGGTCGCGGCGGTCGGGTTGAGTCTGCTGGTCGGCATCGTGTTCGCGCTCGGCGTGCTCCTCGCCGTACTGCTCGGGTACGCGTACTCCGTCCCGCCTGTCCGGCTCAAGACCCGCGCCGGCTTCGACGTCGCCGTGAACGCCCTTGCCCTGGGCGCGTTCGGGCCGCTGGCCGGCTGGGCGGCGATCAACCCGGACCTGAGCGACTTCCCGTGGTTGATGGGCCTGCAGGGAACGCTCGCCGCCGTCGGCCTCTACCTCCCGACCACGCTCGCCGACCTGGAGGCGGATCGCGCCGCCGGGTACCACACGATCGCGGTCCGCTACGGCGCGCGGACGACGTACCTGATCGGGTACGGCGCCTGGATCGCGGCGGCCGCGCTGTCGGTGATCCTGGCGGCAACCGGCACGATCATCCCGCGCAGCATGCTCGGGCTCGAGGTGGTGATGGTACCGGTGCTGATCGCGGCGTACCGCAAACTGATCGGCCCACGCCAGTCCTTCAAAGGCATCATCATCCTCGCCTCACTGTTCCTCTTCCCCTGCGCCACCTTCGCCCTCACCTACACAGGAGTCCTGTGAGCCTCTATCCACAGTTCGAGCCGTACGACCACGGCCTGCTCGACGTCGGCGACGGCAACCGCGTCTACTGGGAGGTGTGCGGGAACCCGGACGGCAAGCCCGCCCTCGTGATCCACGGCGGCCCGGGCTCCGGTGCCGGCGCGTTCTGGCGGCGGTTCTTCGATCCGTCCAAGTACAAGGTGGTGCTCGTCGACCAGCGCAACTGCGGACGCAGTACGCCGGACGCGGCCGAGCCGGACGTCGACCTCAGCACCAACACCACCTGGCACCTGATCGCGGACTTCGAGCAACTCCGCCGGCACCTCGGGATCGGGAAATGGCTGCTGCTCGGCGCCTCCCACGGTGCGACCCTCGGGCTCGCGTACGCCGAGAAGCACCCGGACGCGGTGTCCGAGATCGTGCTGTTCAGCGTCACGAACACCTCCCGCCGCGAGGTCGAGTGGGTGACGCGGGACATGGGCCGGATCTTTCCCGAGGAGTGGGCACGCTTCCGCGACGGCGTACCGGAGGACCAGCGAGACGGCAACCTACCCCTCGCCTACAGCCGTCTGCTGCACGACCCTGATCCGGCCGTCCGTGAGAAGGCCGCCCGCGACTGGTGCGACTGGGAGGAAACCCATGTCCGCACCCATCCTGATTGGCGTCCGGACACCGCGTACGACGATCCCGCGTTCCGCCTGCGGTTCGCGCGACTCGTGACGCACTACTGGGCCCACGCTGCCTGGCTCGAGGAGGACGTTCTCGTGCGGGAAGCGGGCCGGCTGGCCGGGATCCCGGGCGTACTGATCCACGGCCGGCTCGACATCAGCGGCCCCCCGGACATCGCCTGGCGGATGGCACAAGCCTGGCCGGATGCGGAGCTGCACCTCGTGGACCAGGAAGGCCACGGTGCGGGTGGAGCGCGCACTCAGGAGCTGATCGTCGGCGCACTGGACCGGTTCGCTTTACGGTCCTGACCGCTATCTGGAGCTGCACGTGCACGTGCACGCACGGAAAAGATTTGATCACTGATCTTTACAGCGGTGAAACGCACAGGAACCCTTGGGTCCCATGACTGAGCTGGATTCCCGCCCAGAGCTCGAGATCGTCTACAACCTCAGCCGTTCCGACGTCGCGCACTTCGCCGACCGCGGGTTCGTGAAGCTGAAGAACGTGCTCAGCCCGGCGACGATCGCGGCGTACGAACCGGAGATCACCGGCAAGGTGATCGAGCTGAACACGCAGCACCAGCCGCTGGACGAGCGGGACACCTACGGGAAGGCGTTCCTCCAGGTGTCGAACCTCTGGCAGGACAGCGAGCGGGTCCTGGAGTTCGTGTCCTCGCCGCGGCTCGCGAAGATCGCCGCACAACTGCTCGGCGTACAGTCCGTGCGGCTGTACCACGACCAGGCGCTCTACAAGGAGTCCGGCGGCGGCGTGACACCCTGGCACGCGGACCAGTACTACTGGCCGTTCTCGACCGACCGGTGCGTGACGATCTGGGTCCCGCTGCAGGAGACCCCGATGGAAATGGGGCCGCTGTCCTTCGCCGCCGGCAGCCAGAAGTTCGAGTTCGGGCGGAACCTGCCGATCAGCGACGAGTCGGAGCGGGTGCTGCAGCAGGCGCTCGCCGAGCAGGACTTCCCCGAGGTCTCCGAGCCGTACGAGCTCGGCGAGGTCAGCTACCACCTCGGGTGGACCTTCCACCACGCACCGCCGAACACCACCGACATCCCGCGGCGGGTGATGACGGTCATTTACGTCGACGCCTCGATGGAGATCTCGCCGCCGGTGAACGAGAACCAGGTCGCGGACCTGACCACCTGGATGCCGGGCAACGAGCCGGGCGAGACCATCTCCTCGCCACTGAACCCGATCCTCTACTGACCTGACCTGACCTGACCTGACCGCCACCGCCCTGGGCATTACGCCGCGAGAGCTCTGTACCTATTAGTATGTACGGCATGAACTCATCGATCAGCCGTGTCGTCGTCCTCGACCAGCAGCTCCCGGAGGCGCTCCCGGTGCAGCGCGTCGAAGTACGGCGGATCACCATCGAGCCGCACACCGCGCTGGGCGCCCATGTTCACAACGGTCCCGTGTTCGGGAACATCGTGTCGGGGTCGGCGATCTACCAGCAGTCCGCCGACTCCGAGCCGCAGGTGCTGCACCCCGGCGACGTGTTCTACGAGCCCGGGATCGAGCCGATCGCCCGCTTCGACACCGAGGACGAAGCCGTCACGTTCATCGCCTACTTCCCGCTGACGGCAAACCAGGAAGCGACGCTCGACCTGGTCTAAAGCGTTCGTTTCTGCGGGTAGATCGTCTCGCCGCGGGCGAGTTGCTCAACGAACTGGGCGATCCGCTTCGTCCGCGTCTCCGCGCGTTTCACGCTGGTCACCCGGTAGATGACGGCGAACCGGTTGGCGCTGGTCAGGATCTCGAACATCGCCTGGGCTCGCGGTTCCGCCGCAAGCGCCGCCGCCAGATCGTCCGGGACCTCGCGCGCACTCGCCCCGCCGTACGCCTTGTCCCACCGGCCGTCCGCCTTGGCGCGCTCGATCTCGGCGCGTCCGGCGTCCTGCATCCGTCCCTCCTGCTCGAGGCGTGCGATCAGGCCGACGTTCCGCTGCGACCACATGCTCTGCGGACGCCGCGGGGTGTACCGCTGGATGAACGTCTTATCGTCCCGGCCTCGCCGCTGCCCGTCGATCCACCCGTGACACAGGGCTTCCTCGAGCGCTTCGTCGTACGTGAGGCTGGTCGGTGTCGTGACGTTCTTCTTCGCGAGCACCAGCCAGACGCCGTCCGGTTCCCGGTGGTTCGCGCGCAGCCAGTCGCGCCACGCGGCCGCGTCCACGACGATCAGCTCGGCACTCATGACGCAGCCTCCTGGTAACGCGCCGCCAGCTGGGTCGCCGCGTCCTTCAACTCCTGCGGTCCGACGAACTCCAGGTCGCACTCGAACATCCCGAACGTCGCGGCCAGGCCGGTCCACGACCATCCGGTGAGCGCGAGCCGGCAACTCGTCGGCGTGACCTCCTCGACGACCGCGCCGTGCCCGGCCCACTGCGCGATGTCGGATGCCTTCGCCTGCAGGATCGCCTCACCACGGCAAGGGTTCTGATCCGTGCCGCGGAAACGGTTCGAGATGAACGTCGCGACGTCGGGTGCCGGCAGTTCGCGCGATGCGAACCGCGGACCGGTCGGCGTCTTCGGCGTCATCCGGTCCACCCGGAACGTCCGCCAGTCGTTCCGATCCAGGTCCCAGCCGACCAGGTACCAGCGGCCGCCCCACGTCACCAGGTGATGCGGCTCCGCCTTGCGGGGCGGCGCCCACTCGCCGTCCGGCGTACCGGGTGAGGCGTAGTCGAACCGCAGTACTTCCTGCGCCCGCACCGCCATCCCGATCGCGATCAGCTGGTCCGAGTCGACCGTCGTACGGCGATCGGCGTACCGGTCGACCGTGGTGACCTGCAGGGCGTCGACCCGGTGCCGCAACCGCGCCGGCATCACCTGACGAACCGTGGCCAGCGCCCGCAACGCGCCCTCCTCGATCCCGGTGACCGTGGTCGTTGCCGTCTGCAACGCGACCGCGACCGCGATCGCCTGGTCGTCGTCGAACAGCAGCGGTGGCAGGTCGGCGCCGGCGTCCAGGCGGTAGCCGCCGTCGGGGCCCTTGGTCGCACGGACCGGGTAGCCCAGGTCGCGCAGCCGGTCGACATCGCGGCGTACCGTCCGCGGACTCACCTCGAGCCGCTCGGCAAGGGTCGCGCCCGGCCAGTCGCGGCGTGCCTGCAACAGCGACAGCAGCGCGAGGAGGCGGGCTGAGGTTTCGGCCATGCCCACAGACTGCCACGGGTAGCGGCCACTTTCTGTCCGCTTCCAAACCGCTGACCCAAATGAGCCAGTGTCCCGGCTGAGCCGTCCTCGCCCAGAGAAATCACCTACGGTAGCGCACAGATCACCCACCGCCCCCGAAGGAGATCTGATGAGGCCCCGCCCCGCCTTGTTCGCAGTCCTGTCCTCGCTCGCCATCGCCGCACTCGCCGGTTCGAACGCCCTCGCGGCGCCGGTGAATACCGAAAGTACGGTGGTCGCGCCGGCTGCGACCGACACCGACGGTGACGCGTTGCCGGACGCGTGGGAGACGAACGGGTACGACGCGAACGGCGACGGTGTGGTCGACGTCGACCTGCCCGCGCTGGGCGCGAATCCGAAGAAGAAGGACCTGTTCGTCGAGATGGACCACATGGCCGGCCGGCTCGCCAGTACGGCGGCCCTCGACCGGATCGTCCAGGTCTTCGCGTCGGCTCCGGTCAGCAACCCCGACGGTACGAGTGGCATCACGATCCACCTCGACGCGGGATCCGCAGGCGGCACGAAGTACGACCTCGGCGGTGGCAACGAGGTCGCGTACGACGCCGATCTCAACCCGTCGGCCACCCAGACGAACGCGATCAAGGCGGCCAACTTCGCGTCGGCGCGCAAGGCGGTCTTCCACTACATGCTCTGGGGCGACAGCTACGACGGCGGCTGCAGCAGCGGCCAGGCGTTCAACATCCCGAACGACACGTTCATCGTCACGGTCGGCCCGAAGTGCAACTGGAACGCCACCGACGACACGAACGTCGGCACGTTCGTTCACGAACTCGGGCACAACCTCGGGTTGCAGCACGGCGGCACCGACAGCCTGAACTACAAGCCGAACTACCTGAGCGTGATGAACTACTCGTTCCAGCTCGGCGGCGTGCTGAAGGCCGACGGCACCAAGTACTGGGGGTACTCGAACGTCCAGCCGGCCTCGATCAACGAGGCGCGTCCCGACGAGACAGCCGGCCTCGGGAGCCTGGGCGCCGGGTACCGGACGAGCTGGAAGTGCCCGAACGGCTCGACCCGGACCACGGCCGGCGCCGCGAACCAGCCGATCGACTGGAACTGCGACGGCGACACGACCGACACCACGACCGCCGCCGACGTCAACGGCGACAAGACCACGTCGACCCTGATCGCACAGAACAACTGGGCGAACATCGTCTTCGGTGGCGGCGCGGTCGGCGGCGGCACCACCCCGCTCACCAAGACCCCGGCCTCGGAGCTCCGGGAACTCACCCACGAGGAGTGGGCTCACCTGCAGCACCGGTGAGAGGATCCGCACTCGGCCTAGGCTCGTGACATGGATGTTCTCGACGAGCTGCTCACCGGGACGCGGGCGCAGGACGGGGTGTTCAACCTGACGATCCTGGATCTGCCGTGGGCGCTGGACATCCGGGACCAGGCACCGTTGGCGCTCGCCACGATCGTCCGCGGCTCAGGCTGGCTGACCCGCGCCGGGATCGAGCCGCAGCGGATGGAGCAGGGTGACGTCGCCATCGTCACCGGCCCGGAACCGTACGTCGTCGGCGACTCGACGACCACTGCCCCAGTGCTACGGATCCACCCCGGCGGTCTCTGCGAACGACTGCCTGGGGCCCCGATCGACTACTCCGCACAACTCGGCGTGCGGACGTTCGGCGGCCGCAAGTCCGGTGAGGTAATGGTTGCCAGCGGCACCTATCAGGTCGCGGGCGACGTCAGCCGCCGGCTGATCACGGCACTCCCCTCAGTACTCGTCGTACCGGCGGCCGAGGTGGCGGGATCGGTCATGGACATGATCACCAGCGAGATCCAGCGCGATGTGCCCGGGCAGCAGACCGTGCTCGACCGGTGGCTCGATCTGGCGCTGATCACCACGTTGCGCGCCTGGTTCGCGCGGCCGGAATCGCACGCGCCGGGGTGGTACCAGGCGCAGACCGACCCGGTGGCGGGTTCTGCGCTGCGCCTGCTGCACGAGGATCCGGCGCATCCGTGGACCGTGACCGAACTCGCCGACCGCGTCGGGGTGTCCCGGGCCTCGCTGGCCCGGCGCTTCACGGCCGTCGTCGGCGAGGCCCCGATGAGCTACCTCACCGGCTGGCGCATCACCCTCGCGGCCGACCAGCTCCGCTCAACAGGCGACACCGTCGAAACCATCGCCCGCCGCGTCGGCTACGCGAACGCCTTCGCGTTGAGCGTTGCGTTCAAGCGGGTCCGTGGAATCACGCCCACCGATCATCGGCGGGCGGCCTGAAAGCTTCAACGACGGGGGTTCAACGATACGATTGAGGTTCATGGGTCATGAAGAAATCCCGCTGCACCTCGGCGAACTGCGGCAGCTGAGCCTGTGGACGGCCGACTGCGCCGAGCGGGCGCTTCCGCTGTTCGAGGTCGTCGCTCCGGACGATCGGCGACCGCGCGACGCGATCGACGTCGTCCGCGAATTCGGTGCCGGAGGCAAGCGTACGAAGGCGATCCGGACGGCCGCGTGGGCAGCCCTGAAGGCGGCAGGTGAGATCGCGGATCCGGCCGCTGAAGCCGCCGCTCGCGCCGCGGTGGGTGCTGCCGGTTCGGCGTACCTGCATCCGTTCGCGGCGGCCACCCAGGTGAAGCACATCGTCGCGGCCGCGCAGTATGCGGCGTACGCGCAGGAGCTGGCGACCGGAGACCCGGCGGCGGCCGACGCGGTCCTTCGGTGGGCGGTCGAACGCGTCCCGGCGACCGTCCGCGAGATCATCGCGCGCTATCCCATCGGTACGCCGGGTTGCAGCCGGCTCGGCGAACTGCACCGTCAGTTGGACGCCGAGCTCAGGCGACCGTCGACCTGATGAAGGCGAGGGCCTGGGGCCAGGCGAGGCGGAAGGCGTGTGCGTTGACGTCCTTGCCGTGGCGTGACTTGTCGGAGAAGCCGTGGTCCGCGCCCGGAAAGTACTGCGCGAACGTGGCGCCGGTGGTGCGCGACTGGAGGACGGTCTGCAGCGTCTCGAAGTCGGCGTTCGGTACGGCGGTGTCCGCGCTCGGGTAGCTCACCAGCACCGGCGCCGTGATCCCGGCTGCCTCGGCAATGGCGTCGTACGTGTGGTGCGGCGGCCGGTCCGACGGGACTGTCGGGTGGAAGGCAACGACGTTCGCCACCCGCTGGTCGCGAGCGCCGAGGAGGAACGCGAAACGCCCGCCCAGGCACCATCCGATCACGCCGACCTTGTTGCACCCGAGCTCGTCGAACAGGTAGTCCAGCAGTGCGCCCTGCTCGGCGAGCGCCGTGTCGTCGTCCATCTCCCGCAACATCGCGCTGAGCTCTTCCCGCGTGGCGTTGTCCGTACTGCGCCCCTTGAACGGATCCCACGACAGCGCGGTGATCCCTTCCCCGGCCAGCTCGTCGGCCCACTCCCGGATCTGCTCACCGATCCCGGTGATCATCGGCAGCATCAGCATCCCTGCCCGCCCGACCCGCGCCAGATAAGCGTCCTGCTCCCCAACCGCGACCGTCACACCCATGGGGAGATCCTAAGGTCAGCTCACCCCGACCGTCTGGTGGTCCACTTCGATGACGCCGATGACACGTTCCACGTCGCGGCCGTAGGGCTGCCCGAGGTACTTCTGGGCGATCTGGTCGACCAGGGCCCAGCCGGCGTCGCCGTCGATCCAGTCGACGACACGGCCGCGGAGGATCACCGGTTCGTACGGGTTGTCGACCGGCGCCAGCGACAGTGCGACACGTGGATCGTGGCGAAGGTTGCGGGCCTTCTGCGAGTCAGGGCCGGTCAGGAAGATGATCTTGTCGTCGAGCGTGCTCACCCAGAGCGGGATCGAGTGCGGCGAACCGTCCGGCAGAACGGTGGCCAGGTGGGCGATCGACGTGCTCTCGACAGCGCTGCGTACGGCGGGATTCAACATGGCTCTGCTCCTTCGTGGGTGAGGTCAGCGGACGATCTCGTAGTGCAAGTGGGTGACGCCGGGCGCGGGCACTGCCTCGAGCAGGTTCAGCCGCACGTGCTCCGGAAGCTCCTGGAAGAACGGCCGACCGCCACCGAGCAGGATCGGCACCTGGTGCAGGATCAGTTCGTCGACCAGCCCGGCCCGCAGCGCCGAGGTCACGGCACCGCCGCCCATCATTCCGACATCCTTGCCGCCGGCCAGATCACGCGCGGCGGCGATCGCGTCCTCGATGGTGTGAGCGAGGGTCTGCCGCTCGCTGATCTCCGCCACCGGACCGTGACTGAGCACGACCAGCGGCGCCGTCGGGTGCGGGCTGTTGCCGCCGAAGTGACTGGAGTCGTCGTACGTCTTGTGCCCCGCGACGATCGCACCGACCCGCCCTGCCTCGGCATCGAACACCTTGGCACTCGGCGCGCTGAGCTTGAACCCGTCGAACACCTGGCTTGGGGTGTCACCGTCGAAGTACCAGTCGAACAGCATCGTCGCGTCGCCGAGCCCGCGGTCCGGACCGGAGTTGCGTCCGGTGATGTAACCGTCGACCGAGACCGCCAGGGCGCAGATCACCTTGCTCATCACATTCACCTTTTCGTTTGGGGTTCCTTGAGGGAACGCTAACACAGCAGGGTTCCCTGAGGGAACCCCAAGCGCTAGACTGATTCCATGCAGCGCACAGACTTCGGTGAGATGGCGTGCTCGATCGCGCGCACGATGGACGTGATCGGCGAGCCGTGGTCCCCGCTGATCCTGCGCGACATCTGGGTCGGGCTCGCGCGATTCGAGCAACTCCAGGCGGACCTCGGGATCTCCCGCAAGGTGCTCGCCGAGCGACTGAACCACTTGGTCGACCGCGGCGTCGTCGAGCGCCGGCCCTACGATCAGCGGCCGCGGTACGAGTACGTCCTGACCGAGCGCGGCCGCGAACTGGTCGACGTCCTGATGGTGATGGTTGCCTGGGGCGACAAATGGCTGGCCGGCGAGGCGGGCCCACCGGTCCTGTACCGGCATCACGCGTGCGGCGAGATCAGCCACGTCGACCTCGTCTGCGCGCACTGTGCCAAGCCCATGCACGCCGACGACGTCGAGGTACTCGCGGGACCGGGCGCAGCTTAGGCGCAGTACTGACGGAAGATGTCGAGGTTGCTGTCGACGGCGGCGATGCGGTCGAGGCCCCAGGTGTCGACGCCGGGGCGATCGGTCTCGGTCAGCACTCGCGCGGCCAGGTCGCGGAGCCCGCGGGCGAGGAGGGCGAACTCGAGCTGGTCGGCGTCGAGATCGTGCGCGCCGTACTCGTCGAGGAACTCCACCAGGGGCTCACCGTCGGCGGCGACCCACAGGTCGTACTCGCGCGGCCCGATCACGGCGTTCTCCCAGTCGAGGATCGCCGCCACCTGACCCCGCTCGCCGATCAGCACGTTCAGCCCGTGGAAGTCGGTATGACACACGACCTCGCGCACCGGCTTCAGCCGCGTCCGTACGTCGTCCAGTCGCGCGATCGCGGCAGCGACCACGTCCGCCCGATCCGCTATCCACGGATGCTGCAAGCACTGCCCGAGCTTGCGGATGTGCGGCTCGCTGACGTCCGCGGGCGGAAGAGTCACCCGTTGGGAAACTTCATGCACCTGACGCAACGCGCCCGCCACCACGCGCCAGTCGTCCCAGGTCGCCGTACGACCTTCTACATAAGGGAAAACGGCGTACGCCTGAGACCCGCTCAGAGCGAACAGCTCGCCGTCCAGCGTCCGTAGCGGCTCCACGACCGGCAGCCCAAGAGCGCGCAACTCCCCCAGTTGCTCCAGCCCTGCCGGTCGCTCCCCTTCCTTCCATCTCTTCACGAACCACCGGCGGTCCACCACCCAGCCCTCGGTGGCGAAACCGCCGGCGTGCGGTACCAGGTCGGCGGCGGTCAGCCCGTAGTCACGTTCGAGATGCACCTCCGCATCACATCACCTGTCCTGGGCAGCCAGCATCCGTAATACGGCGGCGTTGACCAGGATCAGGATCAGGACGGAGAAGATCAGCAGTGCGACTTGTGCCGGGAGCAGTGCGATCCCGAGGCCGATCGCGAGGACCGGGATCGCGAGTCCGGCGTACGCGATCAGGAAGAGTGCGGCCAGGACCTCGCCGCGCGACGACGGGTCGGCAAGCGAGGCGGCGGTGGCGACCGCGCCGCGGAACACCAGCCCCACGCCGGTCCCGGCGATGACACCACCGATGACGAAGAGCCAAAGGTTCGGGATCAGGCCACCGACGGCGACACCGACCAGGCCGGCAGTCATCGCCACCAGACCGAGCCGCAACTGACGCGGCCGGGACATGCGCACGAACACGACCTGGCTCCCGGCGCCCGCGGCGAAGACGGCGAACGTCACGACACCGGCGAGCAGCCGCGAGGTGTGGTGCAGTACGCCGGCCAGGAACGTCGGCGCCAGCGAGGTGAACAGACCGAAGATCGCGAACGCCGCGAACGCGCCGGTCGCAGACGCGAAGAACAACGGACGGGCCGACGACGGCAGCGCGACCCGCTGCGGCCGGTACGCCGGACGCTCCTCGAGCCGCTCCACGGTCTCGGGCACCAAGGCGATTCCGACCGCGCTGAGGAGCAGCAGCACGAGGAAGATCTCGTACGGACGCTGCAGCGGCGCGTCGACGTACTGCGCCAGCAGTCCACCGACCAACGGACCGAACGCCAGCCCACCGAGGTTCACCATGCTCGAGATCAGCGCGGACCGGCTCGGGTCCTCGTCCGGACGCGCGACCTGCCGCAGCTCGGACAGGTGCGCCGTGGCGGTCGCAGTCAGTACGCCGACCCCGACGCCGCAGATGAGCCGCGCCACGAGCAGACCCGGGACCGCCGGCCAGATCAGGAAGATCGCCGCGGACAGGGCCTCGGCCAACACCGCGAGCAGTGCGACCCGCCGCCGGCCGAGCCAGTCGCTGACATGACCTGCCAGATAGAGCGAGGCCATCACGCCGACCGCATAGCTGGCGAAGATCACCGTGATCATGTACGTCGGGAAGCCGTCGCGCTGCTGGTAGATCGCGTAGAGCGGAGTGGGAATCGTCGAGAAGGCCATCGTGGTGAGGAAGGCCGCCGCGATCACCCAGAACCCCGGCGCGTGCGCGAACCGGATCCGTACGCCGGTCCGCGAAGAGGTCATGGTTGACATGTTTCCAGCGTGCCGCGAACCATCTATCGAGTCCAACGAAAGTTCTTGCACGCTCTTATCGTCATCTTCGATAATTAGCGCGTGGACAGCCGGCAGTTGGAGTACTTCGTCGCGGTCGCCGAAGAGTTGAGCTTCACCCGGGCGGCGCAGCGACTGTTCACCGTTCAGTCGACCGTGTCGGCCGCCGTCCGCGCGCTCGAGACCGACCTGAAGACGACACTCTTCGACCGCTCGACCCGGCGGGTTGTGCTGTCGGCCGCCGGGCAGGCACTGCTGCCCGAGGCGAAGGCCGCGCTGGAGGCGCTGGACCGCGCGCGGGCGGTGGTCGAGGAGGCATCGTCCGGGCTGCGGGGCAGTGTCCGGATCGGGACCCTGGCACGGCTCAGCCTGGTGAACCTGGCCGAGCTGCTCGGCACGTTCCACCACAAGTACCCGCTGGTCGAGGTTCAGGTCGCCACGTCGCCGACCGGGTCCACGGGCCTCGCCGACGATGTACGTCACGGCCGGCTCGATCTGGCGCTGCTCGGCCTGCCGCGCCCGGAGTTGCCCGGGCTGGACGTCCGCGATCTCGCCACCGTGCCGTTCGTCGCGCTCGTCCCGGCCTCGCACCGGTTGGCCGGGCGGGACGCCGTACGGCTGCGGGATCTGGCCGACGAGCGCTTCGTCGACATGCCGCACGGCTTCGGAAATCGTCGGCAGATCGACCGCGCCTTCGAGGTGATCGGCCGGCCGCGCCGGATCCAGGTCGAGGTACCCGAGCTGACCGCGATCCCCGATTACGTCGGGGCCGGACTCGGGGTCGCCGTCGTCCCGGACGTGCAGCTGACCGCGGCGCCGGACGTGACCAAACTGGCGATCACCGGCACCGATCTCGCCTGGACGCTGTCGGTCGTCACGGCCGCCGGTCGCCGACCGAGCAGAGCGGCAGCCCTCCTGCTCGACCTGATCACCGGCTCCGGGCGCGACAGCCGATACTTCTAGCCTTACATCACCCGGGAATGTAAGTCGCGGCGCGTTCGTTGTCACTAGTGCTTTGGTGATGGATCACCAAGCAGACACCCAAGACCTGGGGGCCTTTGCTACGGATCGTCCGGCACGTTCCTGCCGGCGAAGGAGAGGAAGCGCGACATGGCAACTGTCTCGTTCAAGGGAGCCACCCGGGTCTACCCGGGCACCGACATCGCCGCGGTCGACAGGCTCGACCTGGACATTTCCGACGGCGAGTTCATGGTGCTCGTCGGACCGTCCGGGTCCGGTAAGTCGACGGCGCTGCGGATGCTGGCCGGGCTCGAAGAGGTGAACGAGGGAGCGATCTTCATCGGCGACCGGGACGTCACCAACGCCCCGCCGAAGGAA
>DASXXB010000276.1:0-16420 GCA_036503355.1 Kribbella sp. | reverse complement strand
GGATGCCGGTGGGGTTTCGCCTACCCGAGGAGGCTGGTGTACAGCTCGACGGTGCGGTTGGCGACGGCGTCCCAGCCGAACTGGGAGACGGCGCGTTCGCGGCCGGCCTTGCCCATCGCCTCGGCCTTCGACGGGTCGTCGACCAGTGCGTTGATGCCGTCCGCCAGGCCGCGTTCGAACGTGTCGGTGTCGTTCTCGTCGTACGGCACCAGGATGCCGGTCACGCCGTCGTCGACCACCTCCGGAATGCCTCCGACCGCGCTCGCCACGACGGCCGTCTCGCAGGCCATCGCCTCCAGGTTGACGATGCCGAGCGGCTCGTAGATCGACGGGCAGCAGAAGGCCAGCGCGTGCGTCAGGACCTGCCGGACCTCCTCGCGCGGCAGCATCTCGGACACGACGAACACCCCGTCGCGGGCCAGCTTCAGGTCGTCGATCAGCGCATCGGTCTCGGCCTTCAGCTCGACCGTGTCGGCCGCGCCCGCGAGCAGCACAAGCTGCACCGACGGATCCAACCGCAGGCCTGCCCGGAGCAGGTGCGGCACGCCCTTCTGCCGCGTGATCCGACCGACGAACGTCACGTACGGCCGGCTGAGGTCGACGCCCAGCCGCTCCAGCACGTGCGTCGACGGGTCGGGGTGGTAGAAGTCCGCGTCGATCCCGTTCGAGATGACGTGCACCTTGGCCGGATCGATCAACGGATAGCAGTCGAGTACGTCGTCGCGCATCCCGCGGCTGACCGCGACGACCGCGTCGGCCGCCTCGTAGGCGGTCCGCTCGGCCCAGCTCGACAGCCGGTAGCCGCCGCCGAGCTGCTCGGCCTTCCACGGCCGCCGCGGCTCCAGTGAGTGCGCGGTCACGACGTGCGGTACGTCGTACAGCAGCTTGGCCCAATGCCCCGCCATGTTCGCGTACCAGGTGTGCGAGTGCACGAGCTGGGAGTCGCCGACGGCCGCGGTCATCGTCAGGTCGGTGGAGAGGATCCGCAGTGCCGCGTTGGCCGCGGGCATCCGCGGGTCGTCCTCGGAATGCGCAGTCGCTCCTTGCCGGGGCTCGCCCATGCAGTGCACGTCCACGTCGATCAGCCGGCGCAGCTCGCGGACCAGGAAGTCCACGTGCACCCCCGCCCCGCCGTACACGTCCGGAGGAAACTCACGCGTCAGAATGGCGACCTTCATAAGCTCCGACCATAGGTCATCAACGGACGTGTGTCGGCACCCAGAAGCGCAGCTTTCCGTGTCGTTCGTCTTCCAGTTCGCCACCGGCGGCCTCGATCACCTTGCGCGATCCGGTGTTGTCGACGTCGCAGGTGACCAGCGCGGGGTCGATCCCGAGTGCGCCCGCGATCGGGAGCGACTGGGCGAGCATCTGGGTCGCGTACCCGCGGCGGCGCGCCGACGGGCGGACGCAGTACCCGATGTGGCCGCCGACCTCGGTGAGCGCCGGTGTCAGCTCGTGTCGGATCGAGAGCCGGCCGAGGAACTCGACGCCGTCGACGAACCACAGCACGGTCTGGTGGACGAGGCCCGCTGCCAGCTCGGTCTCCGGCTCGGCCTCCAGCCGGATGGCAGCCACCAGCCGCGCGAACTCGGCCGGGTCCGCGGCCTGCTCGCGGGTCCAGTCCTCCTCGGTGCCCACGATCGACCGGGCACCCATCCAGCGCTCCTGCTCCGGACCGAGCTCGTCCCAGGCCGCGAGGAACGAACGGTGAACGGCAACGGTCGGAACGACGAGGATCGGCATCTTTACAGTGTCGCGACACTCGCACCCGCTTATGCACCGGGGCATCCGGAGCTAAGGTGCGGACATGGCAAAGGCGCCCAGAGTTCTCGGAATCGTGCTGGCCGGTGGTGAGGGGAAGCGGTTGATGCCGCTGACGGCGGACCGGGCCAAACCGGCCGTGCCGTTCGGCGGCAGTTATCGCCTCATCGACTTCGTGCTGTCGAATTTGGTCAATGCCGGCTATCGAAATCTCTGCGTACTGACCCAGTACAAGTCGCACTCGCTCGACCGGCACGTCACGCTGACCTGGCGGATGTCGACGTTCCTCGGCAACTACGTGACCTGTGTCCCGGCGCAGCAGCGGCTCGGCCCGCAGTGGTACCAGGGCAGCGCGGACGCGATCTACCAGTCGATGAACCTGATCAACGACGCGGACCCGGAGTACATCGTGGTCTTCGGCGCCGACCACGTGTACCGGATGGACGCGTCGCAGATGGTCGCCGCGCACATCGAGCGCGGGAACGGCGTTACCGTGGCCGGCATCCGGGTGCCCCGGGTGGAGGCGACCGAGTTCGGCGTGATCAAGACCGGCGCGGACGGGCACGTGATCGACGAGTTCCTGGAGAAGCCGGCCGACCCGCCCGGGTTGCCGGACTCGCCGGACGAGACGTTCGCGTCGATGGGCAACTACGTGTTCAGCCGGGACGTGCTGGTCGAGGCGCTGCGCAAGGACGCCGCGAACCCGGCGTCGCGGCACGACATGGGCGGCGACATCGTCCCGATGCTCGTTGCCGAGGGCAAGGCGGGCGTCTACGACTTCCAGGAGAACGACGTACCGGGCGCTCTGGACCGGGACCGTTCGTACTGGCGCGACGTCGGGTCACTGGACTCGTACCACGAGGCGCACATGGACCTGGTGTCGATCCAGCCGGTGTTCAACCTGTACAACCACGACTGGCCGATCTTCACCTCGCACCCGCAGTTGCCGGGCGCGAAGTTCACCGACGACGCGACCGTCGGCGAGTCGATCGTCTGCCAGGGCTCGATCGTGTCCGGTGCGCATGTGGACCACTCGGTGCTCGGGTCGAATGTGGTGGTCAGTGCCGGCGCGGACATCCGGCACTCGGTGATCATGGACAACTGCAAGATCGGCAAGAACGTCGTACTGAAGAACGTGATCCTGGACAAGAACATCGTGGTCCCGGACGGCGTCGAGATCGGCGTCGACCCGGACTACGACCGCGAGCGCGGGTTCACCGTGTCCAAGGGCGGCGTCACCGTGCTCGGCAAGGGGCAGCTGATCGAGCCGCCGAAGGCCGCAACGGCTGCCGCTGATGCCTCGGACGCCGCCGACGAGGTCGCCGAGGGGTGAGCACCGAGCGTCTGACCGAGACCGGGGCCCTCGAGCTCGATGCCGCGGACCTGGGACACCGCGAGCTGTTCGACGTACCTCCGGCGCAGGGTGGCGACTACCCCGAGGTGGCCTACTTCGCCGGCAACTCGCTCGGCCTGCGCCCGAAGGCGACCCGTGCCGAGCTGCTCGAGGACCTGGACGCGTGGGCCGCGCTCGGGGTCGAAGGTCACCTGGACGCGGCGCGGCCCTGGCTGCCGTACCACGAGCTGCTGACCGGCCCGGCGGCGCGGCTGGTCGGTGCACTGCCGAGCGAGACGGTCGTGATGAACTCGCTGACCGTCAACCTGCACCTCTTGATGGTGTCGTTCTACCGGCCGACGCCGTCGCGGCATCGGATCGTGATCGAGGACGCCGCGTTCCCGTCGGACAGTTACGCCGTACGGTCGCAGGTTCGGTTCCATGGGTACGACGCCGACGATGCGGTGATCCGGCTGCGCCCGCGGCCCGGGGAGGACAGTCTGCGGACGGCGGATGTCGTCGAGCAGTTGGGCAGTGACGTGGCGCTCGTACTTCTTGGCGGTGTGAACTACCTGACCGGGGAGCTGATGGACATCCCCACGATCACCGCGGCCGGGCACGCTGCCGGCGCGATCGTCGGGTGGGATCTCGCGCACGCAGCGGGAAATGTTCCGTTGTCCTTGCACGACTGGGATGTGGACTTCGCAGCTTGGTGCTCGTACAAGTACCTGAACTCAGGCCCCGGCGCGCTCGCCGGTGCTTTCGTGCACGAGCGGCATCTCGGTGGGGACCGGCCGCGGTTCGAGGGCTGGTGGAGCACCGAGGCGGCGACCCGGTTCGAGATGACGCCGGAGTCGCGGCCGCCCGCGACCGCGGACGCGTGGCAGGTGTCGAACCCGCCGATCTTCTCGATGAGCCCGGTCCGTACGTCGCTGGAGCTGTTCGACAAGATCGGGATCAACGTACTGCGGGAGCGGAGTTTGCGGTTGACGGCGTACCTTGCGGAGCTGCTCGCGGCGTTCGAGGTGATCACGCCGGCCGATCCGGCGCGGCGCGGAGCGCAACTGTCGGTGCGTGTTCAGCAGCCGGGCGCGCTGTCGCGGCGGTTGCGGTTCGAGTACGGCGTGATCGCCGACGCGCGGGAGCCCGACGTACTGCGGCTCGCGCCGGTGCCGCTCTACTCGACGTACCACGACTGCTGGCGGGCCGGTGCCGCCTTGACCGAGGTGATGCCATGAAGGTCGCGATCGTCGGAGCAGGCCTCACGGGGTCGCTGCTCGCGTGCTTCCTCGCGCGGCGCGGGCTCTCGGTGACGCTGTACGAGCGTCGTCCGGATCCGCGCGTCGCACAGGCCGAACGCGGGCGGTCGATCAACCTGGCGATCTCCGAACGCGGGCTGGACGCGCTGCGGCGGATCGGCCTGGTCGACGAGGTGATGGCGGACGCGCTGCCGATGAAGGGCCGGATGATCCATCCGGTCAGCGGGTCGCTCGACTTCCAGGCGTACTCGGCGTCCGGCGAGCGCGCGATCAACTCGATCAGCCGGGGTGCGCTGAACAACGCGCTGTTGTCGGCGGCCTCGGCGGCCGACGGTGTGTCGGTCGAGTTCGAGCACCGGTTGGTGGAGCTGGACTCCGCCGCCGGGCAGCTGGTGTTCGCGACACCGTCCGGCAAGGTCTCGGTGTCGGCCGACGTGGTGCTGGGCGCCGACGGCGCCGGGTCCGCCGTCCGTGAGCAACTGCTTGCCGAGGGCATCGTTGCCGAGGACGTCGACTTCCTCGACTACGGCTACAAGGAGCTGTCGATCCCTGCCAGGTCCGGTGACTTCGCGCTGGATCCGGGTGCGCTGCACATCTGGCCTCGCGGTACGTCGATGATGATCGCCCTGCCGAACCCGGACAAGTCCTTCACCTGCACGCTGTTCTGGCCGTCCGGCGCGCTCGACGCACTGACCACGGCGGCCGGAATCGAAGAACACTTCCGTGAGCACTACCGCGATCTGTTGCCGCTGGCACCTGATTTGGTCGACGACTACCTGAACAACCCGGTCGGTGTCCTCGGGACCGTCCACACCCTGCCGTGGCAGGCCCACGGGCGTACGGCGTTGCTCGGCGACGCGGCACACGCGATCGTGCCGTTCTACGGGCAGGGCGCGAACTGTGCCTTCGAGGACGTGGTCGAGTTGGACCGCTGCCTGGACGACACCGGCGGCTCGTGGGCACGGGCGCTGCCGCTGTTCGAGGCGCGCCGGCGTGAGAACACCGAGGCGATCGCGGAGATGGCCTTGGCGAACTTCGTCGAGATGCGCGACAAGGTCGCCTCACCGGTCTTCCGCCTGCAGAAGCGGGTGGAGCACGGGTTGGAGCGACTCCTGCCCGGCACCTACGTCTCCCGCTACGAGCTCGTCTCCTTCTCCACCACGCCGTACGCCGAGGTCCAACGCCGAGTCCGCCGCCAGCACAAACTGCTCGGCGCGACCGCAGTCGCAGCAGCCGCCACGCTCGTGACCCTCGCCCGCCGAAGGCTCCACCGATGAACCCTTTCGAATGCTGTTGGGGAGGTGGGCGGCGTGACACTGTGGTCGCCTGACCTGCTGACCGGGCAACCCTCGTCGGTCGGGGTGCTTCGGCATTTCGTCGACGGATCTTTCGTGGACAGCGAGTCGCGGTTCGCGAAGGTTTCGCCGGTGACGGGGGAGCAGATCTTCGACGTGTGCGAGGCGGACGCCGGTGTGGTGGATGCGGCGGTGGGGGCTGCTCGGGCGGCTCTAAGCGGACCGTGGGGCCGGTTCAGTGAGCAGGAGCGGGCGGCGGTGTTGCGCAAGGTCGCCGACGGGCTCGAGCGGCGGTTCGAGGATCTGGTCGCGGCCGAGGTCGGTGACACCGGGAAGTCGATCAGCCAGGCGCGGACGCTGGACGTCCCGCGCGGCGCCGCGAACTTCCGTGCGTTCGCGGACTTCGCCACCACTGTGCCGACCGAGTCGTACACCACCGTCCTGCCCGACGGGCGCCGGGCGCTGAACTACGCCGTACGGAAACCGGTCGGGGTGGTCGCGATCGTCGTACCGTGGAACCTCCCGTTGCTGCTGCTCACCTGGAAGGTCGCGCCGGCCCTCGCCTGTGGCAACGCGGTCGTGGTGAAACCGTCCGAGGAGACACCGTCCTCGGCGACCGTACTCGCCGAGGTGATGGCGGAGGCCGGCGTACCGCCCGGTGTCTTCAACCTCGTGCACGGGTTCGGGCCGTCGTCGGCGGGGGAGTACCTGACCCGGCATCCGGGGGTGGACGCGATCACGTTCACCGGCGAGTCAGCGACCGGTACGGCGATCGCGAAGGTGGCCGCGGACCGGGTCAAGGCGGTGTCCTTCGAGCTCGGCGGGAAGAACGCGGGGCTGATCTTCGCGGACGCCTCGCTGGACGACGCCGTCGAGGGATCGGTGCGCTCGGTCTTCACCAACGGCGGCCAGGTCTGCCTGTGCACCGAGCGCCTGTACGTGCAGCGGCCCGTGTTCGACGAGTTCTGCACCCGGCTCGCCGCGCGCGCGTCCGAGCTGACCTACGGCTGGCCCGCCGACGAGGCGACGACGAACATGCCGCTGATCTCCAAGCAGCACCGCGACAAGGTCCTCACGTACTACGACCTCGCCCGGGCCGAAGGCGCCGACGTACTCACCGGAGGCGGCGTACCGACGTTCGGCGACGCCCGCGACGGTGGTTGCTACGTGCAACCAACCGTGGTGACCGGGCTGTCGGCCGACGCCCGGACGAACCGCGAGGAGATCTTCGGCCCGATCTGCCACATCGCCCCTTTCGACACCGAAGAGGAGGCGTACGCACTCGCCAACGACAGCGACTACGGCCTCGCAGCCACCGTCTGGACCCGCGACGTCGGCCGCGCCCACCGCGCCGGCGCCGCTCTGGACGTCGGCCTCTGCTGGATCAACACCTGGTTCCTCCGCGACCTCCGCACCCCCTTCGGCGGAGTCAAACTCTCCGGCATCGGCCGCGAGGGAGGCCGCCACTCCCTCGACTTCTACACCGAAACCACCAACGTCTGCGTGGAGCTGACATGACCGTCGTGCCGGGGAAGGCGGTGCCGCGGGGGCGGTTTCCGCATGTGAAGGTCAGTGGCGGGTTCGCGTTTGTGTCGGGGACGTCGAGCCGGCGGGTGGACAACTCGATCGCGGGGGCTTCGGTGGACGCGCTGGGTACGGTCGAGCTGGACATCCGGGTGCAGACGCGGGCGGTGCTGGAGAACATCCGGGACGTCCTGTCGGCGGTGGGGGCCGGGCTCGAGGATCTGGTCAGCGTGACGACGTACCTGGTGTCGATGAACGACTTCAAGGGGTACAACGAGGTGTACGCCGAATTCTTCGACGAGTCCGGGCCCGCCCGGACCACCGTCGCAGTACATCAGCTGCCGCATCCCCAGCTGCTGATCGAGATTTCTGCTGTTGCGGCCGTCTCAGAAGGACACAGCCCGCAACGTTCGGAGGAGGAGTAGAAGCATGGTCAACCTGGAGTCGACGAACTTTCCGCAGTGGATCGAGGAGAACAAGCATCTGCTGAAGCCGCCGGTCGGCAACAAGCAGATGTTCCCGACCGGGGACGATTTCATCACGATGGTGGTCGGCGGGCCGAACCAGCGCACCGACTTCCACGTCGACCCGTACGAGGAGTTCTTCTACCAGATCAAGGGCACGATGCACGTCGACGTGATGACCGACGACGGACCGGCCCGGGTGGACATCAACGAGGGCGAGATGTGGATGCTGCCGCGGAACATGCCGCACTCGCCGCAGCGCGACGCGGACTCGATCGGCCTGGTGATCGAGCGGGTCCGCGAACAGGGCACGCTGGAGAAGTTCCGCTGGTACTGCGCCAACTGCAACGGCATCGTGCACGAGGTCGAGCTCCAGGTGAACGACATCGTCGAGGACCTGCCGCAGGTGTTCAAGGCGTTCTACGAGAGCGAGGACGCCCGCACCTGCCCGAACTGCGGCACCGTGCACCCGGGTAAATGACCGTCGACGTCCATACCCACCTGGTTCCGCGCGGGTGGCCGGATCTGGCCGCGGCGTGTGGCGGGGACGGGTGGCCGTGGTTGCGGATCGACTCCGAGCGGGCCGCGATGATCATGGTCGGGCAGACCGAGTTCCGTCCGATCGGGCCGCAGGCCTGGGATCCGGCGGTCCGCCGTACCGACATGGATGCCGACGGCATCGATCTGCAGGTGGTGTCGCCGACGCCGGTGTTCTTCTCCTACGAGCGGCCCGCCAAGCAGGCCGTCAAGCTCGCGGAGATCTTCAACGACCTGACGCTGCAGACGCTGGCCGGCGACCCGAGGTTCGTCACGTTCTGCCAGGTGCCGTTGCAGGACCCGGACCTCGCCTGCGCCGAGCTGGACCGGAGCCGCGCGAACGGGCACGTGGGTGTCGAGATCGGCAACCACGTCGGCGACAAGGACCTCGACGACGCCGGGATCGTTGCCTTCCTCAACCACTGCGCGGAGACCGGTACGCCGGTTCTCGTGCACCCGTGGGACATGCCGGGCGGGCCGCGGCTGGACCGGTGGATGGCGCGCTGGCTGACCGGGATGCCGGCCGAGACGCACCTGTCGCTGCTGG
Organism: Kribbella sp.; assembly: GCA_036503355.1. Taxonomy (GTDB): domain Bacteria; phylum Actinomycetota; class Actinomycetes; order Propionibacteriales; family Kribbellaceae; genus Kribbella. The sequence goes on along the minus strand of DASXXB010000276.1, from coordinate 7,700 downwards.
CGATGATCCTCGGCGGTGCCTTCGACGCCCTGCCCGCGAGCCTGCGGATCTGTTTCGCCCACGGGGGCGGGAGTTTCGCGTTCTGGCTCGGCCGGCTGGAGAACGCGTGGCACCGGCGCGGCGATGTCGTCCGCGGTTGCTCGCAGCATCCACCCTCGACGTACCTGGACCGGATCCTGGTCGACACGGTGGTGTTCGAATCAGCGCCTTTGCGGCTACTTGTCGATACCTTGGGGGAAGACCGCGTTCTGGTCGGCAGTGACTATCCCTATCCACTGGGTGAGCGGCCGGTCGGGGAGGTGGTACGGAAGGCCGGCTTCCTGACCGCGGAGCAGCAGCACAAGCTGCTGACGGCGAACGCCCTGCGTTACCTCGGGAGGCCTGGATGAGCGAGGACCGGTCGGTACTGTCACGCAAAGCGCCCGACCCCGACCAGGAGCTGCGGTACGGCGACCACGCGGACCAGGTCATCGACTACTGGCACGGGCGTGAGCATCGGCCGCTGGTCGTGTTCCTGCACGGCGGCTTCTGGCGGCCCGAGTACGACCGGGTGCACGCGCGCTCGCTCGGTGCCGCGCTGTCGGACCTCGGCTGGCCTGTCGTGTCGCTGGAGTACCGCCGCGAGCCCGGTGACCCGGATGTGACCACGTCTGACATCCGTACGGCGCTGGACGCGCTGCCGGACCTGGTGGACGTCCACGCCGGCTACGTGCTGATGGGGCACTCCGCCGGCGGTCAGCTGGCGTTGTGGGCTGCTTCGACTCTCAACCCGGTGCGGCTGCGCGCCGTGGTGGCTCTCGCTCCGGTGGCCGACCTGCTCGCGGCCGACCAGCAGATGCTGGACAACGGCGCCGTACAGGACTTCATCGGCGGCGGCGTACGCAACGACCTGGACCCGGTCCACCTCCCCGCCTCGATCGCCCCCGTCACGATCCTGCACGGCATCAACGACACCCGCGTCCCGATAGCCCTGTCCGACTCGTACTTCGCCGCCCACCCCACAGCCCACTACCACCGCATCGACCACTGCGCCCACTACGAACTGATCGACCCCCAGTCAGACCCCTGGCACGAAGTAACCACCGAACTGACCCGCCTCACCGGGTAGCAGTTACTGGAGGCGTTTGGCGGCGGTGAGGAGGCCCTCGGAGGTGGGGAGGAGGGCGGAGACCAGGTCGTCGTCGTCGCGGACGGCGCGGATCAGGTCGCGCAGGGCCATGGTGTCGGCGTCGCGGCGGGCGGGGTCGGCGACGCGGCCGCCGGTGAGGATGCCCGCGAACACGACGAGGCCGCCGGGGCGGAGCAGACGCAGAGCTTCGTGCAGGTACGCCGTGTTCTCGCGACGGTCCGCGTCGCAGAAGACCAGGTCGTAGTGACCGTCGGTGAGCCGGGTGACGACGTCCAGCCCGGCGCCCGCGATCAGGCGGAACCGGTTCGACGCGACGCCGGCGTCCAGGAACGTCTTGCGGGCCAGCCGCTGGTTCTCCGCGTCGATGTCGACCGTGGTGAGTGTGCCGTCGGCGCGCATCCCGCGCAGCAGCGCGAGGCCGGAGACGCCGGTCCCGGTGCCGATCTCGACGACCGCCTTGGCGCCCGCGCCGGCGGCGAGCAGGCTCAGCGCGGCGGCCGCGCCCGGGCCGATCGGGGCGACACCGCTGTCCGCGGCGCTCGCCCGCGCACCGGTGACGACCTCGTCCTCACCGGTGTAGTCCTCGGCGTACGCCCAGGACGTCGGGTCGATGCCGGTGGCGATGGCGTCCTCCCAGTGGTCGGCTGCGTGATGTGCGGCTGCGGTACCCATGCTGAGTCAGAGCCTAGCGGTTGGAAGTCCGCTTTCCGTGCTGCACGCGCTGAGGTTGCGCACTCCTGCTCATAACAAGCTTGCCCTGATCAGATATGATCGTCTCATCGAGACGTGGCTCACCTGGTGAGGGAGGTGTGTTGAGTTGGGGTCAGGCGCGGATGACGTCGATGCCCGCTTCCTTGAAGACGCCCAGCTGGCTCTCGTCGGCCTGGGCGTCGGTGACGAGCGTGTCGATCTCGCTCAGCTCACAGATCCGGGCGAAGGCGCGCTGCCCGAGCTTGGAGGAGTCGGCCACCACGACCACCTTCGCGGCCCGGCTGACGATCAGCTGGTTGATGTTCGCCTCGCCCTCGTGGTGCGCGGTGGCGCCGGTCTCGTCGATCCCGTCGACGCCGATGAAGGCGATGTCCAGCGACAGGTCGGACAGGATCCGGTGCGACAGCGGGCCGATCATCTCGTAGGACTGCGGCCGTGCGACGCCGCCGGTCAGCACCATCTTCACGTGCGGCCGGACGATCAGCTCGTTGGCGATGTTCAGCGCGTTGGTCACCAGCGTGAACGCGGGCTCGCCGTGCTCCGCGGACAGCTCCGGCCGGGTGGCCAGCGTCCGCGCCACCTCGGAGATCGTGGTGCCGCCGTTCATCCCGATCACCATGCCGCGACGTACCAGCGTGGCCGCCGCCTGCGCGATCCGCTGCTTCTCGGACGCGAAACGCGCAGTCTTGTAGCGCAGCGGCAGGTCGTACGACACCGCGTTGGCGACCGCGCCGCCGCGGGTCCGGGTGAGGAGCTGCTGCTTGCCGAGATGGTCCAGATCACGCCTGATCGTGGCCGCGGACACGTGCAACTGCTCGGCGAGCTCGTCGACGTCGATGGCGCCCTTTTCGGCGAGCGACTCGAGCAAGGTGTTGAGGCGTTCATAACGCTTCACCCGGGGCTCCTCCTTCACACAATCGGTCAGCCCGGTGGTGGCTGGTTGGCACCATTCGATCACGTTCGAGCAGTTTCGACCATGACAAGTGCGGAGACGACATGACCCAGCAGCCATTTGTGAGCACTGAGATCGCCACTCAGCCGGACCTCTGGCGACAGGTCTCGGACGGTTTCGCGCAGTACGGCGGTGCGCTTCCGAAGGCCGGTCAGCGGGTGGCGGCCGTCGGTTGCGGCACCTCCTGGTTCATGGCGATGGCGTACGCCGCGCTGCGCGAGGACCGCGGCCAGGGCGAGACCGACGCGTTCGCCGGCTCGGAGTTCCCGGCCGGTCGTTCGTACGACGCGATCGTGGTGATCAGCCGCTCCGGGACGACCACCGAAGTACTCGACCTGATCCGCGCCACCGACGTACCGACGATCGCGATCACCGCCACCGCGGACTCGCCGATCGTCGAGCTGGCCGACCACACGATCCTGCTCGATTTCGCCGACGAGCAGTCCGTCGTGCAGACCCGGTTCGCGACCACCACGCTGGCGCTGCTGCGCGCGTCGCTCGGCGAGGACCTGACGAAGGCCGCTGCGGACGCTCAGACCGCACTGGCCGTCGACGTCGACGAGCTCGCCAAGCTCGAGCAGGTCACGTACGTCGGTACGCGCTGGACCGTCGGGCTCGCGCACGAGGCCGCGCTGAAGCAGCGTGAGGCCGCGTCGGCGTGGACCGAGGCGTACCCGGCGATGGACTACCGGCACGGCCCGATCGCGATCGCCCAGCCGGGCCGCGGCGTCTGGATCTTCGGCGAGCCGCCGGCGGACCTCGTCGACGACGTCGCCGCCACCGGCGCGACGGTCGTCCACCACGGGGACCTGGACCCGATGGCGTCGCTCGTCGTCGCCCAGCGCGTCGCCGTCGCGAAGTCCCTCGCCCTCGGCCTCAACCCCGACCAGCCGCGCAGCCTCACCCGCTCGGTCATCCTCGACAATCAGCAGTAGATCCTCCCGAACAGCGAGAACAGGGTCGCGGCCGGATCGGTGTTCGGCAGCGGGTTGTACGACAGCGTGGTGTCGATCGTCGTGCCGTGCAGCGAGTACGTCGTGTACCCGAGCAACTCGCCGCTGTGGCCCTCGACCGCCTTGCCGCACGGCAGGTGGAAGCGCTGCAGCCCCAGTCCGTAGTCGAAGAGCGGGGTTGCGGAGACGTAGCCCCGCATCTCGGCGAGTGTCGCGGCGCTGAGCAGGCGCCCGCCCAGCAGGGCGTCGAAGAACCTGTTCAGGTCGCCGGTGGTGGAGATCATCTCGCCGGCGGCGCCGTCGAGGGACGGGTTCATCAGCGTCGCATCGACGAGCCGGCCGTCGACCTCGGCGTACCCGCGCGCATGCGGCTGCGGCAGACCGGGCCGATCGCCCGGCACGCTGGTCCGCGTCAACCTCAGCGGATCGAGGACACGCCGGCGGATCTCCGCGCCGTACGGCCGCCCTGTCAGCTTCTCGATGAGCAGGCCGGCGATCACGTAGTTGGTGTTGGAGTAGTGCCAGCCGGCGCCGGGCCCGAAGTACGGCGGATGCTGGAACGCGACGGCGAGCAGCTCCTCCGGCTCGTAGTGCCGGAACCGGTCCGCGCCGCGCCAGCGGTTCGTCGAGTACCCGGCGTCGTGGGCGTAGTCGTAGATGCCGCTGCTGTGGTTGAGCAGCTGCCGGACGGTGATCCGTTCTCCGTCGGGGACCAGGCCCGGCAGGTAGCGGCCGATCGGGTCGTCGAGCCGGACCCGGCCCTCGTCGACGAGTTGCAGTACGACGGTGGCGACGAACGTCTTGGTGACGCTGCCGATCCGGAAGTATCCCGACGGTACGGCGTCCCCGGCCGCGGCACGTCGTCCGTCGACGGCGAGCAGTGCGGACGAGGCCGTTCCGCCGGTGACGAGCTGCAGTAGTTCGGCGTTCGGGAAATTGGTGCCGGAGGCAATCATCAGGGTGGTCAGCGTGGCGGCGAGTGCGTTCATGCCAGGAGATTGGGTTCGGCCTGCGCCCCGCCGGTATGGGGCTTTCCACCGGATCGACCGGGGGACAACCCCACCGTCGAACGACCGCCGGGATCCGCGGCGGCAGGCTTCGACGCCGAATTGTTGCGAAAGCAGTTTCGCGCGAGGTCTGGTGTTTGCGAAAGCGGTTGCGCTACCGTGCGGAACGGTCGGCCTGCCGACCGCTATCCGCGCAGAGGAGTTCCGATGAACAGGTTTGCAATCCGTTGTGCTGCAGGGCTTTCCGTGCCGCTCCTGCTGGCGGCCTGCTCCAGTGCGCCGTCCTCGGGTGGTGCTGCCGGTGGCGGTGCGACGTCCGCCGGGCAGGTGACGATCACGGTCGGTGACCGTCCGCCGAGTTCGGATGCCGCCAACCGGGCGCAGTTCGACCAGAAGGTGGCCGACTTCCAGAAGGCCAACCCGGACATCAAGCTGAACCCGGTCGAGACCCTGTGGGACCCGACCACGTTCCAGGCGCAGGCGGCCGGCGGGCAGTTGCCCGACGTCCTGAACGTCCCGTTCACCGAGCCGCAGGGCCTGATCGCGCGCAAGCAGGTCGCCGACCTGACCAAGGCGCTCAAGGACGACGGCCTGATGGACGACCTGAACCCGAACGTCCTGAAGATCGCCCAGGACCGGTCCGGCAACGTGTTCGCCGTACCGACCGCCGCGTACTCGGTCGGCCTGGTCTACAACCGCGACCTGTTCACGAAGGCGGGTCTGGACCCGGACAAACCGCCGGCGACGTGGGACGAACTGCGGGCGGACGCGAAGCAGATCGCGCAGAAGACCGGTCAGGCCGGCTACGCACAGATGACCACGAAGAACACCGGCGGCTGGATGTTCACCACCCAGACGTACGCGTTCGGCGGCTCGATCGAGAACGAGGACGGCAGCAAGGCGTCCTTCGACGACGCGCCGTCGCGGGCCGCGCTGCAGCTGCTGCACGACATGAAGTGGGTCGACAAGTCCATGGGGCAGGCGGTGCTCTACGACATCGACGGCATCTCCAAGGCGTTCGCGGCGGGCAAGATCGGCATGTTCATGTCGGCACCGGATGCCTACCGCACGCTGGTGCAGACCAACGGCCTGAAGTCGTCGGCGTTCGGGATCGGGCCGATGCCGCAGCAGGGCGGCGACCACGGCACGCTCAGCGGTGGCAGCGTCCAGATCGTCAGCCCGAACGCGACGGACGCCGAGAAGGTGGCGGCGATCAAGTGGATCAAGTTCGCCTACCTGAACAAGTTCGTGAACCAGGACGCCGCGGTGCAAAGCGCCAAGAACGGTGTCGCCGCGAAGCTGCCGGTCGGCGTACCGGGTCTGCCGGTGGTGGCGGCCGACCAGTACTCGACGTACCAGGGCTGGATCAAGCCGTACGTCAATGTGCCGCTGGAGAACTTCGCGCCGTACACGAAGGTCGCCGCCGGGCAGAAGATCATCCCTGAGCCGCCGGTGAAGGCTCAGGAGGTGTACGCCGCGCTCGACCCGGTGGTGCAGTCCGTTCTGGGCAACGAGAAGGCGGACGTGCCGGCGCTGCTCAGCAAGGCCGCCGGCACCGTGAATGCCAAGCTCGGGCGCTGACTTGCTCCGCCGTCTGCGCAACGGGGTACCGGCAGTGCTGTTCGCGCTACCGGTGCTCCTGGTCTTCCTGGTGTTCTCGTGGGGCCCGATCGTCAAGGGCCTCGTGATGAGCGTGCAGCAGACCAACCTGGTCGATCCGGTGAAGTGGGTCGGGCTGGAGAACTTCCGGTACGTGCTGACCGATCCTGGCGTCGGTCAAGCCGCGTTGAACACGCTCTGGTTCACCTTGCTGGCCTTGCTGTTCGGCTTCCCGGTACCGGTGCTGCTGGCAATGTTCTTGTCCGAGTTGCGGGGCAAGTCCTGGCTGTACACCACGTTGGCGTACCTGCCCGTCATCACGCCGCCCGTGGTCGCCATCCTGCTCTGGCGGTTCTTCTACGATCCGTCGCCCAGCGGGATGTTCAACACGATCCTTGGCGCTGTCGGGCTCGGACCGTATCCATGGCTGGACAGTCCCTCATCTGCGATGCCGTCGATCGTGCTGGAAGCGACCTGGGCCGGCGCGGGTAACGCCGTGATTATCTACCTCGCCGCACTGACGTCCGTACGCGCAGACCTGTACGAAGCGGCCGAGCTCGACGGTGCAGGCGTCGTACGGCGGGTGTGGCACGTGATGTTGCCGCATCTGCGCAGCGTGCTGCTCTTGATGCTGCTGCTCCAGGTGATCGGGACGATGCAGCTCTTCACCGAACCGCTGCTGTTCACCGGCGGCGGACCACAGGGGTCGACGATGACGATTCTGTTGCTCATCTACAACTACGCCTTCGTCAACGGGGACTACGGCGCCGCTACCGCGCTGAGCGTTCTCCTGGCGATAGCGCTCGCCGTACTGTCCGCTGTCTTCCAGCTGGCTACTCGTGGTTGGAGTACTGAATGAGTCACGAGCGTGGTGCGCTCTCGGACGCCGATCGGAGGCTCACGCGAGTACGGGTGCCGTTCGTCATCGGACAGGTTCTCGTACTGATCGGCCTGCTGATCGCAGGTCTCGGTCCGATGCTGTGGTTGCTCAAGGCAGCGATCTCGCCGACGCAGGACAGCATCCGCTCACCGCTCGGCTGGTTCCCGTCCGGCCAGGTGCAGTGGCAGAACCTCGCTACCGCGTGGCAGCAGGGTCACATCGGCTACTACCTCGGCAACACCGCCTACATCGCGGCAGGTACTGCGGTCGTTTCGCTGATCGTCTGTACGACGGCCGGCTACGTGCTGAGCGTCCTACGGCCACGCTGGGGCTCACTACTCTCCGCGCTGATCCTGGCGACGCTGTTCGTCCCGCACATCGTGTCACTGGTCCCGCTGTACCTGACCGTGCTCAAGCTCCCGCTGGTGCACGCCAACCTCACCAACACGTTCTGGGCGGTCTGGCTGCC
>DASXXB010000275.1:0-16585 GCA_036503355.1 Kribbella sp. | reverse complement strand
AGCACGCGCCTCACCAACTGCCCGCCCCTCACCAGTGGCACGCCCCTCACCAACCGCCCGCTCCCCGCCGACCGCCCGCCCCACAGCCTCCGAGACCCGAGCATCCCCCCGCCCCGCAGCCCCCACCATCCGAGCATCCCCCTGCCCCAAAAACTTCCGCAGGTCGCCAACCCCATCCTGCCTACCCTGCCCTTGCGCGCCCTGCCCTTGCCCGCCCTGGCCCTGTCCATCGCGCCCCTGCGACCCCGCGGCCCGACTCGCCCCGTCCTGCCGCACACCACCAGCCCCCTGCTGCCACCCGTTCCCCTGAACCGGTTGCTGCCACGCCTGCCCCTGCTGAGCTTGCGGAGCCGCAGCCTGCTGCGGCTGGTTGTACGCCGTCTGCTGCCCCCACATCTGCTGCCCCACCTGCGGACCGCCAGCCTGTTGCGCCGGAGCCTGCTGCCACCCTTGCGCCTGCTGAGCCCCCTGCGGGCTGGCCGACTGCTGTGGCTGAGCTTGCGGGGCCTGCTGCCACGCCTGGGCGTGCTGAGCCGCCTGTGGACTGGCCGACTGCTGTGGCTGAGCTTGTGGGGCCTGCTGCCACGCCTGGGCGTGCTGAGCCGCCTGCGGGCTGGCTGTCTGTGGTGGTTGGGCTTGTGTGGGCTGCTGCCACGCCTGCGGTAGTTGCGCATGCTGCGGCTGGGCAGGTGGTTGCCAGGCCTGTGCGTGTTGTGGTTGCTGGGCTGCGGGTTGCTGGGTCTGTTTGTGCGCCTGCTGTCCGGTCGCTTGCGGGCTGGCTGTCTGTGGTGGTTGGGCTTGTGCGGGCTGCTGCCAGGCCTGCGGTTGTTGCGCTTGCTGCGGCTGCGCTGGTGGTTGCCAGGTCTGCGCCTGCTGTGCTTGCTGGGCCGCGGGTTGCTGGGTCTGGTTGTGCGCCTGCTGTCCCCAGGCCTGCTGAGCCGCCTGCAGACCGGCGGCCTGCTGGGGTTGAGCTTGTGCGGGTTGCTGCCACCCCTGCGCCTGTTGAGCTCCCTGCGGACTGGCCGACTGCTGTGGTTGAGCTTGCGGCCCCGCAGCCTGCGGCGGTTGGTTGTACGCCGTCTGCTGCCACGCCTGAGCGTTCTGAGCCGTCTGCGAACTGGCCGTCTGCGGTGGTTGGGCTTGTGTGGGCTGCTGCCAGGCCTGTGGTTGTTGCGCTTGCTGCGGCTGGGCTGGTGGTTGCCAGCTCTGCGCTTGCTGCGGTTGCTGGGACTGGTTGTGCGCCTGCTGTCCCCAGGCCTGCTGAGCTGTCTGTGGGCTGGGTGTCTGTGGTGGTTGGGCTTGTGCGGGTTGCTGCCACGACTGGGGTAGGTGAGCCGTGGGCTGGTGCTGTTGGTTGTGCTGCGGGTGTTGCGCCCAGGCCTGCTGAGTTCCCTGCTGGCCGGCTGCTTGGGTGGGGTGTTGCCATGCCTGGGGTTGTTGGGGTGCGGGCGGTTGCCACGCCTGCGGCTGGGCTGGCCAGGTTTGTGCGTGGGCTGCTGGCTGGTGCGGGTGGTTGTATGGGGTTTGCTGACCTGCGGGCGTCTGTTGTGTGTGGGGTGGCGGGGGCTGCTGCCATGTCTGCGGTGGTGTGGGTGGTTGCCACGCCTGGGTTTGCTGTGGGTGCTGGGCCCAGGGCTGGTGTGGTGTGTGCGGGGCCGCCGGTGGTTGAGGCTGGTGGCCGGCCGGCTGTTGCCAGGCGGGCTGTGTGTTGGGGGCAACTACAACCTGCTGCGGCGGTTGCTGGGTCTGCTGCTGCGGGGTCTGTGGGCCGGGTGTGTGTTGCTGCCACGGGTTTGCCTGTGGTGGTTGGGCGTGTGGCGGTTGCTGGCCGGCGGTTTGTGGTGGCTGTTGTGGCCACCATTGCTGGGTGGCTTGGGGTTGGCTGGGACCAGGCGGTTGGTGCGGAGGCTGGTTCCACCACTGGTTGTTTGGCGGTTGGGTTGCTGCGGGCGCCGGGATGGGTTGTGTGGCGGGCGCCTGGGGTGCGGCCGCGGCCTGCGGCGCCGGGAAGGCGAGCTTCGGTGGTTGCCACTGGGCGGCGGCCGGTGCCGGCCACTGGTGGTCGCCGGGGTCGGTGGTGTGGCCGTGGATGTTCTCGGCGTCGTTCAGGGCCTGGCTGAAGGACGCCAGCGCCTGGCCGCCGATCAGGGAGCCCTCGTGAGCCTTGGTGGCGTAGTCGAGGGAGGTGTCCCCCTGCACCGCCATCAGCTTGCCGAACTCCTCGCGGAGCGGTTTGACGAGCTCCGCGCGTACGGCGTCCTTCGCGGGACCGGTCAGCTGGTCCATCCGGTTCTCGATGACCACGTCCGCGAGTACGTCGAAACGCTCGTGCCAGGGCGTCGCCTGCATCCGCCGTACGACCTCGGTCTCGCGCAGCTCGGCCAGTGTCGCGACGCCGGCGACCAGTTTGTTGCTGGCCGCCTGCAGCGTGGGGTAGGCGTCCACAGCGGGCTGATTGACCAGACCCGGGTACTGACGGTCCAGTCCGAGCGCGTAGATCGCATGGTCGACGTTCTGCTGTGCCCAGGTTTCGGTCAGGCCCTCCTCGAACGCGACGTCGGAGTTCGTGTACTGCACGTGCCCGTGCTCGTCGACGTGCCCGATGTTGCCGGCGAGGTGCAGGCTCTCGTGGGTCAGCGTGACGAGGGCGTCCCGGAGCTGGAACTGCTCGTTGTCGGACAGCTGCTCCCCGGCGAACGCCCGCCGCAGCGGCTGCAGCACCTTCGCGTCGCTGACGGTCATGGTGCCGTCGGCGTGCGCCGTCCCGAGGGCGTCGCCCTCCTCGAGGTGCAGCTTGCCGTTCCACCGGCTCGACTGCCCAGTGTTCTTCTCGACCAGCTCGATGATCGCCCGGACCCAGGCGTACTCCTGGGACCTCGGGTCGACCGCTGCGCCGGTCTTAGCGGTCGCCATCGACCGCTTCGAGTCGCGAGATCTGCCGGAGCAGGCTGTTGTTCATCCGCAGGATCGCGCCGGATTCCCGCGGCGGTGCCTGCTGAGCGAGTACGGCGACCTGCTCGCTGAGGCCCCGCAGTTCGGCCAGGCGCTCGGCCGCCGGGGTCTCCAACGACATGCCCTGCGCGACCAGAGCCTCCGCGGACCGGAACTGCGGGCTGCTCCCGCCCTGCGGTCCACCGGCAAGCGCCGGGAGCCGCTCCGCGCGCGAGATCGCCCGGCTGCGCCACAGCTCGTCCTCGATCTGCTCGGCGAGCTCGCGAAGCCGCGCGCTCTCCGCCGCGATGACCGCCGGGTCGGCACCGTTCAGGCGCAGCGCGAGGTCGCGGACCTCGGCGTCGACCCGCTCGAAATCGGCTTCCCCGTGCATCCCAGCAACTCCTCGTCCGGCGCGGCTTCGGTCAACAGCCCTCAAACGATATCTGTTCGCATCCCGGGAGGCAGCCCGGCAGACTACAGGGATGGGTCACGTGGATGTCGCTGGTGTCGGCTACGAGCTGCCGGACGGGCGGGTGCTGCTGGACGACATCTCGTTCCGGGTCGGGGACGGCGCGAAGGTCGCGCTGGTCGGGGCGAACGGCTCCGGCAAGACCACGCTCACCCGGATCATCGCCGGCGACCTGAAACCGCACAGCGGCAGCATCTCCCGCTCCGGCGGGCTGGGCGTGATGCGGCAGTTCGTCGGATCGGTGCGGGACGAGTCGACCGTGCGGGACCTGCTGCTGGGCGTCGCACCGGACGCGATCCAGCAGGCCGCGGCCAAACTGGACAAGGCCGAGCTGGCGATGATGGAGGCCGACGACGAGAAGACCCAGCTCAAGTACGCGCAGGCGGTGGCCGACTGGGGCGAGGTCGGCGGGTACGACGCCGAGGTCCTCTGGGACGTCTGTACGACGGCCGCGCTGGGCATCCCGTTCGACCGCTGCCGCTGGCGTGAGGTGAAGACACTGTCCGGTGGCGAGCAGAAGCGCCTGGTGCTGGAGGCGTTGCTGCGCGGGCCGGATCAGGTGTTGATCCTGGACGAGCCGGACAACTACCTCGACGTACCGGGGAAGCGGTGGCTCGAGGAGCAGCTGCGGAACTCTGACAAGACCGTCCTGTACATCAGCCACGACCGGGAGCTCCTGGCCAACACCGCTACCCGGATCGTCACAGTAGAGCTCGGTGCGGCCGGCAACAGTGCGTGGACGCACGGAGGCGGCTTCTCGACGTACCACGAGGCTCGGCGGCACCGCTTCGAGCGCTTCGAGGAGCTGCGCAAGCGCTGGGACGAGGAGCACGCCAAGCTGCGCGCACAGATGCTGATGTACAAGCAGAAGGCGGCGTACAACTCCGACATGGCGTCGCGGTACCGGGCCGCACAGACCCGGCTGCGCAAGTTCGAGGAGGCCGGGCCGCCACAGGCCCTGCCGCGCGAGCAGAAGGTCAGCATGCGCCTCACCGGTGGCCGCACGGGTAAGCGGGCCGTCGTGTGCACGGGGCTCGAGCTGACCGGGCTGATGAAGCCCTTCGATCTGGAGGTCTGGTACGGCGAACGCGTCGCAGTACTGGGGTCGAACGGGTCCGGGAAGTCGCACTTCCTCCGGCTGCTCGCCAACGGTGGCTCGGATCCGGACGTGGAGCACCAGCCGATCGGCGACGTACAGATCGCGCCTGTCGCGCACACGGGCAACGCCAAGCTCGGGGCACGTGTGCGTCCCGGCTGGTTCGCCCAGACCCACGAGCACCCGGAGCTGGTCGGCCGGACGTTGCTGGAGATCCTGCACCGCGGTGACGACCACCGTGAGGGCATGGGGCGGGAGCTGGCGTCGCGGAAGCTGGACCGGTACGAGCTGGCCCATGCGGCGGAGCAGACCTTCGACAGCCTGTCAGGTGGTCAGCAGGCACGTTTCCAGATCCTCCTGCTCGAGCTGTCCGGCGCGACCCTGCTCCTGCTCGACGAGCCCACCGACAACCTGGACGTCGAGTCGGCCGAGGCGCTGGAGCAGGGCCTGGACTCCTTCGACGGCACGGTCCTCGCCGTGACCCACGACCGCTGGTTCGCCCGCGGCTTCGACCGCTACCTGGTCTTCGGCGCCGACGGCTCCGTCTACGAACCGGACGAGCCCGTCTGGGACGAGGGCCGCGTGGACCGCGCCCGCTGACCTTAGAGTTCTCTCCAAACCTTGGAGGGGGAACTCCGATGACAGAGGATCTCGCGGCCCGCTGGGTCGGCAGCGTTGTGCCGAGCTGGTTGTACCGTTGGCTGCTGCCGCTGGCGTGGCTCGGGGCGGTCCTGGTGTCGCTGATCGGTGACGACAGGCCGTGTTCGGTGGACGACCCCACGATCTGCGGCCCGGACCGTACGTTCTCGCTGGCTATGACCGCCTGCTTCGCAGCGATCGTCCTGTTGTGGTGGCAGCCGGTCTTCGCGGCCGTGGCGGGTCTGCTCTTCATGGTCCTGGACCTGCTGTACGACGACGTGAGCGAAGCGCGGATCGCCTGGACCGTCTACGGTGCGCTGTGTGCGGTACTGCTCGCCTGGCTGTACACAAGCCGCCGTCGCCAACGGTCTGTCGCAGCAGGACCTCCACGGCAACCGGTACACGTGCCGCCGGCCCCAACAGTCGGAGTGACCAGCCGGCTGCTCGTGGCGGGCGCGCTGGTGCTGGTGGGGGCCGCAGCGCTCGGCCTGATGCACTGGCAGGATCAGCGTGAAGAGGCGCATGTACGTCGTGCCGTCGAGCAGACTGCCGTGTCGACCGGTGTGAACGACGACGGCGACCTCGTACTGCGGTTGCCTGACGGCATGACCCACGAGGTCTCCGTCATGGGCGACTACCCCACAGGTGCACAGGTACCGGTCCTGGTCGACCCGGCCGACTCACAGTGGATCCGGCTGCGCGCGGAGCTCGCCGACAACACCTACTGGTACACGGTGGCTGTCGGAGCATGGGCACTGGCGCTCCTGTTCGTACTGCGGGACGTCCACCTCCGAAGGTCCCGCCCGCGCACCCCATGGAGCGGACAGGGCCTGCCGATTCGTATCGAGCCGGCCGCGTCGTCGACGTTCGCGATCCGGTCGGCCGACAACGCAGTGCTGCTGGGGTTTCTGGACACCGAGCTCGACGACGAGGACAGCGACATACGGCTGCTGGATGCGTTCTCGGCGCTGGACGACGAGAGTGCTGATGCGCCGGCCAAGCTCAGGCGGGAGTGGGAGGAGACGCTGCGCCGGTACTGCGGGGAGGCGCTACTGGTCGGCGACCTGATCGAGGGAAGCTGGCCGACGATCCTGTACAGCCGCCAGGTACTACGGCCGCTCGCGCCGTTCCGTGCGCCGCGCCGGCTGCCGTGGCGCACGGAGACGCACGAGGTACTGCCTACGGACGACGACGAGGCGGAGGACACACCAGAGTCGCCGGCGGACGCGCCAGAACCCGCTCAGGACCTGCCGACGCTGCCGTGGCAGGTGCCGCTCGAGCCCACGCCGTGGTGGACGCGACCGGCGCTGATTGCCGTCTTGATCGCCGGGCCGGTCGTCATTGGACTCCTGGCGTCGTGGGACGAGTGGTTCGGCGCGTTCCTGGCGATCCTGATCGGTGCACAACAGGTGTACTGGATCGGTTCGCAGGTGTTCTACCGAGTGACAGCTACCGCTGCGGGCCTGTGGGTTCGCGGCGGCTCACTGCTGGACCGGCCACTGCTCTGGCGATCCGTCCAGGCCGTGGAGGTCGAGAAGGACGCAATAAGCCTGGAAGCCGGTGACGACTACCACGTGGTCGGCGGTATCGCCGAGAACGAACGGGCCAACGTCGCTGCCGTGTTCGAGACGCTCCGGCTCCGCTCGCACACCGGCCTGCCGGACCAGCCCGTCGTACGGCGCCCCACTCCGGTTCTCCTGATCAACGCTGCCTTTGTCGCCGTCTGCGCTCTGGTCCTCGCGGCGGTGCGCTGGAGCGCCTTCTAGGGCTTGGGGCACCAGCCGTCGCGGTAGGCGGTCCAGTGGTTGTCGGTGGCGGCGAAGTCGACGTACAGGGCCAGGCCGAAGTTCTGGCGGGGTGAGTCGCCCAGACCGAGCCGAGCGCCGCGGACTGCTGCGGCGACGGTCTCGGCGTTGCCCCAGTGGGACGGGTTGTTCTCCCAGTACGCCGGAAGTCCCATGAGCAGGTCCGTCGTCGGGGGAGTGACCTGTAGCGCCAGCGTGGTTTGCTTGGCGACGTACCCGCCGTACAAGGACTCCAGGGGCATGGCGGTGTCGTACGACATGACGGCGATCTGGTTGACGCGTTCGGCGACCTGACGGAAGTAGTCCTGCGACCACCACTTGTCGATCGGGATCAGGTGCAGCAGCCAGAGCGGGTCGATCTGCGCCGCCGCGACGGACAACGTCGTACCGAGCGCACGCGTCTCGTCGAGCACCGCGAGGTAACCCTTCGACCCGGACCGTACCGGCTCGAAGTCGTAGTGGATGCCCTGGAACCCCTGCCGCAGAACGGCTGCCGCCGATTCGACGACTCGTTTGCGGACCATCGGATCGTCGAGGTTCATCCCTGGATCCTTGCCCGGCCGTACGACGTCACCGAGCCAGGCCTGCACGCGTACGCCGGGAGCGGCGGCCCGTACCGTGTCCACGAACCACCGCGCCTTCGGCGACACCTTTGCCAACGGCAACGAACCGTCGTGTTCCAGCGGACCCGTGTGGACGTACAGATCGCGGATCCCGGTGCCCTGCAGCCGCTGGGCGAGCGCGGTGACGTCGGCCGCCGTCTTGCGGCCGTCGACCCAGGCGTGACCCAGCCACAACGCGTCCTGGTTGCGGGTCCGCGCGGTCGGATCGCCGGCGAACTGTACCCGCAGTGAGATCGCGTAGGTGCCAAGAGGCGCGACCACCAGCACGACGATCGCGAGCGCGAGCGACACCAGGGTCCGGCGCGGACGCGACCAGGATCGCCAGCGACGTCTCACAGGCGCGGTTTCAAGCCGTCGTACACCAGGGCGAGCATCCGGTCGCGGGTGTCCGGGTCCAGATTCGCCGCGGTCGCGCCGCGGGACGCGCCGATCAGCAGCGCGTAGACCTCGGGGAACTCGGCGTCCGCCCGCACCGCGCCGGCCTTCTGTGCGGCCTTCAGGAGCGAATCGAACGCTTCCCGCATCCCGCGGCCGGCCGCCCGGGCCTCCTCGCCGCCGTCCGCGCCCGACGCGATCAGCGCCTCGCCGATCGCCAGCTTGGACGCCGACTCGGACACCACCTGCGTGAAGAACTCGAAGAACGCCACCCCCGGGTCGTCACTCCCGGCCAGCTCGAGCGCCCGGTCCCGGAGCCGCTCCAGGCGTAGCGTCAGGACGGCCTCGAGCAGCTCGGTCTTCGTCGCGAAATGCCGGAACACGGTCGCGATCCCGACCCCGGCCAGCTTCGCCACGTCGTCGGTGGACGCGCCCGGCGACCGCCCGAAGACATCGTCCGCCGCGGTCATGATCCTGGCCCGGTTGTCCCGCGCGTCTGCTCGCACGCCCAGCTCCCCTCCGTCGCCCTCAGCCTAGAAGACGCGTCGAACCGTTACCCGGTTGTAAACGAAGTCATGACTCCGTATATTCGATAGTAGTCACTCCGTTTAATCTCCGTGAGGAACCTGATGACTCCTGAAGAGGTCTTCCTGAAGCTGGTGCACGGCGTCGCCGATCGGGACTTCGCCGTCCTGCCGGCGCTCTACGCCGAGCAGACCGACGTACGGCATCCGATGAACCCGTACGGCGACCGTCCGCTGCTCAGCCGCGACGCGCTCCGCGAGCACTTCGGCGGCGTCGGCCCGCGGGTCACCGAGGTGGTGCGCTTGCAGCCGGACAACATCCGGGTGCACCGGACGACCGATCCGGAGGTGATCGTGGCCGAGTTCGAGTACGCCGGGACGATCCTCGCCACCGGTGAGCCGTTCCGGGCGCCGGCAATCTTCGTACTCCGGGTGCGCGACGGGCTGATCGTGGAGTCCAGGGACTACATCGACCACGTGGCGATGGCCCGGGCTCGCGGCCAGGTCGGCGAGCTGGTCGCGCACCTCACCGCCGAGCCGTCGGCAGCGGCCCCGGCGGAACCGGAAGAGGCACCGGCCGCGTCGTAGTCGGCAGAGGCGCCGGACGGCCCCGGACCGAGGCATCAAGCCCGCCCGGGGCCGTCTCCAAACATTGGAGACGCACCTACTCCAGCCGCCGCCCGTCCAGCTTCAGCCGCCGGACGGTGGTCTCCGGAAACCGCCCGCGATCCCGAGGCTCCGGGTACGGCGCCACCGTCACGGACTGCCCTTCGATCGCGGCGATCTCGTCGACGAGCCGCGCCCGCAGCCCTGCCGCGACCTCCTGGTGGTTGACGCTGTCGATCAGGTTGTCGAGCTCGTACGGATCCGCATCGAGGTCGTACAGCGCCCGCTCGGTGTAGCCGGCAGCAGCCGGCACGTCGCCGGCCTCCGGAGCGTGCACGTAGTACTTCCACCGTGCCGTCCGCAGCGCACGGCCGACCTCCGACTCGCTGACCTGGATCAGCACCGCATCGCGACGTGACTCCCGCAGCGGTACACCGTCGAGGCGATCGGGCAATGCGATGCCGGCAGCGTCCAGCAGGGTCGGTACGACGTCGACCGTGCTGACCGGTGCCGTCACGCGCGAGCCACCGCGGTACCCGGGTCCTTCGACCACCAAGGGCACGCGAACCGACCCGTCGTGCGGCGAGCGCTTGTACTCGCTGTTGCGCGTCTTGAAGTGTGAGCCGTGGTCGGACGTGTACAGCAGGAGGGTGTCGTCGGCGAGGTCGAGACTGACCAGGGCGTCCCGCAGCCTTCCGAGACACTCGTCGACTCGCTTGATCTGGCCGTAGTACCCAGCCGCGTGCTGGTGCGCCGTACCGGGAAGCGTTGCGAGGTCCGGTGGCAGCCACGCGCCTGTGTAGGTGTCGCGGTAGACCTGCGGGGCCGGGTAGTCGTCGTGCTCGTTCTGGTGGTGCGGCTCGATCAGCGACAGGAACAGCATGAACGGCCGGTCTTCGGCGGATGCACGGGTGACGTGGCGGATCGCCGCATCGGTGAGCGCGTCCGGGCGGTAGCCGGGCAGGAAAACGGGTTCCCCGTTTCCGTCGTACACCACGGTCCGGTAGGCATCGGAGGTGAACTCGAGCAGGTTGGAGGCCAGCCAGTACTCGTACCCCGCCTGTTCCTCGGCCGGCACCGGATCCTGCGTGCCCAGGTGCCACTTGCCGATGTAGGCGGTCTGGTAGCCCGCATCGCCGAACATCCGGCCCAGGGTCGGTGCATCGGTCGGCAAGGAAACGTCGTTGCGGAAAACCCCGGCGTTTGTCGGAAACATTCCGGTCTGCAGTGCCGCGCGGGCCGGCGCGCAGACCGGGTTGGTCGTGCAGGCGGTCTCGAAGAGCGTGCCGCGGCGGGCCATCAGGTCGAGGTTGGGGGTCAGCCCGAGCGGGCAGCCGGCCGCGCCGACGGTGTCCCAGCGCTGCTGGTCGGTGAAGAAGACGATCACATTAGGGCGCATCAGGTCCTCACTTCAGGCCCGAGAGCGCGATGCCCTCGACCAGGAATTTCTGGGTGATCACGAAGAACAGCGCGGTCGGCACGAACAGGATCAGCGCACCGGCGGCCGTCAGGTTCCACTGCGTGAAGTACTCCTGGTTGAACAGCGTCAACCCGATCGGCAGCGTGCGCATCTCGGTGCGGCTGGTGGCGATCAGCGGCCAGAGGAACTCGTTCCACTGGAAGACGAACGTGAACAGGCCGAGCACCGCCAAGGCCGGCTTGCACTGCGGCAGGATCACGCGCAGGTAGATCCGGAACTCGCCGGCGCCGTCCACCCGGGCCGCCTCGATCAGCTCGTCCGGCAGCGGCCGGATGAACTGCCGCATCAGGAAGATGCCGTAGGCATCCATCAGGAACGGCACGATCAGCCCCTGGTAGCTGTCGATCCAGCCCAGGCTCGCGAAGATCGAGTAGATCGGCAGCATCCGCACGAAGAACGGCACCATCAGCGTCGACAGGACGGCGACGAACGCGATCCGCTTGCCCGGGAAGTCCAGCTTCGCGAACACGTACCCGACCAGCGGGTCGAAGATCAGGTGCGAGACGGTGATCGCGCCCGCCATCACGAAACTGTTCACGAAGAACCGCCCGAACGGCGCCGCCTCGAACAGCCGGGTGAAGTTGCCCCACTGCAGGTCGGCGGGCCACAGCACCGGATCACCGGACTGCACCTCGCCGTCGCTCTGCAGTGCGAGCACGATCATGTACAGCAGCGGCAGCACGGTGACGAGCCCGAGCAGGACCAGGACGACGTACGCCGCGACGCGGTCGCCGGGGAAGAGTCGTTCACGCATCGGCACGGTCCCCGATCCGCAGCTGCACCAGGGACAGGATCAGTACGACGATCAGCAGCAGCAGCGAGAGCGCCGATGCGTACCCGAAGTCGTTGTCGTTGAACGCGACGATGAACAGCCGGTGCGCGTACAGCGAGGTCGCGTTGCCGGGGCCGCCGCCGGTGACGATGTACGGCAGCGCGAACTGCTGCAGCGTGCTGATCAGCCCGATGATCGACACGAACACCGTCGTGGGCGCGAGCAGCGGCAGCGTGATCGCGAAGAACCTTCGCCACGGCCCGGCGCCGTCGATCCGCGCGGCCTCGTAGTACAGCCCCGGGATGCCCTGCAGCCCGGCCAGGAACAGAACCATCGTGTAGCCGGCGCCCGACCAGACCGTGATGCCGACGATCGTCGCCAGCGGATGCGTGCTGAGCCAGGTCTGGCCGGGCAGACCGATTGCCTCGAGCAACCGGTTGAGGATGCCGACCTGCGGATCCAGGATGTTCCGCCAGAGCAGGCCGATGATCGAGACCGACGTCAGGTACGGGATCAGCAGCACCGAGCGGAACAGCGTGCGGCCGCGCAGCGACTGGTTGAGGATCACCGCCAGCCCGAGGCCCACCGCCGTACCGACGACCAGGGTCCCTGCCGCGTAGGCGAGCGTGATCAGGAACGAGTGCAGGATCTCCGGATCGCCGAACGCGCGGGTGAAGTTGGCCGGGCCGGCGAAGGCGCCGTCGGCGTCGTACAGGCCGGTCAGCAACTGGTTGCCGATCGGGAGGAAGAACAGGAGGACGAAGAACAGCACTGCCGGGGTGAGGAAGAGCCATGCCGTCAGCGCCTGGCGGCGTCGGATCACAGCGCGGCCCCGGCCTGCTTGCGGAAGTCGTCCAGCGTCGGCCCGACCGGTGCGTGCTGGATGACCATCTGCTGGTAGGCCTTCTTCCACAGCTCGTTGACCTGTGCGGCCTTACCGCTCGCCGACAGCGCGATGTCCTGCTTGGCCACGACCGCGAGCGATTTGGCGATGACCGCCAGGTTCGGATCGGCGGCGACGGACGGGTCGGCGGCCCAGCTCTTCCGCGGCATCGACATACCGGCCTGTTGGGTGGCGGCGAGCTCGACCTTCACCGCGGCGAGCTTGGTGATCAGCTCCCAGGACAGCTTCGGGTCCTTGGCCTTCGCCGGGATCATCAGACCGGAGCCGGCCATCGCGGCGGACTGCACGGCGCCGGTCAGCGGTACGGCGAGACCGAGCTCGATGTCCGGACTGCCCTGCCGGATCGGGCCGATGTCCCACGGACCGGAGACGAACATCGCGGCCCGCTTCGCGGAAAACAGTTTCTGCGGACCGGAGTAGTCGGTGGTCGCGACCGGCGCGGGGGAGACCTTGTGCGTGTAGATCAGGTCCTGCAACCACTGCATGGCCTTGAGTGCGCCGTCGGCGGGCATCATGAACTGCTTCGCGCCGGCGTTGCTGAAGTCGACCTTCTGCTGGTTGTAGTACGGCGCCGCGTAGCTCGGATCGGAGTTCAGCGAGCAGCCGGAAACCTTGTCCTTGGTCGTTGCCTTCGCGACCTCGAGGAACTCGTCCCAGGTGGCCGGCGGCTTGTCGAAGCCCGCGGCGGACAGCATCTGCTTGTTGTAGAACAGCAGCCCGTTCGCCGTCAGGTGCAGCGGAATCGAGTACGTCTTCCCCTCGTACTGGCGGGCGACGACCGCCTGGTCCAGAAAGTCGTCCGGGAAACCGAATGCCTTGTCCGCGGCCGCGAAGTCGTCCAGCGCCAGCACGTTTCCGGCGATTCCGTACTGCGTTCCGGTGCCGGCGGAAACTTCTTCGACCAGGTCCGGAACGTTTCCGGAACGGAAATCCGCGGTCAGCTTCGTGGTCAGGTCCGGCCACTGGAACTTCTGCCAGTTCATCTGCAGGTCGTGATCCTTGCCGAACTGGTCGATGACGTCCTTGTAGGCCTGGTACCCGTGCCCCGCGTTCCAGTAGATCGTGAACGTCCGGCTGTCCTGCTTCTTCGACGCGGGCTTGGCCGGCGAGCAGCCCGCGCCGACCGCGCCGAGCACGGTGACACCGAGGCCGAGCCGGAGGAACGAACGGCGGTTGTACGAGGGCATGACAAACCTTTCGAACGGCGGGAAACCGGACTGGATGGGGCGGGCTACGCGGACGCGCGGTGGTTCAGCACCCAGGGCATGTTCAGCTCCCGGGCCGGAAGGGTCGGATCGTCGATGCGCGCGAACAGCGCCTCGACCAGCTCGGTGAAGTCGAGCTGGTGCATGCCGACGCTGGTCAGCGGCGGTTGCGAGTACGTCGCCTCGCGGGTGTTGCCGGTGCCGATCACCGCGAGGTCGTCCGGCACCTTGACGCCCCGGTCGACGGCCGCCTGCAGCGCGGCGAAGGCGCCACGGTCGGACTCCGAGACCAGGGCGTCCGGCGGATTGGGCGCGTCGAGCAGCTCCCGGACCACGACCACGGCGTCCTCGCGGGAGGCCGCGCCGACACGGATCAGGTCGGGGTCGACCGGACGGCCCGCCTGCTGCAGCGCGTCGACGTACCCGAGGTATCTGTCCTCGTGGCTGCCGGTGTGGGAGAGGAAGGCGATCCGCTGCCGGCCGGACTCCAGGAGGTAGCTGGTCGCCTCGGCGAGCGCCTGCCGGGCGTGGTTGCGGACCAGGTCGACACCCGGCATCCGGAGGTTGTCGCTGAACGCCATCATCGCGCGGGTGGAGCGGCGGGCGGCGGTGAGATCGAGGTCGTCGCTCAGGCCCCCGACGAAGATCGCGCCGTCGACATGGCCGCGGGTGATGACGCGCAACGACTGCGCCGCGCGGTCGAGGCGGCGTACCGGAACCCCGATCACCGAGTACCCGTGCGCGGCCGCGATGTCCTCGCACTGCGCGGTCAGGTGGTCCAGCCACGGTCCGACGGGTGGGGCGTAGACGATCGCGATCAGCTCCGACCGCTGCCGGCGCAGGCTCCGCGCGGCGGTGTTGCCCTTGTACCCGAGCCGCCGGGCCGCCGCCTCCACCCGCAACCGGGTCGGCTCCGGCAGCGGCGTGGTCCGGTCCGCCCGCCCGCTCAGCACGTACGAACACGTCGCCACGGAAACCCCCGCGGCCGCAGCCACGTCCCGAAGCGTCGTACGCCCTTCCGCACTCATGGTGAAAGCATTAACCTGGTCCCATCCCCGGTCAACACCCCATAGTTGGTTAATTTGCTAGACATTAACCACCGGCCCGGAGAACCGAGGTGTCTGCGGGGGAGGGCTCAGCGTGGGTGTGGGTCTGTGACGCCGTACTCCTGGGCCAGGTGAGAGGTACGGACGACCTTGCCGGTATGGCGGTTGGACTCCGGGTCGCCGGCCAATGCCGCGACCACCCGGCCTACGAACAGTGGGGATTCGGAGTCGGTGAGGTCGAAGTGGTCCGCAGCGCGCAGGACCGACTCGGTGCGGACCAGGCCGGGGTAGAGCGACACCGCGGTGACACCGTGCTCGCGGAGTTCCTGGGCCATGCACGCGATCATGTGGTCGGTCGCCGCCTTCGCAGCGCCGTACGCAACGCCTGTGTCGGTCTTCTCAGCCCCGTCGGACGACACGTTGACGATCAGGCCGGAACCCGCAGCGACCATCGCCGGTGCCGCCGCCACGGTCGTGACGTAGTGCGCCCGTACGCCGGCCTGGAAGGCCGCGTCCCAGCGCTCGATCGGTTGTGTCCAGAAACCGGCCTCGTCCCAGAACGGCGTACCGTCCCAGAAGTACTCGTAGCCGCCCCACACGTTGTTCACCAGCACGTCGAGACGCCCGGCGTCGGTCACGACCTGCTGGACAGCCCGCCTGGTCTGCTCGTCGTCACGGTGGTCGCAGACGATCGCGACGCCGGTGCCGCCGATGGCAGTGATCTCGTCGGCCGTTTCCTGCACCGTGCCGGGCAGCGAAGTCGGAGCCGGACCGCCGCTCTCCGTCCGCCCGGTGACGTAAACAGTCGCCCCCTGCTCGCCAAGCCCGAGAGCGATCCCCTTCCCCACCCCGCGACTCGCTCCGGTGACGAGCGCGACCTTCCCCACCAACGCACCCATGGCCCGAACGTAACAGCGTCCACAGACAGAAAGCGGACGGCGCAAAAGGACAGCCGCCGCGAAACGGTGGTTTCGCGGCGGCTGTGGGGGTTTGTCAGCGGTCGCCCATGGGGACGTACTGGACGCCTCGGGCGCCGGTGTAGATCTGTTTCGGGCGGGCGATCTTCTGGTCGGAGTCGCCGAGGGACTCCTCCCACTGGGCCAGCCAGCCGGACGTCCGCGGGATCGCGAACAGCACGGTGAACATCTCCGGCGGGAACTGCAGCGCCTCGTAGATCAGGCCGGAGTAGAAGTCGACGTTCGGGTAGAGCTTGCGGGAGACGAAGTACTCGTCCTCCAGCGCGATCTTCTCCAGCTCGACGGCGATCTTCAGCAGCGGGTTGATCCCGGTCACCTCGAAGACGTCGTCGGCGGCCTTCTTGATGATCTTCGCCCGCGGGTCGTAGTTCTTGTAGACCCGGTGGCCGAAGCCCATCAGCCGCTCTTCGCCGTTCTTCACGCCCTCGATGAACGCGGGCACGTTGTCGACCGTGCCGATCCGGCGCAGCATCTTCAGCACGGCCTCGTTGGCGCCGCCGTGCAGCGGGCCGTAGAGGGCGGCGATGCCGCCGGTGATCGCGCTGTACGGGTCGACCTGGGTCGAGCCGATCGCGCGGACCGCGTTGGTGGAGGCGTTCTGCTCGTGGTCGGCGTGCAGGATGAACAGGATCTCCAGCGCCCGCACCAGCCGGTCGTCGGCGGCGTACTTCGGCTCGCTCATCTTGAACAGCATCGACAAGAAGTTCGCCGCGTAGCTGAGCTCGTTGTCCGGGTAGACGTACGGCTTGCCCTGCGCGTGCCGGAAGGCGAACGCGCCGAGCGTCGGCATCTTCGCGATCAGCCGGCGGATCTGCAGCGCCCGCGACTCCTCGTTGAAGATCTCCCGGGACTCGGGGTAGAACGTGGACAGCGCGCCCACGGAGGCGAGCAGCATGCCCATCGGGTGCGCGTCGTACCGGAAGCCCTGCATGAAGGTCTTCAGGTTCTCGTGCACGAACGTGTGATACGTCACGTCGTGCGCCCAGGCTTCGTACTCCGCCTTGTTCGGCAGCGCGCCGTTCACCAGCAGGTACGCGACCTCGAGGTAGTTGGACTGCTCGGCGAGCTGCTCGATCGGGTACCCGCGGTACTCCAGGATGCCCTTGTCGCCGTCGATGAAGGTGACGGAC
>DASXXB010000274.1:0-5974 GCA_036503355.1 Kribbella sp. | reverse complement strand
ATCACCTAACCACTGGCGGGCCGGGGCGAGGGTGTACGTCACGGCCTAGAAGAGGACGTGCGACATGGCCATCCACGCCAAGGCGTCAAGTACCTCATCCACACCGGACCAGCGCACCTTCGTGCTGGACACCTCGGTGCTTCTCTCGGACCCGCACGCGATGCTGCGGTTCGACGAGCACGAGGTGGTCGTCCCGGTGGTCGTCGTCACCGAATTGGAGGCCAAACGGCATCACCCGGAACTCGGCTACTTCGCCCGTACGGCGCTGCGACTGCTCGACGAGCTCCGGATCCTGCACGGACGTCTGGACGCGCCCCTGCCAGTGGGGGAGAAGGGTGGAACTCTCCGGGTCGAGCTGAATCACACCGACCCGGAGACGCTGCCGGCCGGTTTCCGGCTCGGCGACAACGACAGCCGGATCCTGGCCGTGGCCTGCAACTTCATGGCCGAGGGCAAGGACGTGACGCTGGTCTCGAAGGACCTGCCGATGCGGGTCAAGGCGTCCGCGTGCGGCCTGCAGGCCGAGGAGTACCGGGCCGAGCTGACCCTGGAGTCGGGCTGGACCGGGATGGCCGAGCTCGAGGTCGGGACCCAGGTCGTCGACGACCTGTACGAGAACGGCACGGTCGAGCTGCCGGAGGCCGGCGAGTTCCCGACCCACACCGGGCTGGTGATGCTGTCCGACCGCGGCAGCGCGCTCGGGCGGGTGATGCCGGACAAGCGGATCCGGCTGGTCCGCGGCGACCGCGAGGCGTTCGGGATCCGCGGCCGGTCCGCGGAGCAGCGGGTCGCGCTCGACCTGCTGCTCGACCCCGACGTCGGGATCATCTCGCTCGGCGGCCGCGCCGGCACCGGTAAGTCCGCGCTCGCGCTGTGTGCGGGCCTGGAGTCGGTGATGGAACGCCGCCAGCACAAGAAGGTCGTCGTGTTCCGGCCGCTGTTCGCGGTCGGCGGCCAGGAGCTCGGGTACCTGCCCGGTTCGGAGTCGGAGAAGATGCAGCCGTGGGCGCAGGCCGTCTACGACACGCTCGGCGCGCTGACCAGCGGCGACGTGATCGACGAGGTGATGGATCGCGGCATGCTCGAGGTGCTGCCGCTGACCCACATCCGCGGCCGGTCGTTGCACGACGCGTTCGTGATCGTGGACGAGGCGCAGTCGCTGGAGCGCAACGTGCTGCTCACGGTGCTGTCGAGGGTCGGCGCGAACTCGCGGGTCGTCCTCACCCACGACGTCGCCCAGCGTGACAACCTCCGGGTCGGGCGGCACGACGGCGTGGTCGCGGTGGTCGAGCAGCTGAAGGGGCACCCGCTGTTCGCGCACGTCACGCTGACCCGCTCGGAGCGGTCGCCGATCGCGGCGCTGGTCACCGAGATGCTGGACGACATCCAGCTGTAAGGAGTGTCCGTGTAGTTAGGTCATAGCTTTCTGTAAAGCAACGGTAAGAACGGTGCGGTCGCCACGCGGCGGCCGCACCGTTGTATCGTGACCTGCTTGTGATCACGGACGGTTTACGCCAGAGTATGTTCTCGTTGCAGCCGACGGGGGTCGGGTTTTCTCGGAAGGACAGATGAAAGCGAAGCGCTCCGTCGCGGTTCTCGCAGTCACCGGAATCGCCGTGGTCTCCGTTGTCGCCGGTATCGACCTCTTCAGCTCTCCTGGGAGCAGCAGTGCGTCGGAGAAGGTGTCAGGGCGGGCCGAGATGGCCGTCATCAACAGTGGCAAGGTGCTCGCCGAGGACGACAAGCCCAAGGCCTCGAAGGACGCCGACCAGGCCGCCGCCGACGCCGTCCGGATGCGGAACCAGGTCGAGGCCATCGAGCAGCAGCGGGTCGCGCTGCAGAACGCCTCCGACCAGAAGAACAAGGCCAAGAACGCGGCGTTGCGGCGCTACCAGGCCCTCGAGAGGGCGAACCGCTCGTCCAGCGAGGAGCGGGCCAGCCGGGACGCCGAGCGGAAGAAGTACGAAGGCACGCCGAAGGAGGTCGCGATGAACCTCCTCCCCGACCACGGCTGGAGCCAGAGCCAGTTCAGTTGCCTCGAGAAGCTCTGGAACAAGGAATCCCGCTGGAAGGTCAGCGCGGACAACCCCACGTCGACGGCGTACGGCATCCCGCAGGCGCTCCCCGGCAGCCGCATGGCGGCGTACGGCAGCGACTGGCGGACCAACCCGGTGGTGCAGATCAAGTGGGGCCTGGACTACATCGAGGCCACCTACGGCTCCCCCTGCAAGGCCTGGAACCACTCCCAGAACAGCGGCTGGTACTGACGACACGCCGGGCAGCCCGTGGGAGAGGATGACCTCGTGAGCGAGGTTGCGCGGGCGGTCAGCGAGCGCGGGGAGCTGGTACTGCGGCGCCGGGACGACGACGGCGCGCTGGAACTGCGGGTCAACGGCGTGTTCGTGATGGACGACCGGGAGACCTCCAGCGAAGAGTTGCTGGCGTCGGTGGCGCTGGAGGCTGTGGAGCACCCCGATCGGGTACTGGTAGGCGGACTCGGGCTCGGGTACACGGTACGTGCGCTGCTGGGCGACGACCGGCTCGGGCAGGTCATCGTCGCGGAGATCGAGCCGGAGCTGGTGTCGTGGATGCGTGCCGGGTTGGTGCCGTCGGTCCTCGACGATCCGCGGGTCGGGGTTGTCGTCGGTGACGTGCGTTCCGTGGTGGCCGAGCTTCCCGACGCGTCGGTCGACGCGATCCTGCTGGATGTGGACAACGGCCCGGACTTCCTTGTCTACAACGAGAACTCCGCCGTCTACACGTCCGGCTTCCTCACCACCTGCAGCAGGAAACTACGGTCCGCCGGCGTGCTCACCGTCTGGTCGTCCTCGGCGTCGCCCTCGCTGGAGTCCGCGGTCAAGGCCGTCTTCGGCAGCTGCGCCGTCATGCCCGTCCCCGTCGAGCTCCAGGGCCGCGACGAGCTGTACTACGTCTATCAGGGTCGTTAGCCGCTTCTCCTCCTGTGGCGTTGTCCACAGGTTGCGTATCAGGGCGTTCGGGCAGGGCCGATCGACGTACTCTTTTTGGCATGGGTGATGACGCAGAGTTCAGGATCGAGCACGACACGATGGGCGAGGTCAAGGTGCCTCGGGACGCGTTGTGGCGGGCTCAGACGCAGCGTGCCGTGGAGAACTTCCCGATCTCCGGGCGGCCGCTCGCGCCGGAGCTGGTGCACGCGCTCGCGCAGATCAAGGCCTCGGCAGCGGTCGTGAACGCGTCGCTCGGCGTGCTCGACGCGGACCGGTCGGCCGCGATCGTCGCCGCCGCGGACCAGGTGGCCGCGGGGCAGTTCGACGCGGAGTTCCCGATCGACGTCTTCCAGACCGGTTCCGGTACGTCGACCAACATGAACGTGAACGAGGTGCTCGCCACCCTCGCCACCCGCGCGCTCGGTGCCGACGTCCACCCGAACGACCACGTCAACGCGTCGCAGTCCAGCAACGACACGTTCCCGTCGGCGATCCACGTCGCGGCCACCGCCGGGGTCGTCCAGGAGTTGTTGCCGGCGCTCGAGCATCTCGCGGATTCCCTTGCCCGTAAGGGATCCGAGTTCGCCGAGGTGGTGAAGTCCGGGCGGACGCACCTGATGGACGCGACGCCGGTGACGCTCGGCCAGGAGTTCAGCGGATATGCGCAGCAGATCCGGCGCGGTGCGGCCCGCGTGCGCGCGACGCTGCCGCGGGTCGCCGAGCTGCCGCTCGGCGGGACCGCGGTCGGCACCGGGATCAACACGCCGCCGGGGTTCGCCGCCGCCGTGATCACCGAGCTGAACCGGCGTACCGGGCTGGAGCTGACCGAGGCCGAGGACCACTTCGAGGCGCAGGGCGCGCGCGACGGGCTGGTCGAGCTGTCCGGGCAGCTGAAGACGGTCGCGGTCAGCCTGACGAAGATCTGCAACGACCTGCGCTGGATGGGTTCCGGGCCGCGCGCCGGGCTCGGTGAGATCGCGCTGCCCGACCTGCAGCCCGGCTCGAGCATCATGCCCGGCAAGGTGAATCCGGTGATCTGCGAGGCGACGCTGATGGTCGCCGCCCAGGTGATCGGCAACGACGCCACGATCACCGTGGCCGGTGCCGGAGGCAACTTCGAGCTGAACGTGATGCTCCCGGTGATTGCGCGCAACCTGCTCGAGTCGATCACCCTGCTGGCGAACAGTTCCCGCCTGCTGGCCGACCGCTGTGTCGACGGCATCACCGCGCACGTCGAGCACGCCCGCGCGCTGGCCGAGTCGTCGCCGTCGATCGTCACCCCGCTGAACCGCTACATCGGGTACGAGAACGCGGCCGCGGTCGCCAAGAGTGCTTTGAAACAAGGGAAAACGATCCGCGAGGTCGTGATCGAGAACGGTCACGTCGAGAAGGGAGACCTCACCGAGGAGCAGCTCGATGCCGCCCTCGACGTACTGTCGATGACCCGGCCCGACTCGTGACGCGGTACTGGGAGCCGGGCACGACGATCGAGTGGGTGTACGAGGGCAGCGGGCGGCACGCCGACCTGCCGAACGTGCGGCCGATGACGGTCGTGCGTGACGACGCGGACGGGCTGGTCGCCTGGCTCGCCCCCGGTACGCCGCTGCTCAAACCGGTGCTCGTCGACGGGCGAGAAGTCCGGCATGCCGGCCCGGTGGCGATGTTCACCGAGGAACGGGTGATGAAGCTCGACGTCTGGCGCGGGACCGGGATCCTGAAGGTCTCGCCGCCCGGCAAGCCGTGGTCGGTCTGGTACTTCTGGGCCGACGACGGGACCTTCCGCGGCTGGTACGTGAACCTCGAGCGCGAACACGTCCGCGACTGGGCGTCGCGACGTACCAGCACTGTCGATCATGTGCTTGACCTATGGATCAACCCGGATCGCAGCATCGAGTGGAAGGACGAGGACGAGCTGGAGGGTGCGGTGGCCGCGGGCCGGTTCACGCCCGCGGAGGCGGAGCAGATCGTTGCCGACGCCCACGCCGCCGTACGCGACATCGAGGCCTGGACGTCGCCGTTCTCCGGCAACTGGCAGAGCTGGTCGGCACCCGCGAGCTGGCGCCTGCCCGCCGCGCCGACCACGCACCAGCCGACACTGATCGCGGAGGAGCTGCACAGCTGACAACAGCTGGGTCACGAGCGGTTGCAACTTCCGGGTACTGGCTTAGCTTGGAGATATGTACACCATCGAGCTGCAGGCCGAGGAGCTTCAGATGCTGCGCTCGGCCCTTGGGTGCTACCTGCAGGCGTTCGGACACAACGAGGCAGACCTGGTCAAAGCGGCCCGGGCTCTGCTGATGAAGCTCCCGGAGGAGATCGAAACCAAAGCGGGCTGAGGGGGTCAGTCCGAGGCGGGTTCCAGTACGGCGACGGGTCAGTCCGAGGCGGGTTCCAGTACGGCGACGGGGATCGTCCGCCGCGCTTTCGTCGCGAATCTGCCGATCCGCGGGTCCTCGCGGAGGATCACGTCGGTCCACACCGCGCTCGGCTCCGAGCCTGTGAGTTCCCGCGGATGCATACGCCGGTGCTCGGCGCCGATCTGCACGTCGGTGGTGCCTGCCGCACGCCGGTTCCGGAACCAGTCCGGGTCCTGCCGCGAGCCCGACCCGGTGCCCCACACCAAAAGCCCGCCGCCGGTTTCCTGGTACCGGACACACGTCGACCGCGGTACGCCGGTCCGCCGGCCGGGGGTCGTGAGCAGCAGTACATGCACGTCCTTGCTCCCACTCGCCAACCGCCCGTCCAGCGTCCGATACATCCACACGCCGATCCGGTTCCCCATCCGCACCATCCGCCGCCCCATCGCAACCACCCCCGGCTCCGAGCATCCGGCGTACCCGCACACCCCGTCAACGCCCCGCATCTCGCGGGGTTGGCGTCCGAGATGCAGGGTTCACGCCCGGGATCCCGCCCGCAAACCCAGTACCCAGTGGGTGAACCCACGAAAGGAGTGCGGTCGTGATCTGGGTGAAGCCCGCGACCTGGCCCACGCCGGAGCCCAGCCC
>DASXXB010000273.1:0-79242 GCA_036503355.1 Kribbella sp. | reverse complement strand
GCTGTGGGAGGAGAAGTGAAGGCACCACGACAGTCCGACGTCGCCCGGCTCGCGGGTGTCTCTCAGTCCGCGGTTTCCCGGGTGGTGAGCGGGGACGTCGATCGGATCCCCGAGGAGACACAGGAGCGGGTCCGAGCAGCGGTGAAGGAGCTCGGGTACGTCCCGAACGCCGCCGCGCGGAACCTGCGGAACAAGCGCAACCGCCTGCTGGGTGTTCATACGTTCGAGGCGGTCTTCCCGCACGCCCGCGAGGACTTCTACTTCGAGTTCCTGCTGGGGATCGAGGAGCGGGCCGAAGAGGTCGGGTACGACTTGGTCCTGTTCACGTCGACGGGGGCCAGTGACGGCCGGCGGCGGATCTACCGCGACGGGACGAACCGGCTGAACCTCGCCGATGGGGCCGTGCTTCTCGGTGCCGCGACCGACCGTGAGGAGCTGGCGCGGTTGTGGCATGACGGGTACCTGTTCGTGCACATCGGCCGCCGTGAGGTGGCCGGCGCGGACATCCCGTGCATCGTCCCGGACTACGTGGCCGCCACCGATCGGCTGGTGACGTCGCTCGCCGACCGCGGTCACCGGCACTTCGCCTACCTGCGTGAGGGTATCGAGCAGGAAGCGTACGTCGACCGCCGTGCAGGGTACCGCGCCGCGGTCGAACGGCTCGGGCTGCAGGACCGGTCACCGGGTTTCCGCGGTGAACCGGGGCTGTCGGAGGAGTGGCTGGACGAGCTGGCGGCCGGTCCGGAGACAGCAGTGGTTGCCGAGGGCATCCGGTTGGCGGAGGAGTTGCGGACCGGGTTGGCCGCCCGCGGTCTGCGCATCCCGGAGGACCTGTCGGTGGCGGTGCTGGAGGGTTCGGACGACGAGCCCGGGCAGCGCTGGGACTGCCTGGTGGTCCCGCGCAAGGAGATCGGCCGGATCGCGATCGACGCGCTGGTGGCGCGGGTCGAGGATCCGGCGGCGGAACCGGTCAGTCAGTTGGTGGCCTGCGATCTGGTGGCCGGCGAAACCGTCGCCGAGCCGCGTCGAACGAAGGAGTGACGGGTGCGAACAGATGTCCTGGTGGTCGGTGGCGGGCTGGGCGGCGTCGCTGCGGCGTTGACCGCGGTACGTCTCGGCCGTCGTGTCGTCCTGACCGAGCCGACGGACTGGCTGGGTGGGCAGCTGACGAGCCAGCTGGTCCCGCCGGACGAGCACCCGTGGATCGAGCAGTACGCCGCCACCGGGTACGCCGAGCTGCGCCGCCGGATCCGCGACTACTACCGCCGAAACTACCCGCTGACGCCCGAGGTCGCGGCGGATCCGCTGCTCGACCCGGGCCTCGGCGTCGTGAGCCGCTTCTGCCACGAGCCCCGCGTGGCGGTCGCCGTGATCGAGGAGATGCTGGCGCCGTGGCGGGCGTCCGGCCGGTTGATCGTGCTGATGGAGCACGAGCCGATCGCGGCCGCCACGAACGGCGACGAGGTCGAGGCGGTCACGTTCCGGGGCGCGGGCCGGGAGCTGACGGTGTCGGCGTCGTACGTCGTGGACGCGACCGAGCTCGGTGATCTGCTCGAGCTGGCCGGTGTCGAGCACGTGATCGGGGCCGAGGGCCGTGACGAGACCGGCGAACTGCACGCGCCGGAGGTCGCGAACCCCCTGGACCAGCAGGCGTTCTCGTGGTGTTTCGCGCTGGAGCACCGGCCGGGGGAGGACCACACGATCGACCGTCCGGCCGGGTACGAGCACTGGCGGGACACCGTCGCGCCGTTCTGGCCGGGACCGCAGCTGTCCTGGACCGACGTCGTACCGGTGACGCTGGAGCAGCGGGAGTGGAAGCTGTTCGAGGCGAACCTGGAGCAGCGTGCGCCGTTCTCGCTCTGGCGGTACCGGCAGATCCTTGCCAGTAGCAACTTTGTCGACAAGGCGATCCCGGACGTCACGGTGGTGAACTGGCCGCAGCTGGACTACTGGGAGAAGCCGCTGCTTCCGGATTCTTCGGAGGCGTTGGCCGCGAGCCGGGACCTCTCGCTGTCGTTCCTGTACTGGATGCAGACCGAGGGCGGGTATCCCGGCCTGCGTCTGCGCCCGGACGTGACCGGTACGGCGGACGGCCTCGCGAAGGCGCCGTACATCCGGGAAGCGCGCCGGATCCGGGCCGAGTTCACCGTGCTGGAGCAGCACGTCGGCGTCGAAGCCCGGCCGGAGGGCGCCGGTAGCGAGGTCTTCGCGGACACTGTCGGGCTCGGGCGGTACCGGATCGACCTGCATCCGAGTACGGCGGGGCGGACGTACGTCGACATCGAGGCCTACCCGTTCCAGATCCCGCTCGGCGCGCTGATCCCGGTCCGGGTCGACAACCTGCTGCCGGCGAACAAGAACATCGGGACGACGCACATCACCAACGGCTGCTACCGCCTGCACCCGGTCGAATGGAGCATCGGCGAGGCCGTCGGTGCCCTGACGGCGTTCTGCCTGACGAACGGTCTGTCACCACGGAAGGTCCGCAACGACCCCATCCACCTGGCCGACTTCCAGCGGCTGCTGGCGGACACCCTGAAGATCCCGTTGGCGTGGCCGGAAGACATCCGCACCCATCGCGACTGAAGGGCCGGCTCGGCAGCGGCACCAGACCGCTGGTCACGGTGGCCGGTCCGTCCGGGACAATTGACCAGTTGCGCCTGACCGACCCGCTGAGGAGGACCGCTGACATCCCGACCAGGCCGGATCGTCGCCGCGCTGCTCGCCGGTGCGCTGGTCTTCCCGCTGGTGCCGGCCGTCACCTCGCGTCCGATCGAGCTGCAGATCCTGTCCAGCCGTCCGGACATGGTGACCGGCGGTGATGCCCTCGTCCACGTGGACGTGTCCGAGGCGGACGCGGACGACGTACGGGTGACTCTGAACGGCAAGGACGTGTCGCCGGTGTTCAGCGCCGACGACACCGGCCTGACCGGCCTGGTGAGCGGGATCCGGCTCGGGAAGAACGTCCTACGGGCCGAGGCGGGCGGCCGGCGTACGACGCTGGAGGTGCGCGACTCGCCGCGGCAAGGTCCCGTGTTCGCCGGGCCGCGCGAGCAGCCGTACGTCTGCGAGACCGCGAACGCAACGATCCCAGTGATCGGTGGCACGCTCGGACCGCCGCTGGACGACGACTGCACGATCGCGCCGCGGGTCGACTACTTCTACCGGACGACCTCCGGGAAGTACGCGAAGTGGCCGGCCGGCGCGACCAGGTACCCGGCGGACCTCGCCGACACCGACGCCGGCGATCCGTTCATCGTCCGGATGGAGACGTCGAGCGCGGACCGGGCGATCGTCCGGACCGCGATGCTGCACGACCCGCTGGACGAGGCCGCGCCGACGCCGACCCGGCGGTCGAAGGGCTGGAACGGGCGGGCGATCTTCACCCTCGGCGGGGGCTGCGCCGGCGGGTGGTACCGGTCCGGCCGCACCACGGGCACCGTGACCGACGCCTACCTGCTCGGGCAGGGGTACGCGTTGCTGTCGTCCTCGCTGAACGTCTTCGCGCAGAACTGCAACGACCTGACCGCGGCCGAGGCCGCGATGACGACGAAGGAGCAGTTCGTCGAGCACTACGGCCGGCCCGAGTTCACGATCGGGTTCGGGTGCTCGGGCGGTTCGTACCAGGCCCATCAGATCACCGACAACTACCCGGGCATCTTCGACGGGATCGTCGTCGGCTGCTCGTTCCCGGACGTCGGCTTCGGGACGATCCCGTACATCACCGACGCGTGGCTGCTGACGGCGTACTTCGCCCGGTCGGGCCTCGCCTGGACCCAGGACCAGCAACGGCAGGTGGCCGGCTTCCGGAACTACAAGACGTTGGCGAGTACGGCGCTCAGCGCCCGCCGGATCGACCCGCGACGGAACTGCGGCAGCGTCCCGGTCGGCCTGCGGTACGACCCGGCGCGGAACCCGCGCGGCGTGCGCTGCGACGTGTACGACCATGCGATCACCGTCTACGGCAAGGACCCGCTGACCGGGTTCGCACGCCGGCCGCTGGACAACGTCGGCATCCAGTACGGGCTGAAGGTGCTGAAGTCCGGGGTGATCACGCCCGCGCAGTTCCTCGACCTGAACCGGCGGATCGGCGGCTTCGACGCGGACGCGAACCTGGTCCCGGCCCGCACCGAGGCGGACCCGGAGGCGGTACGGGCGGCGTACCGGACCGGACGGCTGACCAACGGCGGCGGCGGGCTGCGGGACGTGCCGATCATCGACTACCGCGCGTACGCCGACAACCAGCCGTCGGGCGACCTCCACCTGCGGTACCACACGTTCTCGCTGCGCGCCCGGCTCGAGAAAGCGAACGGGACCGCCGCGAACCAGGTGAGCCTGCTCGAGGACGCGAAGTACGGGCTGTTCTCGACCGCGAGCCCGCTGCTGCGGCACGCGGTCAAGGAGATGGATCATTGGCTGACCCAGCTGACCGCGGACGGGACCTCGCGGCCGCGGATCGACAAGATCGTCGCTGCCCGGCCGTCCGGGCTGGTCGAAGGGTGCCGCGGTCCGCACGGGTTCATCGCGCAGCCGCTGGACCGGGACCCGGCGTCGCGGTGCGAGCGGCTGTTCCCGTCGGCGTCGTTCCCGCGCGAGGTCGCCGGATCCGGGGTGGCGGCGGATGTGATCAAGTGCCAGCTGGTTCCGCCGGTGCGGTCGGAGTACCCGAAGTTCACCGACGTCCAGTGGAACCAGCTGCAGGAGATCTTCCCGGACGGTGTGTGCGACTGGTCGAAGCCGGGCGTCGACCAGCAGCCACCGGACGGGACCTGGCTCAGCTTCCCGCGCTGAGCCCCTCCCGGATCCACACGGTCATCGGGCCGACCTCGCGGTTCGCCCAGGCGTAGTACGGAATCGCGGTCAACGTGCCGTCCCGCGAGGGCACCTCGACGGTCGTCACGCCGCCGAGCAACCCGGGCTCGTCCCGCTCGGCCAAGGCGCCACCGACGACAGCCGTCGAATCGAGCACCACCGGCGCGTCCTGCTGCTCGAAGCAGTACACCAACGGGCCGCGTTCGATCGCGACGCAGCCGCGCACCGAGTCGATCCGCTCGTCCGGCGTCGTACGCCGAGCCGCCACCGGCAGCTCCAGCACGACCTCGTCGCCGACCGACCACACCCGCCGCAGCGGCCCTTCGTGCCCGTTGACCGTCAGCCGATGCGTCTCCGCCCAGGAAGGAATCCGCAGGCCCAGCGTCCAGGGCGTGTCAGGCGTGGCGGTGATCCGCACCCGGATCGTCCCGTGCCACGGATATTCGGTCTCCACCTCGAAGCCGATCTCACCCACCCGCACCGACGCCGGCGCGTACAGCTGAAGCTGAACCCCGTCGTCGTCGCACGTCGCGACCAGCTGATCCAGCGACGACAGCGTGCGCATCACGTTCGGCGGACAGCACGCGGTCCCGAACCACGCCTGCCGGCCGCCGACCGCCGACCGCTGGTCATCGGCGAAAGCACCGTGCCGCACCTTCAACGTGTTCACGTAGAAGAACTTGTCGCCGGTCAGCGCGACGCCTGAGATGACCGCGTTGTAGAGCGTCCGCTCGATCAGGTCGGCGTACTTGCTGTCCCCGGTCGCGAGCAGCAGCCGCCAGCTCCACTGCACACTCGCGATCGCCGCACACGTCTCGCAGTACGCCGCGTCCGGCGGCAGCTCGAACGGATCGCCGAACGCCTCGCCGTACCACCGCGAACCCACGCCGCCCGTCAGATACGTCTGGCTCTCCACCATCGTCGACCAGGTCGCCTGCAACGCGTCCAGCAGTTCGTCGTCACCGGTCTCGACCGCGACATCGGTCGCCCCGCAGGCGAGATACAGCGCCCGTACGGCGTGGCCGGCGATCGTGCGGACGTCCCGCACCGGCAGATGGTCCTGGAAGTACGCCGGCCCGTGGTGCCCCGGCACCGTGAGCGTGCCGTGCCCGCGCGCCTCGACGAAGTACGCGGCGAGCTCGAGGTACGCCGCGGTCCCGGTCTCGCGGTACAACTCGACCAGCGCCATCTCGATCAGCGGATGCCCGTCGATTCCTTCCAGCCGCCCGGGTCCGAACGTCTTGCACAGGTGATCGGCGAACCGGCACGCGACGTCGAGCAGCGTGCGGTCACCGGTGGCCCGCACCTGGGCGACAGCCGCCTGGAACAAGTGCCCCGCGCAGTACAGCTCGTGACCCTTCTCCAGGTCACCGTACCGACGTCCGCCGAGGGCCAGACGCGTGTGGTTGTTCAGGTAACCGTCGGCTTCCTGCGCGGACGCGACCAAGGCACTCGCCGAAGCCTGCCACGAGGCGAGTTCGGCCGACGGCGAGCGCAGCTGCTCCCAGGCGACCGCTTCGAGCCACTTGTACACGTCCGTGTCGGCGAACAGCTTGCCCTCGAACGAACCGCTGGTACGGCGGAAGTTCTCCAGCGTGCCGACGTCCTCGAGTCGCTGTGCGGCGGCCGGAATCGTCGCCTCGCGGTTGGTGCGCTGGCGCTCCTGCCAGAACCCGCCGCTGATCTTCAGGCTGCCGAGGGGGAGTGGGCGCAAGGGCATGGAGGCAAGGTAACCACCGCCGCGGACGTCGAGGCAAGAGTTCAGTGCAAACGATTGCGAGCGCGGATTTCGTCATCTGCAATCGTTTGCAATTTATCCGCGTTACGCCCTTGACATCGGCTCTTAACCTCCGTGACCATGAGGGCCGTCGTTCCATTCGGACTTGACTAGATATTCAGACAGCGCCCCCTGAGATGAGGCATGGACGATGACCGAAACACCTTCTTCCGTCCCACCCGGCTGGTCCCGGCGCGGATTCGTCGGTACCACCGCGGCCGCGATCGGCGTCGCCTCGCTCGGGATCACCCCGACTGCGAGCGCGCAGACCGGCAGCGCGGCGGCCACCGCGACCGCGAACGACGACCAGCTGCCGGCCTTCCCCGGTGCCGAGGGCGCCGGCAAGTGGTCGAAGGGCGGCCGCGGCGGCTCCGTGTACGAGGTGACCACGCTGGCCGATTCCGGACCCGGCTCGCTGCGTGACGCGGTCTCCGGCTCCGACCGGACGATCGTCTTCCGGGTCTCCGGCACGATCCAGCTGGAGACCGGGCTGCTGATCGCCGGCAACAACCTGACGATCGCCGGACAGACCGCGCCTGGTGGCGGGATCTGCGTGGCGGGACACAGTACGAACATCAAGGGCAGCGCGCACGACATCGTGATCCGCTACCTGCGCTTCCGGCTCGGCGACGAGAACGAGATCGCCGACGACTCGTTCAACACCAACGTCCCGGGATCGGTCAGCCCGCAGATCCGCAACCTGATCATCGACCACTGCTCGTTCAGCTGGGCCGTCGACGAGTGCCTGTCGCCGTACGGCAACTTCGACGTCACCGTCCAGTGGTGCATCATCTCCGAGGGCCTGGCGCTGTCCGCGCACCCGAAGAACCGGCACGGGTACGGCGGGATCTGGGGCGGCGAGCGGAACACGTACCACCACAACCTGCTCGCCCACGAGGGCGGCCGCAACCCGCGCTTCGGCTACACCGAGGGCATCAGGCTCGAGGTCGACCACTACAACAACGTGGTCTACGACCACGGGTACACCTCGCTGTACGGCGGCGAGTGGGCCAACGGCATCAACATCATGAACAACTTCTACAAGCCCGGCCCGACCACGCAGCCCGAGGTCGCGCCGGTGGTGCTGAGCGCGAACCGCGGCGGCCAGTGGTACGTGGCCGGCAACCAGGTCGAGGGCCACCCCGAGGTCACCACCAACAACCGCAAGGGCATCCGGTACCCGATCGGCGGCATCGTCGAGCTGACCCAGCCGCAGCCGATCCCGGGCCGCGGCGACCTGCAGACGGCCAACAAGGCGTACGACGCGGTGCTCGCGAACGCCGGCGCGATCCTGCCGAAGCGGGACGCGGCCGACGCCCGGGTGATCGCGGAGGTCCGCAACGGCACCGGACGGCTGATCAACTCGCAGAAGGACGTCGGTGGCTACCCCGAGCTCGTCCAGACCGAGGCGCCGGTGGACTCCGACCACGACGGCATTCCGGACTGGTGGGAGAAGGCGAACGGCCTGGACCCCAACGACCCGTCCGACGCGCAGAAGATCGCCCCGAACGGGTACACATACCTCGAGAACTACCTGAACTCGCTGGTCCCGAACCCGGTCGGCAACCCGACCGTGGCGATCACCAGCCCCGCCGACGACCAGACCGTTGCCGGCCGGACCGCGCCGACCGTCACGATCAAGGCGAACGCCGCGGCCGCCAAGGGCGGCGAGATCGCCAAGGTCGAGTTCTTCGTCGGCGACCAGCTGATCGGCACGGCGACCAGCGCGCCGTACCAGGTCCAGTGGAAGAACGTTGCCGACGGCTCCTACTGGCTGACCGCGCGGGCCACCGACAAGAACGGCACGGCGACCCAGTCGACCGCGGTCCAGACGCACGTCAACCGGCAGACCGGTACCGGCGCCTGGACCTCGGCCGCGGTGGGCAAGCCGCCCGTGCCGGGCTCGGGCAACCTGGAGAACGGCGTACTGACCATCAAGGGGTCGGGCCGGATCTACGGGCGGAACAGCAACTTCCACTACGTCTACCAGAAGCTCCGGGTCGGCGGCGACGGCGCGGTCTCGCAGATCACCGCGCGGCTGGACAAGATCAGCAAGGTCGCCAACGGCCTGACCGCGGGCCTGATGATCCGCGACAGCCTCGACCCGGCCGCCCCGTTCATGTACGGCGGCATCGGGTACGGCGTGGCCGGCGGGTACGGCACCGTGAACGACAACGCGAGCGCGGCGCCGACCGCCACCGACGACGGCGGCATGAAGGCCCAGGCGATCCGGATCCAGACCGACGGGTCGGTGCCGAGCGTCGGCCCGTGGCCGTGGGACGGGTCGTACCTGGACCACACGAAGGTCTACTGGCTGCGGTTGCTCCGGCGCGAACGCCCGCAGTTCCGGGACGTCGAGTTCGAGGCCTTCATCTCCACCGACCAGGTCAAGTGGGACCGCTTCGGCTACGAGAAGATCGTGATGCCGAGCAGCTCCTTCTACATCGGTTTCGCCGTCGACGGCGGCCGGATCGACAACGCGCTCGTGGACTACGGGACCGCGCAGTTCAGCAACATCACGCTCGAGCAGCAGTGAGGTATTGAGATGCCCAAAGGCACTGAAAGCATGATCAACCGGCGCCGCCTGCTGCAGGGCGGACTCGGACTGCTCGCGGTCGCGACCGTCCCCGGTTGCGGTTTCTTCGACACCAAGCCCGCCGGGTCCGGCGCGCAGGCGGCGACGGCCGGCGAGAAGGAGTCGCCGATGCTGAAAGCCCTGGTGGACAAGGGATCCCTGCCCGCGCTGGCGGACCGGCTGCCGAAGAACCCTCCGGTGATCAAGCCGCTCGAGGGCAAGGCGCAGTACGGCGGCACCTGGCGGTCGGCGATGCTGACCCAGGAGGACACCCAGTGGCTGTGGTACGCGATGCGCTACGAGCCGCTGCTGCGCTGGAAGCCGGACAAGGTCGGCAAGCCGGGGTACGACGAGATCGAGGCGAACACCTGCGAGTACACGGTCGACGCCGAGAGCAAGGTGTACACGTTCACGTTGCGCGAGGGCCTGAAGTGGTCGGACGGCAAGCCGTGCACGGCGGACGACCTGCTGTTCACGATCCTCGAGGTGCAGTGCGACGAGGGCCTGCACCCGGACGGCCTGTACGACGCGTTCACCTCGCCGGACACC
This sequence comes from Kribbella sp., assembly GCA_036503355.1. Classification (GTDB taxonomy): domain Bacteria; phylum Actinomycetota; class Actinomycetes; order Propionibacteriales; family Kribbellaceae; genus Kribbella. The sequence goes on along the minus strand of DASXXB010000273.1, from coordinate 69,529 downwards.
GGCAAGCTGGCGAAGGTCGAGAAGGTCGACGAGCGCACGGTCAAGATGACCTACACCTCACCCCAGCCGTCGCTGCTCGTCCAGATCGCCGACGCGATCTTCGAGCGTGAAGGTGCGTACGGGATGCTGCTGCCGAAGCACTACTTCCAGCAGTTCCACCTGAAGTACAACAAGAACGCGAACGCGCTGGCGAAGAAGGCCGGCGTCGGCAGCTGGACCGACCTGTTCACCCAGAAGCAGAACCCGTGGACGAATCCGGACCAGCCGACGCTCGCGGCCTGGAAGGTCGAGACGCCGCTCGGCAAGAGCTCCGCGGTCACGCTGACCCGGAACCCGTACTACTGGAAGGTCGACGACGCCGGCCGCCAGCTGCCGTACATCGACAACTGCCGCGTCGAGGTCGTCCAGGACGCGCAGGTCGAGCTGCTGAAGGTGATGAACGGCGAGTTCGGCATGCAGTACCGGAACTTCGGTACGCCGCAGAACAAGCCGGTCGTCGCGCAGAACCGGCAGAAGGGCGGCTACAAGATCTTCGAGGTGCCGACCCAGCTGACCAACACGATGGTCATCGGCCTGAACATGACGCACAAGGACCCGGTGAAGCGGGCGCTGTTCGCGAACAAGGAGTTCCGGGCCGGCCTGTCGCACGCGATCAACCGCAAGGAGGTCATCGACGCGGTGTACGCCGGCCAGGGTGAGCCCTGGCAGGGCGCGCCGCCGAAGGACTCGCCGTACTACAACGAGCAGCTGGCCACGCAGTTCCTGGAGTTCGACGCGACCAAGGCGAACCAGCACCTGGACGCCGCCGGCCTGACGAAGAAGTCCGCGGACGGCAAGCGGCTCGGTGCGGACGGCAAGCCGGTGTCGGTCACGGTCCTGGTCAGCGAGTCGTTCCCGGACCACGTCGAGGCGATCGAGTTCGTGAAGAAGCGGTGGGCCGCGGTCGGGGTCGAGCTGCGCACCCAGGCGGTCAGCGAGGACCTCTACAAGGAACGGGTCAAGGGCAACGACCACGAGGCCGGCACCTGGACCTGCGGCACGTTCGTGCTGCCGACCGGTACCGGTGGCGACCACTACTGGGTGCCGACCAACGACGGCAGCGCCCGGTACGGGATCGGCTGGGCGCAGTGGTACCAGTCGCACGGCGAAGAGGGCACCAAGCCGCCGGCCGAGGTGCAGAAGCAGCTGGACCTGTTCACGAAGGCGCGGCAGGAGCCCGACCCGGCCAAGACGCTGGAGCTCGGCAAGCAGATCCTGCAGATCGCGGCCGACCAGTTCTACTACATCGGCATCAGCTCGGTCCCGAACAGCTACGGTGTGGTCAAGAACGACTTCCACAACGTGCCGGCGAAGATGAACGAGTCGGTGGCACCGGGCATCGTGCACCCCGAGCAGTTCTCGATGGAGCAGTAGCCGATGCTGCGCTTCGTGGCCCGGCGGCTGGTCTGGATGGTCATCACGCTGGCGGCGATCTCGTTCGTCACGTTCGTGGTCATCAAGCTGCCGCCGGGCGACTACACCAGCACCGTGATCGCGAACGCGGAGGCCCGGGGTCAGGACATCCCGGACTCGCAGATCGCCGAGCTGAAGCGGCACTACGGCCTCGACAAGCCGTTCATGGTGCAGTATCTGACCTGGATCGGGGGCGTCGTCCTGCACGGCGACCTCGGCCAGTCGTTCGCCTGGAACCAGTCGGTGTCCAGCCTGATCGGCAACCGGGTGCTGCTGTCGATGCTGCTGTCGATCGGGAGCCTGCTGTTCGTCTGGGCGATCGCGTTCCCGATCGGCATCTACAGCGCGCTGCGGCAGTACTCCTCCGGTGACTACATCGCGTCGTTCCTGGGCTTCATCGGGATGGCCGTGCCGGAGTTCATGCTCGCGCTGGTGATGATGTACGTCGGGTTCCGGTACTTCGGCCAGAGCGTCGGCGGGCTGTTCTCACCGCAGTACGCCGATGCCGCGTGGAACCTGGGCAAGCTGCTCGACCTGGTCTCGCACCTGTGGATCCCGATCGTCGTGGTCGGTGTCGCGGGGACGGCCGGCCTGATCCGGATCACCCGGGCCAACCTGCTCGACGAGTTGCACAAGCCGTACGTCGCGACCGCGCGCGCGAAGGGCCTGCCGGAGTGGAAGCTGCTGCTCAAGTACCCGGTCCGGATGTCGCTCAGCCCGTTCTTCAGCACGGTCGGCTGGCTGCTGCCGGGTCTGATCAGCGGCGAGACGATCGTCTCGGTCGTGATGAGCCTGCCGACCAGCGGTCCGCTGCTGCTCGGCGCGGTGAAGAGTCAGGACATGTACCTGGTCGGCAGCTTCGTGCTGATCCTCAGCACGCTGACGGTGATCGGCACGATGCTCAGCGACCTCGCACTGGCCTGGTGGGATCCGCGGATCCGCACCCGGTTCTCGAAGGGATAGATCCGCATGGCCCAACAGACCGAGGAGATCTCCCCAGAGGTCGCGCAAGCCCCGCAGGACCAGGAGGTGGTGAAGAGCCTTCGCGACCACGGCGCGCTGCCGCAGTGGCGGCTGATGTGGCGGCAGTTCCGCCGGCACCGGCTGGCGCTGATCGGGCTGATCGTGCTGGTCCCGATCTACTTCATCGCGATCTTCGCCGGGTTCTTCGCGCCGTCGAACGCCGACACCGCGCACACCGCGCTGCCGTACGCCCCGCCGCAACGGGTGCACATCGACAGCGAGCACGGGATGTTCGTGTACGGGTACTCCTCGACGCGCGACGCGGAGACGTTCGAGCAGACCTTCACCGTCGACAAGTCCAAGATCGTCGACGTCGGGTGGTTCGTGCACGGCGACGAGTACACGATCCTGGGCCCGATCAAGTCCGACATCCACCTGATCGGGCCGACCAAGGCCGGCGACCCGTTCTTCCTGGTCGGCGCCGACCAGTCCGGCCGGGACCTGCTGTCCCGGCTGATCCACGGCGCCCGGGTGTCGCTGTCGATCGGTCTGGTCGGGGTGTTCGCGAGCTTCCTGCTCGGCATGCTGATCGGCGGCATCTCCGGCTACATGGGCGGCACCGTCGACAACATCATCCAGCGCATCATCGAGTTCATCATGTCGATCCCGACGCTGCCGCTGTGGATGGCGTTGTCGGCCGCACTGCCCGGTAGCTGGGGGCCGTTGACCAGGTACTTCGCGATCACCGTGATCCTGTCGCTGATCGGCTGGACCGGACTGGCCCGGGACGTCCGCGGCCGGTTCCTCAGCCTGCGCGAGGAGGACTTCGTGATGGCCGCCCGGCTGGACGGGGTCGGCCGGACCGGGATCATCTTCGGCCACATGGTGCCGTCGTTCGCCAGCCACATCATCGCGTCGGTGTCGATGGCGGTACCGCGGATGATCCTCGGCGAGACCAGCCTGTCGTTCCTCGGCCTCGGCCTGCAGCCGCCCGCGGTCAGCTGGGGCGTACTGCTCGAGGGCGCGCAGAACATCCGCGCGGTTGCCACCGCACCGTGGCTGCTGACCCCCGGCCTCGCGGTCGTGGTCGTCGTACTCGCCATGAACTTCGTCGGCGACGGTCTGCGCGACGCCGCGGATCCCTACAAGTGAGGACTCCTGCCATGCAACCTCTCCTTGAAGTGCGCGAGCTCAGGACCCACTTCGAGCTCGGTGACGGTGTGGTCAGGGCGGTCGACGGCGTCAGCCTGACCGTACGCCGCGGCCGCACGCTGGCCGTGGTGGGCGAGTCGGGCTGCGGCAAGAGCGTCACCGCACGGTCGATCCTGCGGCTGGTCGAGAAGCCGGCCCGGATCGTCGGCGGCGAGGTGCTGCTGTACAGCGACGGTCCGGATGGTTCGGACAAGGACCCGCTGGATCTGCTCGCCGCGAAGGACAAGCGGCTGCGGCAGGTGCGCTGGGCCGACATCGCGATGGTGTTCCAGGAGCCGATGGCGTCGCTGAGCCTGGTGCACACGATCGGCGACCAGATCATCGAGGCGGTCCGCCTGCACGAGAACCTCGGCAAGCAGGCCGCGCGGGACCGGGCGATCGAGATGCTCGACCGCGTCGGTATCCCGGACCCGAAGCGCCGGGTCGACTCGTACCCGTTCCAGCTCAGTGGTGGCATGCGGCAACGAGCCATGATCGCGATGGCGCTGTCGTGCCGGCCGCGGCTGCTGATCGCGGACGAACCGACGACGGCCCTCGACGTCACGACGCAGGCGCAGATCCTGGACCTGCTGCAGGACCTGCAGCAGGAGCTCGGGATGGCGATCATGCTGATCACCCACGACCTGGGCGTCGCCGCGCAGGTCGCCGACGAGGTCGCGGTGATGTACCTCGGCGAGGTGGTCGAGCAGGGCCCCGCGTCCGCCGTACTGAGCAAGCCGAAACACCCGTACACGCGGGCTTTGGTGCGTTCGGTGCCCCGGCTGGGGCAGACCGGGCAGGACCGGCTGGTCGCCGTACGAGGGACCGTCCCGCCGCCGTACGAACGGCCGTCGGGCTGCCGGTTCCACCCGCGGTGCGACGCGTTCATGGCCGGCAAGTGCGACACGACCGTGCCGTCCCGGGTGCGCAGCGACGAGATCGACGTTGCCTGTCTGCTGTACGGCGAGGAGAAGAAGTCATGAGTCTGCTGCAGACCAAGGGCCTGACGATGCACTTCCCGCTGAGTGGCGGGTTCCTCGGCCGGAACCGTGGCTACGTGAAGGCCGTCGACGGGGTCGACCTGTCGATCCGGGCCGGCCGGACGCTTGGGCTGGTCGGCGAGTCGGGCTGCGGGAAGACGACGCTCGGCCGCTGTATCGTCCGTGCGTACGAGCCGACGGCGGGCAGCATCATGTTCGACGGCGTGGATCTGGCGCCGCTGAGCGAGAAGCAGCTGAAGCCGTACCGCGCGCAGGTCCGGCTGATCTTCCAGGACCCGCACTCCTCGCTGGACCCGCGCAAGACGCTACGCGACATCATCGCCGAGCCGCTCAAGGTCCACGAGGCGGGTTCCCGCGACGAGATCGACGACAAGGTCGCCGGGCTGCTGCGGCGGGTCGGGCTGCGGGCGGAGTACGCGCACCGCTACCCGCACGCGTTCAGCGGCGGCGAGCGGCAGCGCGTGGTGATCGCCCGCGCGCTCGCGACCGATCCGCGGCTGGTGGTCGCGGACGAAGCGGTCAGCGCGCTCGACGTGTCGGTCCGGGCCCAGATCCTCAACCTGCTGCGGGACCTGCAGGAGGAGTCCGGTCTCACCTACCTGTTCGTCTCCCACGACCTCGGCATCGTCGAGCACGTCGCCGACGACGTCGCGGTGATGTACGTCGGCAAGCTCGTCGAGAGCGCGACGACCGAGGAGCTCTACACCAAGCCCCTGCACCCGTACACCGAGGCGCTGCTCAGCGCCGTACCGGATCCCGATCCCGCGTCGCGTGGTCAGCGCGAGCGGATCAAGCTGCGCGGCGAGATCGCGGATCCCTCGAAGGTGCCGGCCGGCTGCCCGTTCCATCCACGGTGCGGGTACGCCGAAGACCGGTGTGCGACCGAAGTGCCTCAGCTGCGCGAGATCGGTGGCCGCAAGGTGGCGTGCCACTTCGCCGAGCAGCTGGATCTGAAGGGTGTCCTCACGGCCACCACCGCCCCGTAAGAGAGGTCTTCTCATGTCCGAAGCAAACATGTCCCGCCGTGGCCTGCTGCGCAACGGCGCCCTGATCGGCGGCTTCGCCGCTCTCGGTGGCGCCCTGCAGGCCGCACCGGCCGCGGCGGCCGGCACCAGTTCCACCACCGCGACGCCGCGCGGCAGCGTCACCTCCGCGACCGGCACCGTCGACATCCCGAACAAGTACAACAAGCCGTTCTCGGTCGCCGACGACGAGCTGTTCATCTTCGCCGCGAACTTCAAGCCGTTCGAGCTCGGCGGCGACGACAGCGGCCGGGAGTCCACCAAGTACTTCGACGCCGTGTTCGGTGACGCGATCCGGGCCAAGTTCCCGGACATCAAGGTCAAGTACGCGACCTGGGACTACCCGATCCGCTACGAGGACATCGCCAAGGCCGGACGCGTTCCGGACCTGATCCTGGAGGACCCGCGGCTGCGGATCGACCGGGACCTCGAGCCGCTCGGCTGGACCCAGGACATCACGTCGCTGGTGCAGCAGGCCGGGATCGACCTGAGCAAGCTGAACCTCGGCTCGGTGGAGCAGATCAAGTCCCGCTCCGACGGCGGCCTGTACGGTGTCCCGGTCTTCATCGACGAGAGCCTGCTGTTCTACAACAAGCTGATCTTCGACAAGTTCGGCGTCAAGTACCCGACGGTCGGCTCGACGTACGACGACGTCTACAAGCTGGCGCAGAAGCTGACCCGCCAGGACGGGATCGACCACTACAAGGGCTACATGCAGCACCCGGACAACTACCTCGCGATGAACCAGCTCGGGCTCTACCCGTTCGTGCCCGGTTCCAGCGAGCAGCCGGCGCCGGAGGACGTGAAGGTCAACCTGACCAGCGCGGACTGGAAGACCATCGCGAACAACATGTACCGGTTCCTGATGATCCCGCGGAACAACTTCACCACGGTGGACGACTTCTTCAAGGGCGACATGAGCTTCCCGGGCCACCTGGCGATGGCGGTGAACAACCTGTCGAAGCTGAACGCCTACGCGCTGAGCCCGTACTACGTCGAGGAGGACGACGCCGCCCAGTTCGCGGAATGGGCCAAGAGCGTGAAGATCGGCGTCACCTCGATGCCGGTGCTCTCGCGGGGGTCGACGGCGATCTACCAGCCGGACACCCGGGCGGCCTTCATCCCGCCGCAGTCCAAGCACCAGGACCAGGCGCTCGACGTGGTCAAGTACCTGGTGTCGGAGGAGATGCAGACCCGCATCTCGTCGTACGGCATCAAGGGTGTGCTGAAGACCGACGCGGTGGTGAACGCGTTCGGTACGGCGATCCCGGAGCTCGCGAACATCGACACGTCGGCCGTGTACTGGGGCGACAACGCGGTGATCAAGAACTACCAGAACACCGAGTACTGGGACATCCCGCTGTACAAGGTGTTCCGCCAGCACGTGCTCAAGGACGGCATGGACGTCGACTCCGCGCTGCAGGTCGCCGAGCAGATCGACATCCCGGACTACATCAAGGCGCAGGTCGCGCGCGGGCTGACGTGGTAATGGCATGGTGACGATCGACTCCAGGTTCGACGGCCGCATCCGAGAGGGTGCGGCCCTCCTGCCGACCATCCACCCGGGCGACAGCCACGCCGCGACGCTGGTCGAGACGGCGAACGGCGACCTGCTGTGCGCCTGGTTCAACGGACCGGGGGAGGGCGAGCCGGACACGAACATCGTCCTGTCCCGCCTGCCGGCCGGCACCGGCACGTGGCTCCCACCCGAGCCCCTGTCCGCCGACCCACACCGCTCGGAACAGAACCCGTTGCTGTTCGTCCCACCTCCTTCGGCCGAGGATTCCGGGCGCGCTGGTGGTGAGGTCTGGTTGTTGCACACGTCCAACGAACCGCACGATCAGTCGACCTCGCGGGTGATCCGCCGGGTGTCACACGACGGTGGACTGACCTGGGACCCGAGCGAGGTGCTGTTCGATCACCTCGGCAGCTTCGTCCGCAACCCGATCGTTGTGCTGAGCAACGGTGACTGGTTGCTTCCGGCGTACGACTGTGACAAGGCTGCGGAGCGGACGGTGCTGAAGCTGAGCACCGATCGCGGCGAGAACTGGACGACCGTCGAGGTGCCGGACGCGGTCGGGCAGGTGCAGATGAGTGTCGTCGAACTATCGCCCGGTGAGCTGGTCGGGTACTTCCGCAGTCGCGCCGCCGACCGCATCTACCGGTCGGAGTCGAAGGACAACGGCCGCACCTGGACGTCCCCGGAGCGGACCGCGCTGCCCAACAACAACTCGGCGATCCAGGTGCTCCGGCTGACCGACGGCCGGCTCGTCATGGTGTTCAACGACTCGTGTGCGGACCGCGACCAGTTCCGCTGGGTCGACGACGGCAAGGGCGGCGTACGGCGGAAGACCTTGCGGACGCCGCTGACGCTGGCGCTGTCCGAGGACGACGGCGCCACCTGGCCGTACTGGCGGAACCTGCAGGTGCAGGACGAGGAGTACCGCGAGAACGAGTTCGGGTACTCGTACCCGACGCTGCTCGAGACCCGCGACGGGCGGCTGCACGTCGCGTACTCGTACCTGCGCAAGACCATCAAGCACGTGATCCTGGCACCCGAGTGGATCCAGGCAGGAGACCGATTGCCATGAGTGTTGAGAAGTGGGGCCTGCACGAGCTCACCCTGACCGGACCGTCCGAGCTGTCTGGGGACAATCCGTTCGCGGACGTGGACTTCCAGGTCACCTACCAGTTCCGGAACCGGATGGTGACCGTCGACGGCTTCTACGACGGCGACGGGACCTACCGGGCACGGTTCTCGCCGGACAGGGAGGGGGAGTGGGCGTACGTCACGTCGAGCTCCGCACCCGAGCTCGACGGGCATCGCGGAACGTTCGCGTGCAGCCCGCCCGGGCCGGGGAACCACGGCCCGGTCGAGGTGCTCGGCAGGCACCACTTCTCCTACTCCGACGGCACGCGCTACGACTGCATCGGCACGACCTGCTACCACTGGACGTACGAGACCAAGGAGCTCCAGGAGCTCACCCTGGAGTCGTTGCGTGAGGCACCCTTCGACAAGGTGCGGATGTGCCTGCTGCCCACGGACGGGATGCGTCCCGAACGCACTCCGTTCGTGGGGGCGACGCCGGGCGAGGTCGATGTCGACCGGTACGACCCGGCGTTCTTCCGGCACTTCGAGAGCCGGGTCGCCGATCTGCTGGCCCTGGGCATCCAGGCGGACCTGATCCTGTTCCACCCCTACGACAAGGGCGTGTGGGGTTTCGACCGGATGACTCCCGCGCAGGACGCGGCGTTCCTGCGGTACGTCGTCGCGCGGCTGGCGGCGTACCGGAACGTCTGGTGGTCGCTGTCGAACGAGTACGACTTCAACCACGAGAAGACGATCGCGGACTGGGACCGGCTGTTGCAGCTGGTGCAGCGCTACGACCCGTACCAGCGGCTGCGGTCGATCCACAACGGCACCAAGATGTACGAGGTCTTCACGCCGTACGACTTCTCCAAGCCGTGGATCACCCACCAGAGCGTCCAGCACTGGGACGGCGCGGAGACCGCCACCTGGCGGGACTGTCCCAAGCCGGTGGTGATCGACGAGATCGGGTACGAGGGCAACGCCGGCCGCCGCTGGGGGAACCTGACGGCGGACGAGATGGTGCACCGGTTCTGGCAGGGCATGTCGCTCGGCGGGTACGTCGGGCACGGCGAGTCGTTCGTCGACCGCGAGACGCGGGCCTGGATCTCGATCGGCGGCCGGCTGTACGGCGAGAGTCCGGAGCGGATCGACTTCCTCCGCGGCGTGTTCGCGGGACTGCCCCGGCAGTCCGACGGTGAGGTCGACAGCGACCGATGCGTCCTGCACTACCTCGGCGACCGGCAGCCGTCCGCGATCGAGCTCGACCTGCCGGGCGGGGCGCCGTTCCACTTCGACCTGATCGACACCCGCACGATGACCATTACCCCGCTGGCCGAGTACTCCGGCCCCAGCACCATCCCACTGCCCGCCACCCCGTACCTCGCCTTGAGAGGGACCCGATGACGTCAGTAGCACGCTGGGACGTGCTCGAACTGCCTGTATCCGGACCGACGAGCCTGGTCTTCCGGCACTCGTCCGGCGCCACCTCGTACGCCGAATCGTTCCAGCGTGGAGATGATTGGCTCGTCCGTTTCAGCCCGGATCTTGAAGGCGATTGGTCGTACGACGGCGGAAGTGTGACGTGCACGCCCGCGACGTCCCACGGCCCCGTCCGGCCCTCCGGCACGACGCTGCGGTGGGCGGACGGGACGCCGTACCACCCGTTGACCACCGCGTGGTTCGGCCGGCCGGACCAGTGGCCGGCCGCGCTTCCTGCACTCGCTGCGTCACCGTTCAACCGCGTCCGGATCCTCGCGTCCGAGGCCGTCGAGCAGCAGGTCCGCGACCTCCTGGACGTGGACATCGTCGCCGACGTGGTGCTGCCCGCCGATGCCGACGTCGTCCGTGACCTCGTGAACCGGCTGGGGGCGTACCGGAACGTCACCTGGTGCCTGTCGGCAGCCGTTGAGGTTCGCCGGCTGGCCGAGCTGATCGGCGAGCTGGATCAGGGCCACCACCTGATTTCGGTGCACGAGGCAACCGATCCCGGGACGCCGTGGTTGTCCCATCTGAGCGTCCGGCTGGAGAATCTCCGCCGGGTGTCCGCGCTCCGCCGCGACTACGCGAAGCCGGTGCTGGTCGACGCCTGCGGCCACGAAGGCAACGGCACCACCCCCGACACCAGCCTCCGCCCGGAGGAGCTCCTGACCCGCATCTGGGAAGGGACGGTTCGAGGGGCGTATGTGACGCACGGCGAGTGGTACGTCGACCCGTCGTCGGTGGAGGTCGTTCCGTGGTCCGGTGGTGGGACCCGGCCGACGGGCGTTGTCGCCCAACGCCTCCGCCTGTTGCGGGAGGTGCTCGACGAACTGCCCGACGGCGTGGAACCGATCGACGACTACCGGGACGCGCCGACGCTGGCGGTACCCGGGTCGTACTACCTGCAGTACCTCGGCGAGCACCAGTTCCCGGACCGCACGTTCAGCCTGCCCGCCGGCGTGTACGACGTCGACGTACTCGACGTGTGGAACCACTCCGTACGCCGTACTCGGGAGACCATCACCGAAGCTGGCACGCTGACCGTCCGGTTGCCCGGCACGCAGTACCAGGCCATCCAGATCCGCCGGACGTCCTGATGCCCGCGCTCGCCTCGGGGACCCGGCAGGCCGAGCTCCGGCGTACGCCGGACGGCGTCGTACTGCAACTGGCGCTGGCAGATGGCACGGTGTACTTCGAGCGTCCGGTGTCGAGCCTGCTCACGTACTCGGCCGGGCGTCCGTGGCAGGTGGATGCGCCGCAGCCGGACGGTTGGTGGATCTCGCGGCGGGCGGGCGAGCACCGGGCCGGGTGCCGGACCGGACCGCTTGCGGTTGAACTCCGCCTGTCGTTCGGCGAGGCGGACCGGCTGAACCTCGAGGTCCGCTGGCGGAACACCAGCCAGCGCCGCCTCGCGGACCTCGCCGTCGGGCTGTTGCTCGACCTCGGCCGGGTGCACGACAGCCAGCTGACCGTCCCCGGCCTGATCTACAACGACAATCCCTCCGCCGATCCGACCCGCGCCGTCCCGCGCGTCGGCCACACGCCCGGCGGCGGCTTCGTCGCGGAGGAGGACCGGCTCCCGATCCCCGGCGTCAACCTGGAGTGGCGCGAAGGCCGCGACCGCCGCCGGCTGTCGGTTGTGTCACGCCCACAGGCGCGGCGCTCGGCCGACGGCCAGGTCCGGTACGGCTCGCTCGGGGTGATCCGGAACGAGGGCCCGGTGATCGTGGCGCTCAGCGGCGTACTGATGTTCGACGGCAAACAGGACGTCCGGTACGTCAGCAAGGCGGAGACCGAGGCGTCCGACGACGGGTACCTCACGCTGCGGCCCGGCGAGGTCTACACGCAGCAGCTGGTCCTCGACTGGGGACCGCAGGAGACGCGCGGGCATGCCTTCCGGCACCTGGTCCACACCGGTCGAGCGCTGTTCACCTCGCCGGGTGCGAAGGGGTTGACGGTCGACGAGTTGATCGCGCTGAAGACCGTTGCCCTGGACAACAGGTGGCACCGGGCCGGGACGGTGGCCGGCTACACCAAGTTCAGCGAGATCCCCGGCAACGGACCACGCAAACCCACGCACTTCATGTACGGCTGGACCGGCCAGGCGCTCAAGCTCGCGTGGTGCGACGCGCGGCTCGGCTTCACGTCCCGGGACCGGCTGCGCGTCGACCGCTGCCGCGCGGCCGTCGAGTTCTACCTGTCCGGCAGTCCGACACCGACACCGGGGCTGCGGCACAATGCGTACCAGGTCACGAGCCGCCGCTGGACCAGCTTCCGTGCCGGCAGCAGGCCGATGGTTTCCAGCCGTGCGTACGGCGAGACGATCAACGATCTGGCCGACGTCATCACGCTGTTCCGCGCGTACGGCGAACCCGTCCCACCGTCCTGGCCGGCCGCGCTCGAAGAGGCGATCGCCTTCCTCCGGTGGGCGCAGTTGCCGGACGGCACGTTCCCGATCGGCTGGCGGCTTGACGGTACGCCGGCCGCGACCACGGTCTCGTCGGCGGGCATCCCGTGCGTCCTCGCCGCCTTGAAGGCGTCCGAGGTTCTCGACGATCCCGAGCTGTTGTCGGAAGCCACCACCTGGCTGTCCCGGTACCACGACCAGCATGCGCGGACCTTCGACCGGCCGTTCGCGCGCTCCACGCTGGACGCGGCCTGCGAGGACAAGGAGGCCGGCATGTACTACTTCATGGCGGCCTACGAGCTCTTCCGCCGTACCGGCGATCCGCGGTACGCCACTTGGTGCGAAGTCGCCGCGGACTGGCTGCTCACCTGGGTGTACGTGTGGTCGCCGGAACAGGACGCGGACACGCCGCTCCACACGTCCGGCTTCAACGCGATCGGCTGGCCGTCCGTCAGCGTTCAGAACCATCACCTCGACGTGTTCTTCCCGACGTACGAGCTGCTGTCGTTCGGCCTTGCGACCGAGCGGCCGGAGTACGTCGCCGCGGCCTGGACCACGCTCCATGCGCTGACTCAAGGCATCGCGGCCAACCCTGGTGACTGGAACTTCCCGCTCCCCGGCGAGCAGGGCGAGGCCGTCTTCCAGACACACTGGCAACGCCGCGGCCACACCAACACGTGGAACCCCAGCTGGGTCATCGCCGTACCGCTGGCCAACGCGCTCCGGATCCAGTCGCATGGCTGACCAGCTGATCACCGAGTACGGCGCTCAGCCCGGCACCGACTGCTCCGCCGCCATTGCGAAGGCGATCGAGGCCGGCGGGCGGGTCGTGGTGCCCGCGGGCGAGTTCCTGACCGGACCGATCCGGCTGCGGAGCAATGTGGAACTGCACGTGTCGGCCGGCGCGAGGCTCCGGTTCCGCACCGATCCGGCAGCGTTCCCGATCGTTCGGACCCGTTGGCAGGGGATCGAGTGCATGAGTCACTCGCCGTTGATCTACGCGTACGGCGAGACGGACATCGCGATCACCGGCACCGGGACGCTCGACGGCGGCGCGAGCATCGCGAACTGGTGGAGCAACACCCGCCCGCGCAGCGACTGGGAGCGCCTGCTGCAGCTGGTCGAGGACGACGTACCCGTGGCGGAGCGGACCTTCGAGCCGGGGCACGGGTTCCGGCCGAGCTTCGTGCAGCCGTACGCGTGCCGGCGGGTCCGCATCGAGGACGTCCGGATCGTCAACGCGCCGATGTGGGTGGTGCATCCGGTGCTCTGCCGCGACGTCCTGGTCCGCGGGATCACGGTCGACTCGCTCGGCCCGAACAACGACGGGTGCAACCCGGACTCGTGCGAGGACGTGGTGATCACCGGTTGCTCGTTCGCGACCGGCGACGACTGCATCGCGATCAAGTCCGGTCGCGACAAGGACGGGCGCCGGGTGGCGAAGCCGTCGCGGAACATCCTGATCGAGTCCTGCCGGTTCAGCGCCGGGCACGGCGCGCTGACGATCGGCAGTGAGGCCTCGGGCGGCGTCGGCAACGTCCGCGCCCGGGACCTGCACATCACCGGCTCGGCCGTCGACCACGCGATCCGCATCAAGACGAACTCCGAACGCGGCGGCGTGATCGAGCACCTCACCGCGACCGACATCACGGTGGACGCAGTGACGACGTCGGCGGTCCTGATCACGACCCGGCACGCGGAGCCGGATCAGTTCGGCGGCCACGCTCCCGTCGTACGCGACATCGCCATCTCCAACCTGACGGTCCGCTCCGCGCCGCGCACCGTCGAGATCGTCGACTCACCGCAGGCGCCGGTCGAAGGCTTCACGCTGACCTGCACGAACACGACATCCGACCTGAGACGGAGTGGTCCTGGTGACAATTGACTGGGTGCTGTCCGAGGCGCCGAATGCCGCCGAGCTGACAGGCCTGACGGCGTACGACCTGCGCTGTGAGCATCGGGTCGAGCCCCTCGGCATCGGTACGGCGCGCCCGCGCCTGAGCTGGCGGCTGGCGTCGCCGACGCGGGGCGATCGGCAGGACGGGTCCCGGGTGGTGGTGCTGCGCGACGGCGTACAGGTGTGGGACAGCGGGTGGCGGACCGAGCGGGAGACGTACGTCGACCACGGTGGCGCGCCGCTGACGTCGCAGACCGATTACGTGTGGCAGCTGTCGGTGCGGGATGCGGTGGGAGAGGTGTCGACGGCCGAGGCGACGTTCGCGACCGGGCTCTTCCACGACGACGAGTGGGAGGCGCACTGGATCGAGCACGACTACGACACCGACCCGTACTTCGAGCCGCCGGTGGACCGCCAGGAGCCGAGAACGGTGCGCCAGGCAACGATCGCGCCGCCACGCCACTACCGCCGCGCGTTCGAGCTCACCCAGCCGGTACGTCGTGCACGCCTCTACGCGACCGCCCACGGCCTCTACCAGTTCAGCGCCAACGGCCGGCGGATCGGGGACGACGAGCTGACGCCGGGGTGGACCGATTACCGCGAGCGCGTCGCGTACCAGACGTACGACGTCACCGAGCTTCTGCGCGAGGGTGAGAACGTGATCGGCGCCGTCCTCGGCGAGGGCTGGTGGTCCGGGTACGTCGGGTGGGACACCCGCAGCCACGCGCACCACTACGGCAAGAAGCCGCAGCTGCTCGCGCAGCTCGTCGTCGATCACCCGGACGGTTCCCGGACCGTGGTCGCGACCGATGGTCGCTGGGGCGAGCACGTCGGGCCGATCCGGTTCGCGGACCTGTTGATGGGGGAGTCGTACGACGCGCGGAACGAGCTGGGCGACTGGTCGAGTCCCGGGTACGACGCGACCGATTGGGCGCCGGCGGGTGATCTCGGCGGTGACGTGTCGACGGTGATCGCCGCGACGACCGAGCCGGTGCGGGTGACGTCGGAGCTGCCGGCGGTCGCGGTGACAGCAATCGAGCCCGGTCGCTACATCGTCGATCTCGGACAGAACTTCGCCGGCCGGGTGCGGCTGCGGGTACGTGGCGGGAAGGCCGGTGATCGGATCCGGTTGCGGCACGGCGAGATGCTGGAGGACGACGGGTCGCTGTACACCGCGAACCTGCGGACCGCCGACGCGACGGACTACTTCGTCAGCGCGGGTGCGGCCGAGGAGTTCTTCGAGCCGATCTTCACCGTGCACGGCTTCCGGTACGTCGAGATCGACGGGTATCCGGCCGAGTTGACGACCGAGGACGTCGTCGGCCGGGCGCTGCACTCGGACACTCCGGTCGCGGGGCGGTTCGAGTGTTCGGATCCGGGCGTGAACCAACTGCTCAGCAACATTCGCTGGGGGCAGCGCGGCAACTTCGTCAGCGTGCCGACGGACTGCCCGCAGCGCGACGAGCGGCTCGGCTGGACGGCCGACGCACAGATCTTCCTGCCCACGGCGGCGTACCAGGCCGACGTCCTGACGTTCTTCGAGAACTGGTTCGCGGATCTCGCGGTCGCGCAGACCGAGGAGGGCGCGATCCCGGACGTGATCCCGCACGTGATCACCGGCCGACACGGGACACCGGCCTGGGCGGACGCGGCGACGATCGTGCCGTGGACGCTGTACCGGATCTACGGCGACGAGCGCGTACTGCGGACCGCGTGGCCGGTGATGCGGCGCTGGGTGGAGTACGTGCACAGCGCGAACCCGGACCTGATCTGGCGGAACCGGACGAGCGGGCACTACGGCGACTGGCTGCAGGTAGGGGTCCGGACCGATCGGGACGTGCTCGCGACGGCGTACTTCGCGCGCAGCGTCGAGTTCACGGCGGCGGCCGCCCGGGTGCTGGGGCTGGCCGACGAAGCGGCGGCGTACGAGAGACTGCGGGAGCAGATCGCGGCGGCGTTCGTGGCGGAGTTCGTCGATGCCGAGGGCAAGGTTCGTGGGGACACGCAGACCGGGTACCTGCTGGCGCTGGCGTTCGGGCTGCTGCCGTCGTCGGCCGAACAGGTGGCGGTGAAGCATCTCGTCGCGGACCTCGAGAAGCGCGAGCGGTCGCTGACCACCGGGTTCGCCGGGGTCGCGTTGCTCTGCCCGATCCTGACGAAGTACGGGTACGCCGACCTGGCGTACGACCTGCTGCACGACGACCGATACCCGTCGTGGGGGTACTCGATCAAGCGCGGTGCCACCACGATCTGGGAGCGCTGGGACGGCTGGACCGAGGAGAACGGGTTCGGCCCGGTGGCGATGAACTCGTTCAACCACTACTCACTCGGCTCGGTCGGCGAATGGCTGTACGCCGACGTCGCCGGCATCAGCCAGGGGCCCGACTCGATCGGCTTCCGCGACCTCGTCATCAAGCCCACCCCCGGCGGTCGCCTCACGTGGGCCAAGGCGTCCTACGACATCCCGTCCGGCCGCGTCTCGACATACTGGAATGTTGCCAACGGCACCTTCACGCTCGACGTGACGATCCCACCCGGCGCCGAGGCCACCATCCACATCCCCGCGACCGATCCGGAGTCGGTCCAGGAATCCGCCCACCCCCTGGCAACAGCCGAGGGTCTGACCCCCCTCACCCCCACCACGGAAGGCGCCCGCTGCCGAGCCACCTCGGGCACCTACCACCTGACAGCGCCGCTCTAACCCCACCCCCAACCCACCCAACCCCGCACACCGACCGCCGCCGGCTTGGTGAGCCGGGGCTAGCGGCGGGGCGCGCGGTGTGTGGGGCGGGCGGTGGAGGCGCGGATGACGAGGTTGCCGTGGAGGTGGGTGGTGGCGGGGGTCGGGTTCGGGGCGAAGCGGGACCAGGCCTGGCGGCCGAGTTCGACAGTGGAAACGGCGTACGTCGTCAGGCCGGGGTCGGTGTGGGCGCTCATCGGGGCGTCGTCGATGCCGGCGACCGAGATGTCCTGCGGGACCGACACGCCGAGCTCGCGGAGGCGGCTCAGGACGCCGACGGCGACGTGGTCGTTGAAGCAGATGATCGCGGTCGGGTCGTAGGTCAGCGCCTCGTCCACCGCCTCCCGCCCGTCGGTGAGTGTCGACCCGCAAGGCACCCGGATGACGGTCAGACCGGACGCCTCGGGCGACCGGAACCCGCGCTGGCGTTGCTGATCGGACCACGCGGCGGTCGGCCCTTGCAGATAGGCGATCCGCTTGTGCCCGAGCGACGCGAGATGCTCGCACAGCGCCCGGACACCGAGGTGGTAGTCGACGACGACCGAGCCGACCGCCTGATGACGCAGGACCCGATTGATCAGCACCAGGCGGCGAGCCGCCTCGGCGACCTCCCGCAGCCGGGGCGTGCTCATCCGCGGCGCGCACAGCAGCAGGCCGTCGACCCAGCGGGCAAGCTCCATCGCGGACCGGTACTCCTGCTCCGGATCCTCCTCGGTGCCGGCCACCAGCGTGTGGTGCTCGTCAGCCGCGGCCTCGCCGGCGACGCCCTTGAGGATCTCCGCGAAGTACGGATTGCCGAGATCCGGTACGACGACGCCGACCGTGCGGCTGCTTCCGCGCAGCAGCGTCTGCGCCGCGGGATTCGGTCGGTAGCCGACGTCCTGCGCGGCCGCCCGGACCCGGTCCGCGACCTCGGGCGACACCGGCTTGCCACCGCTCAGCACCCGCGAGACGGTTGCCGTCGACACCTCGGCCGCCCGCGCCACGTCGTGGATCGTGGCGCGGGCGGCTCGTTCCGCTGAAGGCCTTCGCACCCGCCCATTGGACCATGACGGCGGCGCAGATCGCTGCTCCACGAGCGATGTAAACCTTTTCCCGATTTCCCGCGGCGACCTCTTGACGCGGGCCGGATGCCCTGGGATGTTGACGAGGAAAAGGATTACCTGCCCACCGCCCCGGGCTTCTGTGCGGCGGTCTGCGCGAGGAGAACCACCGTGCGAAATCGTCTGTTGAGTCTGTGCCTCGTCGTGCTCGCCGGAGCCGGACTGCTGACCGTGTCCGCCGGCCCGGCAACAGCCGCGAACCCGGCGACGTACGGGCCGTTCGATCCGCGGATCGAGCTCGACGGGCACTGGGGCCGCGACGACGACGTCGCGATCACGGTGAACTCGGGTTCGTCGATCCGCTTCCGGTTCACCGGTTCGCACCTCGGCGCGCTGTTCGACACCGCGTCGATCACCGTCCCGGCCCAGCTGTACGTCGCGATCGACGGGCAGGCGCCGACGCTGCAGAAGGTCGACGCGGACCACAAGGTGTTCGCCGACGACCTGGACCCGGCGGTCGCGCACACCGCGGAGATCCTGGTCAAGGACGTCGACGAGTACGAGAACCGCTGGAACGTGCCGCTGCAGACCGGCGTCGTGCTGAAGAAGATCGAGCTCGCCCCGGACGCCAAGCTGATCCCGCTGCCGACCACGGCCGAACATCGCATCGAGTTCTACGGCGACTCGATCACGCAGGGCGTGATGGCGCTCTGCCCCCAGCTCGGCACCGACTGCGCGGACGGCACCAAGGCGTATCCGCACCTGGTGGGCGACGCGTTCGGCGCCGACACCAACCAGGTCGGGTTCGGCAAGCAGGGCATCCTGCAGCCCGGTCACGGCAACGTCGGCACGGCGGGCGAGTCCTTCGGCTGGAACCTGGCCGGCTTCCCGGCCACCGGCTTCGACCCCGGCGCGGTCGTCGTCAACTTCGGCACGAACGACGCGGCGTACAGCAGTGCCGAGTTCACCCCGGCGTACCTGGCCTATCTGCGGCAGATCCGCGCGGCCGACCCGCACGCGCTGATCGTTGCCCTGCGCCCGTTCAACGGCACGCATGCGGACGACATCAAGTCCGCCGTCGCCGCGGCGAACGATCGCCGGATCCTGTACGTCGACACGACAGGCTGGCTCGGGCCGGACGACTTCAACGGCAGCACGCACCCGAACGTCCAAGGCCACCAGGTCGCCGCTACCAAGCTCACCGCGGTACTGAAGCAGCTGACCGGCTGGGCCACGGGGCCGGTCGGTACGCCGAAGCTCGCACCGCAGGGCGTGGAGGACGTGACGTGCTCCGACACGCCGCTGAGTATGACCTTCCGGGGACCCGTGAAGCTGGGCGTGACCGGCAAGGTGCAGATTCACAACGCGAACGGTGATGTCGTCGACACGATCGACATCGCGGACCTCGCGTCGTACCACCGATCGGTCGGCCAGGCGCAGACCGACTTCGGTCAGCTGCACACCTGGACCTACCAGGCGGTCGTGGTCGACGGGCGGACGGTGACGATCTACCCGCACCAGCGGCTCGCGCCAGGGCAGGTGTACTACGTGACGGTCGACCCCGGGCTCGTCGTCGGGGATCCAGGTATCACGAAGGCTGACGGCTGGCGGATCCGGACGCAGCAGGATCCGAAGAGCGACAGTCAGCTGACCGTTGGTCGCGGCAAGGACTTCTGCACGGTGCAGGCGGCGATCGATTTCGTGGGCGAAGGACACAAGTCGACCATCGACGTCGCGCCGGGCCTCTACCGTGAGCTGGTCTGGGTCCCGCCGACCAAGCCGGGGCTGACGATCAGCGGCGCCGGCGCCGGCCGGACCGTCATCGGCTACCCGAACAACAACCTGCTGAACGGCGACTCCGCGATGGGCAGCGTCCCGCAGGAGCAGTCGTACTGCCAGCGTCGCGTGATCCCGCAGTCCGACCGCTTCAACTGCTGGCGCTCCGCGATGGCGGTGTTCGCCGACGACTTCACGATGAGCGACGTGACGGTGCAGAACCTCACGCCGTACCGCGGCTCCCAGGCCGAGGCGTTCTTCGGGAACGGCAGCCGGATCGTGCTCGCCCGGGTCCGGATCCTCGGCTATCAGGACAGCCTGCGCCTGCAGGGCCAGGCGTTCGTGACGAACAGCTACGTCGAAGGTGACGTGGACTTCGTCTGGGGGACCGGCGGCGTGTTCATGCAGGACTCGGAGCTGAAGGCCCTGCACGAGGGCTACTACAACCAGGTCCGCAACATCGACAACGGGCCGGGCCACATCTTCGTCCGGGTCCGGCTGACCCGCGCACCGGGGGTCGCCGATGACAGCGTGTTCCTGGCGCGCGCCGAGCTGAGCAGGTTCCCGACCAGTCAGGTTGTGTTCATCGACTCGGCGATGGACAGCCAGGTGAAGAAGACCGGCTGGCTGATCACCAGCCCCAACGACTGCGCGGCCGCCGGCCAGATCCGGTTCTGGGAGTACCACAGCACCGACCTGGCCGGTCGGCCGCTCGACACCACCGCACGGCTGGCGTGCTCCCGGCAGCTCGGCGACGAGGAGGCTGCGCAGCTGCGCGACCCGTCGTTCGTGTTCGGCGGATGGCACCCGGTCGTTCCCCGCCCCGAAAGGTGAACCACAATGAAGAACGTCAACCGTCGCGCCATTCTCGGAGGTGCTCTCGCCGTGACTGCCGGCAGCGCCACCGGGTGGCCGTTGAACGCCTCTGCGACCGAGGTCCCGGCGGGTGGAGTGCAGCCGCACCCGGCGCCCCGTCCGGTCGCACCGGTCAACCAGGAGATCGCGGCCGCCCACGCGGCGACGTACAAGACCTTGCCGCAGGTCGTCGTCGGCGTGGACGTCGAAGACCTGATGAAGATCCACACCGCGGCCGATGCGGATGCGCTCCGCCCACAGCTGGTCGCCCAGGTGTGGAAGGACACCGGCGTACTCCCGACCGCGCTGCCCACCGTGACGCGGGACGTCGGCGCGCCGTCGGTGCTGCCCGCGTTCACCGGCGTACGGCGCTTTGACAAGCTCGACGTCCCGATGGAGTTCGGGTACGTCGCCACGGTGTTCCTGCTCGAGCCGGAGCAGAGCACGCACCGCAGGGTCGCGTTCTACCACAACGGCCACGGCGAAGGCCCGGAGACGATGCAGCCCGTCACCCAGGCGCTGCTCGACCACGGATACACCGTGCTGCTGTTCGCGATGCCGTTCTACCACTGGAATCCGAAGACGTTGCAGGACCCGGCCGATCCCACCAAGCAGCTGCAGCCGTCGCACAACGACCTGCCGCAGTGGGAGTCGGCGACGTACTCACCGCTCGCGCTGTTCCTCACACCGCTGGCGGTGGCGATGAACCACGTCCAGGCGACGTACCGCCCGTCGTCGGTGCAGATGATCGGACTGTCCGGCGGCGGCTGGGCGACGACCGTGTACCCGGCGCTGGACACGCGCATCACGCGGTCGTATCCGACTGCCGGCTCGTTGCCGTTCTTCGTCCGGCCTGGCTCGCCGAAGCCGAGCCCGACCCGGGGCGACTGGGAGCAGCGGCTGGACAAGCAGCCTGGGCTGTACGGGCTGGCCGACTTCCCGGACTTCTACGCGCTCGCCTCCGTCGGCCCGAACCGGCGGCAGATCCAGATCCTGAACCGGTTCGACGACTGCTGCTTCAACGGCGTCGGGCACCGGTCGTACGAGGCCGCCGTCCGGCAGCGGATCGCGGTCATCGGCACCGATGCCGTCAGCAACGAGTCGAACGGGCACTGGGAGATCCTCGAGGACGCGACCCACCAAATGCACGCGATCAGCCCGTACGCGCTGTCGGTGATCCTGTGGGACCTCGACGTGCACTGCGCGCACCTGCCGTGAACCCCACCCGGGGCGTCCATCACCTGATCTGATGGACGTCCCGGACCGGCTGGTCGTTGACCGTGACGTTGGTGAGGGTCAGGGCGGCGTGGTGGACGGTGCTGGGGGCGTCGACGGTGAAGTCGCAGTCGATCACCCGGAAGTCCTCGATCGGCGAGTGCCGGTAGCCGCGGAGCAGCAGCGCGTTCCGGGCGTGCTCGACCTTCAGCCCGCGCAGCTCGACGTTGCGGACGTACGGCGTCAGCGGGCCGGCCTCGCCTTCGCCGCGGAAGAAGTTGCACTGGACAACTTCCTTCGTCACCTCGGTGACCGTCAGGTCGCGCAGGTAGACGTTCTCCACGAATCCGCCGCGGACCGCGTTGGTCTTGATGTACAGGGCGAAGTACGGCCCGTCGATCCGGCAGTCGCGGACGTAGACGTTGCGGATGCCGCCGGTGAGGTCGGAGCCGAGCGTGATCGCGCCGTACTTGACCCGCAGCTCGCAGTCCTCGATCAGCACGTCCTCGGTCGGTACGCCGACCCGCAGGCCGTCGGCCTCGCGCCCGGACTTGAGCGCGATACAGTCGTCGCCGGCCGCGATGACGCAGCCACTGACGACGACCGAGCGGCACGACTCGAGGTCGATACCGTCGTTGTTCGGGCCCTGTGAGTCGATCACCAGGTCCCGGATCGTCACGTTGGTGCAGAGCACCGGATGGATCTGCCAGAACGGCGACCGGACGACGGTCACGCCTTCGATGAGTACGTTCGTGCAGTTGTACGGCTGGACGAAGCTGGAGCGCAGCCGGCTGCCGGCATCACGATCCGCGAGCGGTACGCCGTACCAGCTCTGCTCCCGGAGCCGTCTGAAGTCGTCGTCGCACTCGTGGAACCACTGCCACCAGGTGTCCCACGAGCCCTGCCCGTCGAGCGTGCCGGTGCCGGTGATCGCGATGTCGGTGCAGCTGTTCGCGTAGATCATCGGCGAGTAGTTCAGCACCTCGACGCCCTCGTACCGCGTCTCGACCACGGGAAGGTAGTCGGCGGGGTCGGTGCTGAAGCGGAGCGTTGCGCCTTCGGAGACGTGCAGCTCGACGTGGGACCGGAGGTGGATCGGCCCGGTGTGCCAGCTTCCGGGCGGTACGACGACACGGCCGCCACCGGACTCGCTACAGGCCCGGATGGCGGCCGCGATCGCGGCGGACGCGTCGTCCTCGGTCGCGCCGTACGACGTGATCGGGAAGTCGACGGCGGGAAAGACGGGAGGCCGGACATCGGCCCGGATGCGATCGGCTTCGGCCCAGGTCACGTGAGCTGCGCCGGGTCGGTGATGAGCTGGCCGTTGACGGAGAAGTTCTGGAACCTCAGCTGAGTGTCCTGGATCGAGCTCGGGGAGTCGATGCTGGTGTACGTGCAGTCGATCAGCCGGAAGTCCTGGATCGGCGAGCGCGGGTAGCCGAAGATCGAGAAGGCGTTGCGGGCATGGCCGACGTTCACATTGCGCAGCTCGACGTTGCGGACGTACGGCGTCAGCGGGCCGACGTCGCCCTCGCTGCGGTAGAAGTTGCACGAGACAACTTCCTTGGTGAGGTTCGAGATCTCGAGGTCGCGCAGGTAGATGTTCTCGGCGAAGCCGCCGCGCACCGAGTTCGTCTTGATGTACAGGCCGAAGTACAGGTTCGGGCTGCCGATCGTGCAGTTGCGGACGTACACGTTCCGGACGCCACCGGTCATCTCGCTGCCGATCGTGATCGCGCCGTAGCGGATGTTCAGCGTGCAGTCCTCGATCAGGATGTTCTCCGAGGGCACGTTGATCCGCAGGCCGTCGGCGCCCTTGCCGGACTTGATCGCGATGCAGTCGTCGCCGCAGTTGAACGTGCAGTCCTGGATGTGGACGTACTGCGAGCTCTCCGGGTTGACGCCGTCGTTGTTCGGACCGCGGCTGTCGATGTGGACGCCGCGCACGGTGACGTTGCGCGACAGCACCGGGTGCACCTCCCAGAACGGCGAGCGGACGATCGTCACGCCCTCGATCAGCACGTTCCGGCAGGACTGCGTCTCGACGAACGCGGCCCGCAGGTGATGACCGTCGCCGAACACGCGGTCCTCGACCGGTACGCCTGATTCGGTCATTTGGGTGAGCGCCTTGGCGTCCGCGCCGCCCGGGCCGGTCCAGGACCACCAGGTGTCCCAGGTCGCGCCGCCGTCGAGCGTGCCGCTGCCGGTGACGGCGATGTTCTCGCAGTCGCGGGCGTAGATGAACGGCGAGTAGTTCAGGCATTCCTGACCCTCGAAGCGGGTCAGCACCACCGGGAGGTACTGCGCCGGATCGCTGCTGAACAGCAGTGTCGCGCCGTCGGAGACGTGCAGGTTGACGTTCGACTTCAGGTGGATCGCCCCGGTCAGGAACGTGCCCGCCGGTACGACGACGCGCCCGCCCCCGGCGTGGTGGCAGGCGTCGATCGCCTTCGCGATCGCGTCCGTCGCGAGCGTCGTACCGTCGGGCACGGCGCCGAACCCGGTGATCGAGAAGTCCCGCGGCTGGAAGCGCGGCGGAACGGTGTTGGCGAGAATGTCGCCGACCTGCCCCCACCCGGGCCCGGGGTCACGAAGGCCCGCATCCACCCCTGCGGCTGTTCCGGCGGCGGGAATCGCGCTCAGGCTTCCGGCGCCGGCCGCCGCCGCGGTGACCGCGCCGATGCGCAGGAAGTTCTTGCGGGTCAGGTCATCCATCGAAACTCCTTCAGTTGTCGACACGGCTGCCGTTGATCCAGACCTGGTCCAGGCGCAGGCCTTCGACGTTCGTGATCACGTTGTCCTCGGTGATCGCGTCGAAGCGGCACTGGTGCAGGCGGATGTCGCGCAGCGGGTCGTCGGTGAGGCCGAGCAGGTTCAGGGCGCGTGGCGCGGACGCCACAGTGAGTTGGCTGATCGTGATGCCGTGCACGTCCGGCGGAAAGTCCCCGGTCGTCACGTTCGCGTAGTTCAGCACGATCTCGATCGCCGAGTCGGCGGCCTGCCCGACCGTGATCCGGCGTACGTCGATGTTGGTGATGGTCCCGCCGCGCTGCGGGTTGCTCTTGATCCGGATCGCCCGCTCGAGGTGCGGGCTGCTCATCCGGCAGTCGCGGACGAAGATGTCCGTCACGCCGCCGCTGGTCTCGCTGCCGGCCGTCACGCCGCCGTTCCCGTCGGCCATCTCACAGTTCCGTACGACGGCGTACGCCGACGGCACGTTCACCCGCCGGCCGTCGGCGTCCTTGCCGGACTTGAACGCGATGCAGTCGTCGCCGGTGGAGATCGTGCAGTTCTCGATCAGGACGTCGGTACACGACTCCGGGTCGATGCCGTCGTTGTTCGGGCCGTCCGGGCTGTCGACGGTGACGCCGCGGATCGTCACGTTCCGGCAGAGCACGGGGTGGATGTTCCACATCGGGGAGTCCTTGACCGTGATGCCGTCGAGCTGGACGTTCTCGCAGCGGTTGAGCTGCAGCAGGTTCGGGCGGAGGTAGTGGCCGGCGCCGAACACCCGCTCCTCGACCGGGACGCCGGCCGCGGCCATCTGGATCAGCAGGGTCTTGTCGGGGCTCTCGTTCGGTGGCGGTCCGCCGGTCCAGTCCCACCAGTGCGTCGCGTCCGCGCGCCCGTCGAGCACGCCCTCACCGGTGATCGCGACGTCGCGCTGACCGTAGGCGTAGACGAAGGCGGAGTAGTTGTAGCACTCCGTCCCCTCGTAGCGCGTCGGCACGACCGGGAGGTATGCCGCCGGGTCCTGGCTGAACGCGAGCCGCGCGCCCTTCTCCAGATGCAGGTCGACCCGGCTCAGCAGGTGTACGGCGCCGGTGCGGTAGTCACCGGCTGGTACGACGACGTGTCCGCCGCCGGCCTGGTGGCAGGCCTCGATCGCGGCGCGGATCGCGGCGGTGCAGTCGGTGGCGTCGTCGCCGACGGCACCGTACGTCGTCACGTCGTACCAGCGATCCGGGAAGCGGGGCGGCCGGATCCTGCTGAGGATCGCGGCGACCTGCGCATCGGCGGCCGCCTCGCCGGCAGGATCGACCGCTCCCGGTGTGGTGTTCGGAGCAGGGCCGGCGGCGGCCGGGGCGGTACCGCCGCCGAACAGGGCGAGCACTCCACCGGCGAACAGGACTGTACGGCGACGAACGGGGGCGGGCATCCGCGTCCTCCTAGCGTGCAAACGATTGCAACCGATCGTGCCCGCAGAGCGTGGGTGTGTCAACGTCTGGCGGTCCGCAACTCTTGACCGGCCCGGAATCTCTTGGATACTTGCGGGCAAAGCTTTACCTTCGTCCGTCCCGTGGAAGGGGCTTCGCCCATGCGTCCCACCCGTCGTCAACTGCTGGCTGCCGGTCTCGGGGGAGTGGTTGCTGCAGGCATCGGTCTGCCCGCGGCCGCCGATCTGAGCACCGAGGGACTCGTCCGGTCCAGGATCCGGCCGCCCCGGTTCGCCGACGCCTGGTTCCCGATCACGCGGTACGGCGCGACGCCCGGCGACGCGACGGCAGGCATCGCGGCCGCGATCACCGCCTGTCATCAGGCCGGCGGCGGGCATGTCGTCGTACCGCCCGGAGTCTGGCAGACCGGTGCGATCAACCTCTTGAGCCACGTCGACCTGCACCTGGAGGAGGGGGCGACGCTGCGGTTCAGCACGGACCCGGCGGCGTACCTGCCGGTCGTTCGCACGCGCTGGCAGAGCGTCGAGGTGTACAACTACTCGTCGCTGATCCGCGCGGAGGGCCAGACCGACATCGGCATCACCGGCAAGGGAGTGCTGGACGGTGCCGGGGACAACGAGCACTGGTGGTACCTGATCGGCAGCGGGCAGTACGGCTGGCACACCGGTCTGCCCAACCAGCGCGCCGACTGGGCCGAACTCGAACGTATGAACAACGAGCAGGTCCCGGTCGAGCAGCGGGTCTTCGGCGAGGGACACTACCTCCGGCCGAGCTTCGTCCAGCCGTTCCGGTGCACGAACGTGCTGATCGAGGGCGTCACGATCAAGGACTCGCCGATGTGGACCATCCACCCGCTCGAGTGCCGCAACGTCACGATCCAGGGCGTGACCGTGAACAACCTCGGGCCGAACGGCGACGGGTGCGACCCGGAGTCGTGTACCGACGTGCTGATCCGCGACTGCACATTCGCGACCCACGACGACTGCATCGCGATCAAGTCCGGCCGGGACGCCGACGGCCGCCGGCTCGGGCTGCCGTCGCGCGGCATCATCGTCGAGGACTGCACGTTCGTCAGCGGTGGCGCCGCGGTCGCTGTCGGTAGCGAGATGAGCGGCGGGGTCGAGGACGTGTTCGTCCGCCGGCTGTCCGCGCCGGCTGACCCGGCGGCCGAAGAGGCGTACCTGCAATGGCTGCTGTGCGTGAAGTCGACGTCGACCCGCGGTGGCTATGTCCACAATGTCGATGTCCGCGACGTGGATTCGCGGGCCTGGATGTATCGTCCTTTGGAAATCACTTTCAGCTACCAGGGAGGTGGCGACCAGTCGCTGTTCCCCGACGTGCGCGACATCCGCTTCGACCGGGTCCGGGTGGCGCGGGCCGAGCGGGCGTACCGGGTCGTGGGTGCGGAGACGCAGCACATTCGCTCGGTGGCGATCACCGACAGCAGCTTCGACCAGGTCGCGGCGGAAGCTGTCGTACAGTACGCCGACGACGTGACGATCCGGAACGTTCGGATCAGTACTTCTTAGGGGATTCACAGTGGCGGAACGGATTCGCTTGATCGATGTGGCACGGGAGGCCGGTACGTCGGTCTCCACGGTGTCGCGGGCGCTGAACGGTTCCGACCTGATCTCGCCCGAGGTGGTCGCGCACGTGCGGGCCGTGGCCGGCCAGCTCGGGTACCGCGCCGACAAGCGGGCGCAGGAGTTCAAGCTCGGCCGCCCGCTGACCGTCGGTGTCACGGTGCCCGACCTGACGAATCCCTTCTTCTCCGAGGTCCTGAAGGGGCTGAACGGCGCCGCGCGGGCCGGGGGCTACCGGTTGCTGATCGGCGAGAGCAGCGAGGACCCGGCCGAGGAGCTGCGGCTGGTCGACGAGCTGGTCGACTACTCGGGTGCGCTGGTGCTGTGCAGCTCGCGGCTCACGCGGGCAGGGCTGGAGAAGGCGCTCGCGCAGCCGGTGCCCGTCGTGTGCATCAACCGGAACGTGAAGAACGCCGGCGTGGTCGCGATCGACTACCGCGCCGCCTCGCGGCTGCTGCTCGAGCATCTCACCGGCCTAGGCCATCGGCGGGTGCTGTACGTCGGTGGTCCGGCCACGTCCTGGTCCGACGGCGAGCGCCGCCGCACGTTGCGCCGTACTGCGCGTGCGCTGGACGTGACGCTTGACGAGGTCGACGGCGGCTGGTCCGGCAACCACGGCTACGACGCCGGGCCGACCGTGCTGCACAGCCGCGCGACGGCGGTGATCACGTTCAACGACCTGGTCGGGATCGGGCTGCTGAGCTGGATGTACGACAACGGTGTCGAGGTGCCGTCCGAGCTGTCCGTCGCGTCGTACGACGACATCCCGATCGCGGCGTACTCGCGGCCGCCGCTCACCTCGCTCCGCAACGATCGCGCCAAGCTCGGCGAACTCGCCTGGGACCAACTGACCAAGCGGCTCGGTGGGGCAGACTGGCCGGCGCCGGACCTGCTCACGCCGGAGCTGGTCGTGCGGGCCAGCACCGGCCCGGCGCGACGGAAGGCGCGGATCCGGGCCTGACGCCGGAAACCCTGCATGCAAACGATTGCACGGAGCCGTTCCCGTCGGCTACCGTTGGCGCATGCTGCCGCCACGCGTCGTACTGGGGACGGCCTACTACCCGGAGTACCTGCCGCGCTCGGCCGGAGACCGGACCGCCGCCGATCTCGATCTGATGGTTGCCGCCGGCATCACCGCGATCCGCGTCGGCGAGTCGGTCTGGTCCACCTGGGAACCGCGGGACGGCGTCTTCGACCTCGAATGGATCTGCCCGGTCCTCGACGGCGCCCACGAGCGCGGGATGGGCGTCATCCTCGGTACGCCGACGTACGCCGTGCCGCCATGGCTGCAACGCGCGCATCCGGAGATCGCGGCTGAGCGGCAGACCGGCGTCAAGGTGCCGTGGGGGATCCGGCAGGAGGTCGACACCGGGCAGCCCGCGTTCCGGTTCCACGCGGAGCGGGTGGTTCGGCAGATCGTGGAGCGGTACCGGGACCATCCGGCGGTGATCGGGTACCAGGTCGACAACGAGCCCGGCGTCCTGCTCGCGCACAACCAGGCCGCGTTCGAGGCGTTCGTCGCGCGGTTGCGGCGCGAGTACGGCGATGTCGAGACGCTGAACGAGGAATGGGGCCTGACGTACTGGTCCCACCGGTTGAGCGACTGGTCCGAATTGTGGCGCCCGGACGGCAACAGCACGCCGTCGTACGACCTGGCCTGGCGACGCTTCCAGGCTTCGCGCACTACTGACTTCATCGCGTGGCAGGCGGACCTGGTGCGGTCGTTGCGGCGGCCGGGGCAGTTCGTGACGACCTGCGTGGCGTACGACCGGCCGGCCGTGGCCGACGTACCGCTGACGTCGCGGCTGGACGTTGCGGCAGGCAACATTTACGTAGATGTGCAGGACGGGCTGGCGCGGCCCGTGGTGCCGTCGCGGTCGGAGCCGGGGTGGATCGGGCGGTCGGTCGCGGAGCTGTTCCTGGCGGCGGATCGCGGGTACGGGTCGCGGGGCGAGCCGTTCCTGGTGACCGAGACGAACGCGGCGTCGATCGGCGGTTCGCACCAGAACAAGCCGCCGTACGCCGGCCAGCTGCGGCAACTCGCCTGGGCGATGGCGGCGCGCGGCGCGCGGATGGTCGAGTACTGGCACTGGCATTCGATCCACCACGGCGCGGAGACGTTCTGGGGCGGGATCCTCGGGCACGACCTCGAGCCGGGACGGGTGTACCGCGAGATCGCCGCGATCGGGGCCGAGCTGGCCGCGGCCGGGTCGTCGGTCTGCGAGCTGACGCCGGACGTCGATGTCGCGGTGCTGTGGTCGAACGAGAGCGACTGGGCGCTGCAGTTCCAGCCTCCGCTGGCGACCGCGAACGGTACGCCGGACAAGGCGTCGTACCGGACGATCGTGGGGGCGTTCTACGCCGGGATCCTGGACGCCGGGCTGCGGCCCGGGGTGGTTCCCGTCGAGCGGATCTCGGCTGCGTTGGCGGCCCCGACCGTGGTTGCCGCCGGGCTGTATGTCGCGTCGGACGCGATGCTGGACCAGCTGGTCGAGTACGCACGGGGCGGTGGTCACCTGATCGTCGGGCCGCGGACCGGGTACGCAGATCTGGAGGCCCGGCCGCGGGTCTCGACGGCTCCGCCGCGTCTTGCGGAGGCTGCCGGGCTGGCCTATCAGGAGTTCGAGAACCTTGAGCGGGCAATGCCGGTCAGCGGGCTGGACGGGCAGGCCACGCGCTGGGCAGAGACGCTGATCGTCGGCGACGCCGAGGTACTCGCGACGTACCGGCATCCGAGCGGCGAGCGACGGCCGATCGTGACGACGAAACGCTGTGGCCGCGGGCGGATCACGTACGTCGGGACTGTGCCGGATCCGGCTCTCGCGGCGGCGCTGCACGGGGAATCGCGGTTGTGGGCGCCGTCGGTGACCGCCCTGTCCGCGGTGAACGCGGAGGGGGAGCGGATGTGGTTCGTGCACAACTGGTCGGCGACGGCGGTGACTGTCGAACCCGCGGTACTGGGGCGGATCGAGCTGGGCCCGTGGGACGTTCGCGTGCTGAAGGAGAGCCGATGAGGTACTTCGAGGACTTGACGCCGGGCACCGGGATGCGCGAACCGCGGGCCTGGTTGCGGTCGTCGCGGCCGCGGATCAGCCTGAACGGCCGGTGGAGCTTCAAGCTCTGGGACAGTGCGCCGGAGGGTACGCCGGCGGTTGCGGAGGACTGGGGTGAGCTCGAGGTCCCGGGGCACTGGGTGCTGCAGGGGCACGATCGGCCGCGGTACACCAACACGGCGTTCCCGTTCCCGATCGATCCGCCGTACGCGCCGTCCGCGAATCCGACCGGCGATCACGTGCGGTACTTCGACGTACCGGAGGGTTGGCCGGCCGACGGCGCCGTACTGCGGTTCGAGGGCGTCGACTCGTGCTTCAAGGTGTGGGTGAACGGCACCGAGGTCGGTACCGCGAAGGGCAGCCGGCTGCCGAGTGAGTTCGCGGTTGGGGAGTTGTTGCGGCCCGGGCGGAACATGTTGGCGGTGCGAGTACACCAGTGGTCGTCCGGTTCGTATCTCGAGGACCAGGACATGTGGTGGCTGCCCGGGATCTTCCGGGACGTGACGCTGCTCGCGCGGCCGTTGATCGACGACGTCTTCGTGCACGCGTCGTACGACCATCTCTCGGGCGCCGGAGAGCTGATGGTCGAGACGGTTCCGGACGCCGTCGTCCGGGTGCCGGAGCTGGGCATCGTCGCGGAACCGGGCGTACCGGTGCGGATCCCGGTCGTCGAGCCGTGGTCGGCCGAGGCGCCCCGGCTGTACGACGCGACGGTCGAAGTACCGGGGGAGACCGTCGAGCTGCGGATCGGGTTCCGGACCGTGGCGATGGTGGACGGGGTGTTCACCGCGAACGGGCGGCCGCTGTTCTTCCGCGGCGTGAACCGGCACGAGCACGACGAGCGCCGCGGCCGGGCGCTCACGGTCGACGCGATGCGACAGGACCTCGTGTTGATGAAGCAGCACAACATCAACGCCGTACGGACTGCGCATTATCCGCCGCACCCGGCGTTCCTCGACCTGTGTGACGAGCTCGGGTTGTGGGTGATCGACGAGTGCGACATCGAGACGCACGGGTTCATCTACACCGACTGGCGCGGCAACCCTGCCGACGACCCGGCGTGGGAGCCGATGATGCTGGACCGGATGCGGCGGATGGTCGAACGCGACAAGAACCATCCGTGTGTGGTCATCTGGTCGCTGGCGAACGAGAGTCATCGCGGGCGGAACTTCGGTTCACTGGCGGCGTGGACGCGCGAGCGCGACCCGTCGCGGGCGATCTTCTACGAGCGGGACCGGACGTACGAGTTCTCGGACTTCTACAGCCTGATGTACCCGCCGCTGGAGTATCTCGAGGCGATCGGCACGCGGACCGAGGACGTGCCGGAGGAGACCGCCGACCAGCCTGCGCTGGAGGCACGGCGGCGGGCGCTGCCGTTCATCCTGGCCGAGTACGCGCATGCCATGGGAAACGGCCCGGGCGGGCTGGCCGACTACCAGCGCGTGCTGGAACGCTACCCGCGCCTGCAGGGCGGGTTCGTCTGGGAATGGATCGACCACGGACTACTGTTGCCCGGCGCAACGGATCACGTGTACGGCGGTGACTTCGGCGAACGCCTGCACGGCGCCAACTTCTGCATCGACGGCCTGCTGTTCCCGGACCGCACCCCCTCACCGGGTCTTCTCGAGTACAAGAAGGTCCTGGAACCGATCCGCATCACCGGTCCGCTCACGATCGAGAACCACCGAACGTTCACCGACACCTCGGACCTGGAATTCCACTGGTCGCTTGCGGTTGACGGCACCGAGGTCCAGCAAGGCCACTTGGATGTTCCCAACACGCCTCCAGGAACGTCCAGTCAGCTGCAACTGCCGGCGGTGGCGTCTCGATCGTCCAACGGCGAGCAGGTGCTGACTGTGCGCGCGGTGCTCGCGAAGGACGCGGCGTGGGCGAACGCGGGTCACGAGGTCGCGTGGGCGCAGTTCGTCCTGGACGCGCCTGTTGCTGCGCCGGCTGGTGCGCCGGCTGGTGCGCCGGCTCGTGCGCCGGTGCCTGTGGTGGAGAGCGGGGACGTGTTGCGGCTGGGTGGGGGCGAGTTCGACCGCAGTACCGGCCGGTTGATTCGGCTGTACGGGCAGGAGGTCGACGGACCGCAGCTGGACCTCTGGCGTGCACCTACCGACAACGACAACGGCCAGGGCGGCCGCAACGGCGTCACCCAGGAGTGGCGCGCCGCCGGCCTCGATCGCCTCCTCCATCGGACCAAGCGCGTCGAAGTGGTGCAGGACGAGCTCGTCGTACAGACCCGCGTCGCACCGGAGGGCCTCGGCGTCAGCGTGCGTACGACGTACCGCTGGACGGCGTACGACGACAACCTCCAGCTGACTGTCGACGTACAACCTGAGGGGGAGTGGGGCGGGACAGCCGTCACGCCACGCTGCGGTAGCTGGCCGCGGGTCGGCGTACGGATGACTTTGCCGCAGACCCTGGAGAACGTGCAGTGGTACGGCGGTGGACCGGGCGAGGCGTACGCCGACAGCCGCGAGGCCGCCCGCGTGGGACGGTACGAATGCACGGTCGACGAGCTGCAGACGCCGTACGTCGTACCGCAGGAGAACGGCGCCCGCGTCGACGTCCGCTGGGCGGAACTGGCCGATGCTGAGGGCAACGGTCTTCGCGTGACCGGTGCCCCGCATTTCCAGCTCACCGCCCGCCGCTGGACCACCGAGGATCTGGAAACCGCCCGTCACCGCTCAGACCTCACCCCGCGCGACCACATCTACCTCAACCTGGACCTTGCCCAGTCCGGCCTGGGCTCTGCCTCCTGCGGTCCACCGACTCGCTACCCACTGGAGATCGCGCCTTACACCTTCAGCCTCACCTTCGTGCGGACCGGAAGCAAATCTGTGGATAACTAGAAGCCCTTGTTTTGCAGGGGATTCGGCTTTGAAAACTGTCGGAGGGGGCCGCTACTGTTGCGGGCATGGATGTTCTTGGTGGGCGAGCGGTGGTGTCGCTGGGCGATCACGAGCTGATGCCTGCGCTCGACGCCCTGGACGCCGACATCATCCGCCTGCAAGGCCTCCGCCTGCAGCTGATCGCGCGGATCGAGAACACCGGCCATGCCCAAGAGCTCGGTGCCCGCGACACCATCGAGCTGGTCTCGCTACGCCAC
Source organism: Kribbella sp. (assembly GCA_036503355.1). Taxonomy (GTDB): domain Bacteria; phylum Actinomycetota; class Actinomycetes; order Propionibacteriales; family Kribbellaceae; genus Kribbella. Next base: position 35,969 of record DASXXB010000273.1, on the reverse strand, counting down.
CGCCGCGACCGTGCCGAGGTCTGGCGCGACGTCCGCCTGGCCCGCGCCCTGCCGAAGTACGACGCCGTCGACACGGCCCTCACCCACGGCATCGAAGTCCACACCGAGCCAGATGCTCAGGACACCGACGCCGGGGACGACGGCGTACGTTCGGTGCGGCCGATGCAGACCGCTCACGCGGTCGCGATCGTGTCCGAACTCGAACGCGTCCGCTCACGTGTGCCGGTGGAGGATCTGGACATCGTCGAGCACCAACTGGTGCAACTGGCCGCCCACCTCTCGCCGACCGAACTGCGCACCGCCGCGAAGGAAATCTGCAACCTACTGGACTCCGACGGCCCCGAGCCCGACGAGCGCAAGGCCTACGAGCGCGAGACCCTGACCCTCACCACCGCCGACAAAGGCGTCAAGTTCAAGGGCTACCTCGCCAACGAGAACGCCGAACTACTCCGCGCCGTCGTCCACGCCGGCGCCCGCCCCCACAAAACCACCGACGGCGAACCAGACCCCCGCCCCCGCGACAAACGCCAAGCCGACGCCCTCACCACCGCCCTCACCATCGCCGCCAACGCCTGGGACACCAACACCCCCACCTCCCCCAACACCAAACCAACAGCCGCAGGCTCCACCACCCAAGGCGCCACCACAAAGAGCCCGAACGCCAACGCGACAGCCCCCCACCCAAGCCCCCGAGCCACAGCACCGTCCACCTCCGACGCAACCACCAACACGACACCCAACCTCACACCAGCCACCCCAGCCAACAGCGACGCCGACAAACCGGCCGCCGGACCGGCTGACGGGTTGGCCGAGGCGTCGGTTGGCGGGTTGGCCGAGGGATCGGCTGGCGGATTGGCCAACGGATCGGCCGAGGGATCGGCTGTCGGATCGGCCAACGGATTGGCCGACGGACCGGCTGACGGGTTGGCCGAGGGACCGGCTGGCGGATTGGCCAACGGATCGGCTGGCGGATTGGCCAACGGATCGGCTGTCGGATCGGCCAACGGATTGGCCGACGGACCGGCTGACAGGTTGGCGGACGGGTCGGCAGGTGGGTCGGCTGGCGGATCGGCTGACGGATCCGCCGACGGACCGGCTGACAGGCTGGCCGACGGGCCGGCCGACAGGTTGGCGGACGGGTCGGCAGGTGGGTCGGCAGGCGGATCGGCCAACGGATTGGCCGAGGGATCGGCTGGCGGATCGGCCAACGGATTGGCCGACGGATCCGCCGACGGACCGGCTGACAGGCTCGCCGACGGACCGGTCGACAGGTTGGCCGACGGGTCGGCTGTCGGATCGGGCGACGGGTTGGCTGAGGGATTGGCTGTCGGATCGGCTGACGGGTTGGCCAACGGGTTGACCGCCGCGGCAGCTGGCAGTGCAGCTGTAGGTGCCGGTGCCGGTGCGGGGGCCGCTGGTGGTGCGGGTGGTGGTGGAGCAGGGAAGCGTGGCTGGGCGCCGGGATATGGCGCGAAGGCGTGCATCACCGTCACCATCGACCTGCAAGACCTCAAGGCGGCCACCGCGGACGCAACCGGCCAGACCGTCTACGGCGACGCACTCTCGGCAGCGACCATCAGACGCCTGGCGTGCGACGCGAAGATCATCCCGATCGTCCTCGGCTCGAACTCCGAGCCCCTCGACGTCGGCCGCTGCGAACGCCTCGTCACCAAAGCCATGCGCTTCACCCTGAACGCCCGCGACCGCGGCTGCGTCGTCTGCGGAGCCCCACCCATCATGTGCGACGCTCACCACCTGATCTCCTGGATCGACGGCGGCGAAACCAAAATCAACAACCTCGCCCTGCTCTGCCGCCGTCACCACGTCGACCTGCACAACGGCCGCTTCACCATCACCATCACCAACGGCCTCGTACACGTAACCCGCCCCACCTGGGCCGACCCCCCACCCCTCCGCCTCCCCAAACCCCCACACAGCCCACCCCACCCCATCCCCGCACCCCCGAACCCACCCGCCACCAACCCCGCACGCCGCGACCCGGCATCCGCCGACCCCGCACGTGTGGAACGGACACACGCCGACCCCGCACGCCTGGACCCGGCACACGCGGACTCCCGACGTCTGGACCCGGCACACGCGGACCCCGCACGTCTGGAACGGGCACACGGTGATCCCGGACGTCTGGAACGGGCACACGGCGATTCCGGATGTTCGGAGCCGTCTGATGGGACTGTCGCCCGTGTCCATCCACCGGGCATTGGACGGGAGCCCGTCGACTCGCAGTCGCAACCGTTGGCGCCGGCAGAGGACCCGTGGAGCGGAACAGTCTTGCCTGCAGCAACCACCACCGGCATACGTGCCGGCCGCTGGAAGGCCGACGCCGCCACGTACGCAGAAGCAGCCCGCTTCGCCGTCTGGGGCACCACCACCACGAACGAACCCGGCACCGGTCCACCCTCCTTCGCAACCATCTGACGCCAGGCAACAACCCGCACCCCAGTTCCGCGGTCCGGCCTGTGCAGGAGTCTGCTGGGTCCTACGTATGCGTGAGGTTTGGCGGTGAGGGCCATCTGCGACGGCGGCTGGGGTGTCTGCTTGCGCTGGAAGGCTGATGCGGCCGGGCTCGCCTGGGTGCGGCTGCGCCCCGGGCCGAACCACATGCCCAAGACAGCATCCGCCGTCGGCGGGTCCTCGGGGTGACGGTCATCGCCGCCGGGGGCATGGCCGCGGGCGTGCGTGGTGAGGTGGGGCCGGACGTGCGAGGCGAGGGAGGATCCGGCGGTGGCTGAGCCGGGGCTGGGGGCGATGGGTGTTGACGGTCTGGAGTTTGTGGAGATCGTCGAAGGTTTGTGAATCCCGTTCATGGCGGCGGTCCACACGCGCGAGGTGCCCGCTCGGGCACTCACACCCAATCCCTGCTCGGGTGGAGGCGCCACCAACTCGGGTCTGTTGAGCGGCATCAAGGCCGAGCGGCTCGGCGTGGATCCGGCGTACGACGCTGCGCCCGCCGCAACGCGACGCGGTGCAATGCGATGTGGTCCTGCGGTATGCCGCGATGCGATGCGGTGCTGCGGTGTGCCGCGATGCGATGCGGTGCTGCGGTGCGATGCGATGCGGTGGTGCGATGCGATGCGATGCGAGCGGCGCGATGCGCTGCGGTGCGGTGCCGCGGTGCGATCCTGTGCTGCGGTGCCGCGAGGTGCTGCGGTGGTGCGCCGCTGTGCGCCGTGGTGCGGTGGGGTGTTGCGGTGCTGCGGTGCTGCGGTGCGATGGGGTACTGCGATGCGTCGTGGGCGCCGTGGTGGGGTGCGGTGGGGTGCTGCGGTGGGCGTTGGGTTCGGTGAGGGATTGGGCTGGTGGCGCGGGTGGTGCCGGCGTGGGTTGCGGGCTGTGTGCTGTGGCTCGACTCGGAGGGGGCGGGTGGTTAAGGCGGCCAGGTTTGTGTGTGGAAGGGACGAACAAAAGACGGGCGGGCGACGTCGGGGGAGTTATGGCTACTGCGAACGGACGTGCTGTGACGTTGCCGAGACCTGTGCAGGAGGTGTGCGATCAGTTCCTGTTGCTGGTTCGGCGGGAGTTGCCCGAGGGGTTCCTGACCGGGCTGTATCTGCACGGTGGGCTGGCCTTCGGGGAATGGGAGTCGAAGGAGTCGGACGTCGACTTCCTGGCGACGGTTGCCTGGCGGCCGAATGCGGTGGAGGTGGAGTCGTTGCGGCGCGTGCATGCAGAGCTGGCCGAGTACACCTCGATCCGGTTCGACGGACCGTACGTGCTGGCCGAGGACCTCGAGCGCGACCCACGGACGGTGCCGGACGTGCCGGCGATGATCTTCACCGGGGACCTCGTGGTGCACAACTCGCCGTCGTGGATGGTCGCCTGGCACGAGCTCGCGCGGGCCGGGATCACGATCTGCGGCCCAGAGTTGCCCACCCTGAACATGTGGTCGGACGAGCAGGCGCTCCGTGAGTACACGGTAGGTAACCTCGACACCTATTGGCGCCGCAATGCGGAGGGGCTGGCGCGGGCGACCGTCGCGGATCTGCCGAGTGACGAGCGCGATCGCGACGCGATTCTCACCCACTGCATCCTTGCCTCCGCCCGCCTCCACCATCTCCTCGTCACTGGCGAGATGACAGCCAAGTCCCGCGCCGGTCGCTGGGCGCTGACCTCCTACGACACCCGTTGGCACCGTGTCCTGCACGAGGGCCTGCGCCTGCGCGGAGACGGAGACGGAGGCGTTTCAACCTACGACAACCACGCGGAGCTCCTGGCAGACGTCCGAGACTTCCTCGCGCACATCGTAGAGACCGCCACCGGGCGACCTGTCACTGAGCAAAGTAGCTGACCAGCCGCTGCACGAGTGCGTGCTGACGGCGCAGCACGATGTCGTGCTGCGCCGTGAGGTCAGGTTGGTTTCAGCGGGGGGTTACGAAGGTTATGTAGGTGGAGTTGCCCTTGCCTTGTACGCCGGAGTTGGGGCCGAGGGCGAGGGAGCCTGCGGGTACTTCGCGTTTGAAGAGGATCAGGCGCTGGTCGGTGGTGCCGACTGTCTCGCCGGTGCGGGTGAACGAGGACAGCCAGGCCGGCCACCAGACGTTCTCGCCGCGGGGGTCGAAGGCGACGTACACCGTGGCCGGCGCCGTCAGCCTCAGTTGGAGGTAGTCGGCCGGGGTGGTCGCCTTCGAGTCGTCGTTGGCGCCCTGTACCAGCGCCTGCCCGTTCAGCTCACCCGGCAGGTCGGTGATCGTGTAGCTGCGGTCCACGTACGTCGGTGCACCGACCTGTGCCTTCACCAGGTTGTCCAGCTTGTCCGGTGCCTCGACAGACACCAGGTCGCTCTTCAACGGCGGTTCGCTCCGCGTGATTCCCAGGACTCGATTGCCTACCGTTTTGACGGTCGTGGCCGGCTGGCCGGTAAGCGGGGCGTAGGCGAAGGAGGACAGCGGGACGGCCGTACGTTCTACCGTGTAGGAGATGTTGGGCGAGACCGTGAAGGACACCGTGGAGGCTGCCGTTGTCGCCAGCGTGTGGCCCTGGGAGTCGGTCACACGGACCGACTGACCCGGCCACGGGTTCTGCAGCTTCAGCGTGTCCCGGCTGCCGGCCTGGATGCCGACCACGTTCGGTACGCCGTTGTGCACCTCGGTACTGATCCGGTGCCCACCCTGGATCTGCACCGATCCGGACACGTCCCAGTCGTGCGGCCACGCGGGCGCTACCTTCAAGACACCGCCGTACGACTGCACCAGCGCCTCCTGCAGACCCGTGCTCAGCACCCCGCCCCACTCGTTGTAGAAGCTGTGGTTGCGGGCCGGCTCCTGCCCGGTGCGGTGCACGGTGAAGCCGTTCGGGTAGATCTGGAAGTCGGCGATGCCCTTCAGCAGCAGGCGTTTCACCTCGTCGGACAGCCCGAGCCGCGCGGCCCAGGTGCTGTCCATGCCCCAGTCCTTGTCCTGCGGGTAGACGCGCTGCCGGAACGTCGCCTGCATCAACGGGGACGTCGCGTCGAACACGCCCCACGGCCAGAGCGCCTCCATCTCCGGGTTCTGCGTGTTGTGCGCCGCCTCGTCGGTGCCGGACCACGCCAGCACCTCCTCACCATTGCGCTGAACGGTCCGGAACGGCGGCAGCTTGCCGACCGCGGTCCGGAGCTGAGAGGCCAACCCAGCATCACCGTGCGACACAGCAAGGTCAGCGACGAGCGGGAAGATCACCCGCATCGCAGCCAGGTCCGGCACCGGGTCCGTGGTGTCCCACTGCACCTCGAGCGCGTTGACGTGCTCCAAGTGCAGGTAGCCGTCAGCACCCTCGGTCAGAGCAGACAGGTAGAACCGTGCCACGTCCCGCATCAGTGGGTAGCTCTTGCTCAGCAGAGCCTTGTCACCGGTGTACCGGTACTGCTCCCAGATGTTGTTCACCAGCTCCGGCCCACTCGTCAGGATCCGGCGTGTCCAGCTGGGCTCCTGGGTGTTGTCGCAGCCGTCGCCTGTCCCGTCGTACCGCATGAACTCCGGGAGACAGAGCCCCTCGCCACCGATCCAGTGCGTGCGGGTCCACTCGCGCATCAGCTCCGCGCGGTCCAGATAGAACTTGAAGTACGGCGCGTTGAACTCGGCAATGCCCGCGCCCCGGTTGGCGGCCACCATTTCGCGCAGGTTGAAGTGCCAGTACGAGTCCTGCGCCCAGTCCGCCTGGTCCCGTGACGACGAGAACATCCGTACGACGGCACCGTGCGTGCTCGGTACGTCGCCACGCATCGACGCGGCCATCGTGTACAGCTGCAGCGTCCGCAGGTTCTCGACGTACTCACCGGTGCCGTCGGGCGACGTGATCCGCATCGGGGCCGCCTTCGCCCAGAACGAGTGCCACCAGTCGAGGTGCCGGCTCGGCGTCTCGACGACGGCACGACGGGCTGCCGTCCGCAGTTCGCCACCGCGGTACGACGGTACGCCGACCACGAGCCGGAAGGAGCCGTTCGCCTGGGGACGGAACGTCAGCCGCACCGTCAACGGATCCACCACGGTCGCCTGCACGCCCTCGGCCTGGGCGCTCAACGCAGCGACCGCTCCGGTGATGCTGCCGGAGGCCGCGTCGTGGAACGTCTCCGCCAGCGCAGCAACACCGTCGGCGGCACTCACAGCCGGCGTACGACCGGCCCACAGCTTCAGGTCAGCGGTCTGCGTCTGCGACGGATCGGCGCCCGTGACCTCGAGGACGAACTGGTCGGCATCAGCGCGCACGTAGGAACGCGCGGTCATGCCACCGCCGCTCTGCACGAGCTGACCGTCGTACAGCGCCAGCCGCCCGTGGTAGTCGTCTGCACGCATCAACGGATCCAGACCTGGTACGACGAGCTGCCCGGCGGACTTGAGGTCCGGGAACGTGTCGACCCGGTTCAGCTGGGCGCTGTAACCCTTCTCGGCCCAGACCGACGCACCGAGTACGCCGTTGCCCAGCGGCATCGCCTGGTACGGACGCCACGCCGGGCCTTCCTGGACGAGGTCGGACCGGGACACCAGGCCGGCCGTATCGGCCTGCAGAGCACCGTCGTGCCAAGCGGTCGTCTCCTCCGCGTCCGGCGTACTGCTGACCGCTGGGAGAGAGGTGGCGCCGACGGTCAGCAGTGCGACCAGCAGCGGCATCGTCAAGCGGAACGCGTTCATGCGCGGACCTCGATCAGGTAGTCGACGCCGGCCGTGGTGCGGAACTCCACCACGCCGTCCTCCGGCCGGGCGAACGCCACCGGACCGGCCGAGGACGTCACGTCCACCAGCGCATCGGTCCGCAGCCGCAACCGGTTGCCCAGCAGCGACCGGATCTTTGCCTTCGACAACTTCCCGCCCTCCCAGGAGAACTCCAGGTCGAACCCGCCGCGAGCCCGCAGACCGCGCACGCGACCGGTCGCGAAGGCGCCAGGCAGGCAGGGCAGCAGCGCGACCTCGCCGGAGTGGCTCTGCATGAGCATCTCGGTGATGCCGGACACGCCGCCGAAGTTGCCGTCGATCTGGAACGGCGGGTGCAGGTCGAACATGTTCGGCGCGGTACGTCCCGGGCCGATCAGCTGGGTCAGGTGCTTGTACGCGTTGTCCGCCTCGAGCAGCCGCGCCCGGATGTTCAGCTTCCACGCCAGCGACCAGCCGGCCGTGACAGCCGGACCACGGATCTCCAGGAACTTGCGGGCCGCGTCGGCGAACTCCGGCGTACGGCGCGGAGTGATCTGGTCGCTCGGGAACACCGCCCACAGCGGTGAGACGTGGCGGCTGGTCTCCAGCGCGGCCTCCTCCCAGTCGATCAGCCACTCCTGGAGCTGACCGAGGTACCCGATCTGAAGCGGCGCAAGCTTCGAGCCGGCCTCCGCGGCGGCGGCTGCCATCGCAGAGTCCTTGCCCAGCAGCGCGGCCGCCTGCCCGAACACCTTGAACAGATCGCGCAGGATCTCCATGTCCATCGTCGGCCCGGCGCACACGCTCACGCCGTCTCCGTCGTAGTCGTGGTGCTTCACCTCGGGCGACAGCGACGGGCTGGTCACCAGCCAGCCTGTCTTCGCGTCGGTCTGCAGCTGGTCCAGGAAGTACTCCACCGAACCGCGCAGCACCGGGTAGTACTTGCGCAGCATCGACAGGTCGCCGGTGTACTCGTAACGCTCCCAGAACAGCAGCGACAGCCACGCACCACCGGTCGGCCACAGCCCGTAGTACGCGAAGTCCACCACCGCACTGCCACGCCAGCCGTCGGTGTTGTGGTGCGCCACCCAGCCGGGAGCGTCGTACATGGCGGACGCGGTCCGGGCGCCCGACTCCGCCAGCTCCTCGATCATCTGGAACAGCGGGTCCCAGCACTCGGCCAGGTTGGCGGGCCCGGCCGGCCAGTAGTTCATCTCGGTGTTGATATTGATCGTGAACTTCGACTGCCACTCCGGCAGCATCTTGTAGCTCCAGATGCCCTGCAGGTTCGCCGGCTGTCCCGGCGTGCGGGAGCTGGAGATGAGCAGGTAGCGGCCGAACTGGTAGTACAGCGCCGCCAGCTGCGGGTCGCCGCCGTTGCGGAACGCCGTGATCCGCTGGTCGGTCGGCAGCGCGATCGAGTCCGACGTACCGAGGTCGAGGTCCAGGCGGCCGAACAGCCGCTGGTAGTCGTCGACGTGCTCGTGGCGGAGCAGTCCGTACGCCGGGCGGCCGATCGCGTTCAGCGGGGCGACCGCGCGAGCGACCTGGTCCGCGCTGACGTCCTTCCAGTTGCGGTAGCTCGTGCCGACCGAGAACAGCAGTGTCACGGCGTCCGCACCGGCCACCGACAGCTTGCCGTCGGCAACCTTCGTGGTGCCGCCGTCGGCGAATGCGCGGAGCAGCGCGGTGAACTTGACCGAGCCGGTCAGCCCTTCCGCGTCGCTGCTGATCCCGTTGAGCGCCAGCGTCTGGTTGTCGTACGCCGCCGGCGTCGCGGCCTGCTCGGTGTTGTACGTCGCGTCGAACGTGAGCGCACCGGGCTGACTGGCGGTCAGCCGCATCACCAGGACCTGCGCCGGGTGACTGACGAACACCTCGCGGGTGTACTTCACCCCGGCGTGCTCGTAGCTGACCGACGTGATCGCGGTGGTGAGGTCGAGTTCCCGCCGGTACGCCGAGACGGCGGCGGCGTCGATCCCCGGGAAGGCGAGGTTCAGGTAGCCGACCGGCTGGTACTGCATCTCCTCGCTCGGACGGCCCATGAAGTGCGCGTCGGCGAGGTTCTGCGCCTCGAGGTACTTCTCCTCGACGATCAGCCGGCGGATCTCCGGGAGGACCTCCTTACTGGCAGGGTCGGCGTAGTCGTGCGGGCCGCCGGCCCAGATCGAGTCCTCGTTCAGCTGCAGCGTCTCGGTGGCGGTTCCGCCGTACACCATCGCGCCGAGCCGGCCGTTGCCGATGGCAAGCGCCTGGAGCCACTCGGTGGCGGGGGAGGTGTACCAGAGTTTGAGCGGGTTGGTGTCGCTGCCGGGTGGCGAGGCGGCGACGGCGGTTCCGGTCTCGGTGAGCGAACCGGCGACGATCGCGGCGCCGGCTGCGGCGCCCGTGGTCCGGAGGACCTGGCGTCGGGTGTATTCGGTCATGGGGCGGTCTCCCTGGGGCGGTAGATGCGCTGGGCGGTGCCACGGAACACGTCGTTGTGCGTGGCGGGTGGCAGCAGTGCGGTGGTACGGCGGATCACCTCGGCGCGGGTTCTGGCCAGCGTGCACACGGGCCAGTCCGAGCCGAACAGCAACCGTTCACTGCCGAAGAGTTCGAGGGCGACGTCGACCAGTGCGCGGAGGTCGGCGGTCGCGAGGTGGGCGGTGCCGGAGAGCTTGACGAAAGTGTTCGGGCACTCGGCGAGTGCCTGCATTCCGGCTCGCCATTCAGCTGTGGCGGTGGTCGGGTTGCCGAGGTGGTCCAGGACGAGCCGGGCGTCCGGTACGGCGGAAGCGAGCCGGGCGGCACCGATCAGGGCGGACGGGCGGAGCAGAAGGTCGATGGCGAGGCCGGCGTCGGCGGCGGCCCGCACACCGCGCAGGTGCGCGGAAGTCGTCAGCAGCTCAGGATCCGTCTGGTCCACCGGCGGACTACGCACTCCAACCAACCGCGGGTCATCAGGCAACCGGTCAGGGAAGTCCAGCAGATCGAACCACCCGACCACACCCACCACAGCCGGCTCCTGCCGAGCCAACGCCAGCAGGTCCCCAACCTCACGCGGATCAGCGTCCGCCTGCACCAGCACGAACTCCCAGCCGCCGGTGGCTGGGGCGGTTGGGGTGGCTGGGGTGGTTGGGGTGGTGAGGGCGGTGAGGGGGAAGGTTCTGCGGAGGGGGTGGCCTTCGGGCAGCCAGGGGAGTGCACGCTGGGTCAGGTCCCAGACGTGGACGTGGGCGTCAATCATGGTGGCCCGCTGGGCGGGTAATGGAGCTCTCGCCGCGGGCGTGGGCGGCGAACAAGCGGGCGGAGTCCTCGGGGTCGGTGCCGGCCAGGACCTCGATCAGGTCCACGTGCCGGCGGGCCATCAGCCCCCAATCCCCGGCGTACATCGCGTTCGAGACGACCTGCAGGCTCCACAGCGCCGGCTCGAGGGTCCGCCACACCTTCAGCAGCATCGAGTTCCCGCTGGTCGCCAGCACCTGCCGGTGGAATCGCAGGTCGGCCTCGCGGAACGCACCGATGTCGTGGTGCTCGGCCGCCTCGCTCATCCGCTGGACCTCGATCCGCAGCAGGTCCAGCTCTTCGGGCGGCGCATGCCCGGTCGCCCGGCGCGCGGCCGCGGACTCGAGCAGGACGCGGACCTCGCGCGCCTCCCGGGCCTCGACCTGGGAGATCTCCGTGACGAAGTTCCCCAGCCGAGGCCGGTACGTGACGAGACCCTCGTGCGCCAGCCGCCGTACCGCCTCCCGGGCCGGGGTCTGGCTGGTGCCGAGTACGCGGGCGATCTCGGACTCGACCACCCGCATCCCGGGCGCCAGCTCGCCGGACAGTATCCAGCCGCGGATCGCCTCGTACACCCGGTCGGACAGCAACTCCGGGTCACTGGACACCGGCGCCGCCACGGGTGCCGAGCCGAGGACAATTCCAGCACCGGAGCGGTAGTGCTGGACCTCCTCCCGGCGGCGCCGCGCGACCGTCGACTGCGAGACGCCGTACGCCGCCGCGAGCTCGCGCGTCGACGCCCGATGTCCGGAATCGGCCATCGATGCCGGCGCCCCGATCGCCGAGATCGCGCCGAGCTGGACCCGGTCCACCATCCGCGGCCGGCCGCTGCGCATTCCGTCGTCGAGACCGGCCATCCCCATCCGGAGGAAGCGCCGGCGCCATTTGCCGACCGTCCCGGGGGTCACCTCGAGCAGGTCCGCGACGGCCTTGTTCGAGCGTCCCTCCGCGCTGGCCAGCACGATTCGCGCCCGCAGGCGCATCGCCTCGCTGGTCCGCGGCGCCCCGGCGAGCTGGCTGAGCGCGGTCCGCTCGGCCACCGACAGGGTCAGCGGCGATTTCGGTCTTCCGGCATCGGGCATGGCTGCATAGTGACCCCGTTCACAGGATTCTGCCAACCCTATATGGCGCGGACTTCTGACTCGCGGCGTCCACTTTGCCGCGTAAACGTTGACACTTGGGTGTTCCGCTCTGCATCGTCACTCGATAACGACGCCCGGCCGCCCCCGAAGCCGGGACGATCCGAGGAGGACCCGGAAATGGCTCGTTCGGTACGCAAACCAGGGCGCAAGCTCGGCCTGCTGACATCCGTTGTGATCCTGGTGGGCGCGGCGGGCTGCGGTGGCGGCTTCAGCGACGACAAGGGTGCTGCTGGTGGCAGCACCGGCGAAGTGCGCATGCTGGTCAACATCACCCCCAACCTCACCAAGAGCTACTGGGAGGGTCTGGTCAAGCCGTTCGAGGACGCCAACCCGGGTGTCGACGTGAAGATCGAGGCGCCGACCGGCTCGGGTGTGAAGGACACGCTGCCGCAGTTGCTGGCGGCGGGCAATGCCCCGGACGTGGTCGAGACGCTGATGGCCGACAAGGTGCTGGCGCCGCAGATGCTGGACCTCACCGACCAGGCCTGGACCAAGGACACCCCGCTGGTGGAGCAGGCCTCGCTGGACGGCAAGGTCTACACGGTCGGTGTCGGGCAGCAGGCGCAGTCGCTGGTGTTCTACAACAGGGACGCGTTCGCCAAGGCCGGGATCAGTGCCCCGCCGAAGGATCTGGACGAGTTGACCGCTGCCATGGGCAAGCTCAAGGCGGCCGGCTACCTGCCGCTGCAGACGGCCGGCGACTACGTGACCGGTCTGCAGCTGATGCAGCTGAGCGATCCGTCGATCGCCACGAAGTACCCGGACTGGTTCCAGCAGGTGAACTCCAAGCAGGTGAAGGTCGGCGAGACCCTGCTGCCGCTGCTGGAGCGCTACCAGTCCTGGATCAAGAACGGGTACGTCGACAAGAACGCGCTCGGCCTGAAGGACGTCGGCGCGCAGACCAACTTCCTGTCCGGCAAGGCCGGCATGTACATCATGGGCAGCTGGTTCGTTCGCACCGCCGACGACGCGAAGCCGAAGTTCGACCTCGGCGTGTTCGCGGCCCCGACCGAGAAGGGGCAGCCGTCGCCCGGTCCGCAGGGTGTCACGATGGCCGCGCCGTACATGGTGCTGAAGTCCACGAAGCAGCGCGACCTGTCGGTGAAGCTGGTGCAGTTCCTGGTCACCGACAAGACTGCGGTGCAGAGCCAGCTTTCGCAGGACGGCAACTTCCGCAAGGGCTATACCGACAAGCTGTCGCCGCTGGGCAAGCAGGTGCAGGACATCCTCGACCAGGCGCCCAAGCAGGTCGCCCAGGGTGAGGGGTACGGCGCGAACACGCTGCCGTCCGGCTTCAACGGTGAGTGGAACAAGGCGGTCCAGAGCCTCTACACGGGGAAGAGTGCCAAGGACGTCGCGACCCGTATCGACGCCTGGATGGGCTCGAAATCGTGAGAGCCCGCCTGTCGGCAAATCTGACGACCCTGAGTATGGTCGGCCCGGCTCTGGTGCTGTTCGTCGTCATGCTGGTGGTCCCGGTCGGTCTGTCGCTCTACCTCAGCCTGACCGACTGGGACGGCTACAGCGCGAACCCGGCGTTCATCGGGCTGAAGAACTACGTCAGCCTGACGCACAGCGCCGAAGCGATCCGGGCCGGCTGGGTGACGTTGCTGATCGCTGCGGTCGGCACGGTCCTGCTCAGCGTCCTCGGTCTCGGCTTCGCGCTGCTGGTGAACGGTGCCTCCCGGCTGAACGCGTTCTTCCGGATCGTGCTGTTCTACCCGCACGTGCTCAGCGCGCTGGTCGTCGGCTTCCTGTGGAGCGCAGTGCTGGGTACGTCGGGTGTCGTGAACGGCTGGCTGACGTCGAAGGGTTCCGCCGTACTGCCGTTCCTCTCGGATCCGAAATGGGCGCTCGCGAGTCTGATCGCCGTACTGGCGTGGGCAGGCTTCGGCGTGAACGTCGTGCTGTACCTGGCCGGTCTGCAGACGGTGTCGAAGGACCTGCTCGAGGCGGCGCGCATCGACGGCGCGTCGAGCCGGCAGACGTTCTTCAACGTGACACTGCCCGCGCTGGCACCTGTGGTGACCGTGAACCTGGTGCTGTCGCTGGTGACGCTGCTGAAGACGTACGACCTGGTGGTGTCGCTGACGGGTGGTGGCCCGGCCGGGTCCACGCAGACGGCGGCGTACCTGATCCTGTGGGACTCGTTCCACAACAACGCGCTCGGCTTCGGCTCCGCGCAGAGCGTCGTACTGATGATCATCACCGCAGGGCTCGCCCTGACCGTCGCCCGGCTGCGGGCACGCGCTGACCAAGGGGTGCGGGCATGAGCGCGCTCCGGATGCCCAGGGTGGCCACGATGCAGCTGAAACCGCTGAGGACAAAGGGCTGGGGACGCATCGCGTTCATGGTCGTGACCAGCGTGCTGATGCTGGTGCCGATGTACCTGCTGGTCGTCAGTGCGTTCAAGTCGCAGCAGGACATCCTCACGCACCCCTTCTCACTGTCGCCCGACCAGCTCACCACGGAGTACCTGCGCAAGGCCGCGACGAACCCCGACTTCAACATTCTCAAGGGGTACGCCGTCACGATCCTGTTCGTGGTGTCGGTCAACGTGCTGTCCGTCGCGCTCGCGGGCCCCGTGTCGTACGTGATCGCGCGCCGCAGTGAACGCCGGTACCGGATGCTCCTGCTGCTGTTCGTGGCCGGGACGTTCATCCCCAGCCAGGTCCTGGTGATCCCGGTCGTCTACACGCTGAAGTTCCTCGGGCTGATGGGCACGATCCCTGGCTTCGTGCTGTTCGAGACCACGCTGACGCTGCCGTTCTCGATCTTCCTGTACGCCGGCTACATCATGACGATCCCGGGCAGCCTGGACGAGGCGGCCGCGGTCGACGGCGCCGGCAAGCACCGGGTGTTCTGGTCGATCGTGTTCCCGCTGATGAAGCCGGCCGTGGTGACGATGGTCATCCTGAACACGTTCTCGGTGTGGAACGACTTCGTGAACCCGCAGATCATCCTCGGCCCGGGCAGCGGCCTGTACACCGTGACGACCGGCGTGTACGCCGCGGTGAGCCAGTACTCCACCGACTACACGGTGGTGTTCCCGACGCTGCTGCTCGCAGTGGCTCCGTTGCTGGTGGTCTTCGTGCTGCTCCAGAAGCACGTGATCAGCGGCCTGACCGCGGGAGCGACCAAGGGATGACCGGACAACCGATCATTGCGCAGACACCGATCGGCACGCCGCCGGCGTGGGCGATCATGCAACGCCGACTGTTCGACGTGATGGACGAGGGCTGGTGGCTGTTCCGGGAGCGCTACTGCCTGCCGGACGGCGGCCTGCGGTACGCCGGACCGATGCAGAGCCGCGACGGCGCGGACGACTTCTACGAGGCGTTCGTCAACTGGCCGGTGCTCTACCAGCTGGGCGGCGCGGACGACCTGATCGACGTGTCGAAGTGGCACTGGGAAGGTGTCACCCGGCAGCTCACCGACCTGGGGTTCCTGGTCGACGAGTTCGAGCGCGGGTACGACTGGTTCCATATCGGCGAGTCGATGATCTTCTTCTACGCGCTGTGCGCGGCGGACCCGACCGACGAGGTCTTCCGGGAACGCGCGTACCGGTTCGCCGAGCTGTACCTTCCGAATTCGCCGGCCGGCAACTACGACCCCTCGACCCGGACGATCCGCGCGCCGCACAACGGCGCCGGCGGTCCGCGCTGGGGGATCAACGACGAGTGGCGTACGTTCGGCGCCGGCCAGGCGAAGATGTCGGTGTTCGGGCTGCCGTTGTCCGGCGTACCGGGGATCTCCAGTTGGGACGACCTCAAGGACCCGGCGAACGCGGACCTGATGGGTGCGGAGATGATCCGCCGACTCGGTGCTGGTGACACCGCAGTCAACCTGGCCGCGACGACCCTGACCGCGAACGCCTGGCTCTACGACCACAGTGACCGGTTCGCGGCCTGGACGCTGGAGTACCTGGACGCGTGGGAGGAGCGGGCCAAGGCGAACGGCGGCCTGCTGCCCGACAACGTCGGCCCGAGCGGCATCGTCGGCGAGCTCCACGACGGCCGCTGGTACGGCGGGAACTACGGCTGGAACTGGCCGCACGGCGTGTACAGCGTCGGCTCGGCCGCCTGCGTCGCGGCGCTGAACGGCGTCGTGATGACCGGTGACGCCAAGCGGCTGGACTTCGCCCGAAACCTCCTGGACCACCTGTACGAGCGTGGTGTCAGCGCCGCGGTCGACGACACCGAGATGAGCATCCGGGACCGCTGGCAGGCCGAGCTAGGCGAGGACTGCGCCAACCCGACCCTGCTGATCCCGAACCGGCACAACGACGACGGGTGGTTTGACTACCAGCCGCCGCAGCTCGGACTGCCGATGTGGCTGTGGCAGGCCGCCTTCGAGACAACCGACCGCGACCGGCTGACCAAGCTGCGCGAGCTCAGCGGCTACGACTGGCGCACTGTCCGCGACTTCCGCAACAAGGAGGACGCCGGTCACGAGGCGCCGTGGCTCGCCTACTTGGCGGG
Source organism: Kribbella sp. (assembly GCA_036503355.1). Classification (GTDB taxonomy): domain Bacteria; phylum Actinomycetota; class Actinomycetes; order Propionibacteriales; family Kribbellaceae; genus Kribbella. The sequence continues at coordinate 19,955 of DASXXB010000273.1, read as the reverse complement.
GGACAACCCCGGCTACCCGGAGGCGATGCTGGGTGTCGCGCTGTCGCAGGTGCAACGCCGGATGGACCTGATGGCCGTCGACACCGCCGACCCGGCCGACCTGAACATCCACCACTGGCAGCGACACAACCCGGTCGCCACCGAGGCGCTGCTGCAGCTGACCACCGGTACGCCGCAGCTGCTCTACAACGGCGGCCTGCTACCGCTGCGCGTCCTGTACCTCGACGCTGACCGCGGCCGGCCAGGACTCCCACCGGACGTAGCCGCGCTGGTCGACACGGTCGAGCCGGACCGTACCGGACTCCAGCTGGTGAACCTGTCCGCGACCCAGACCCGCCGCGTGATCGTGCAGGCCGGGAGCTTCGGCACCGATCGCATCGACGAGGCGACCGTGTCCACCGCGACGGGCGAGTACCCGGGCCCGTCCCCGGCGTACACCTCGACGCCGCCGACGCCGGGCAGCCGGACGGTCGTTGTCGACAGCAACAGACTCGAAGTGACGATGCCGCCCGGCCGGATGATCCGGCTCGACCTGCGGCTGACCAGAAACACCTACCGCGCCAGTCATCTGGCGCTTGACTGAGGAGTTATATGAGCAGCACGGAACAAGCTCCGGTGACGCCGGTCTGGGACCTGCCGGTGCGCGGCGAGAACCCGCCGCCATCGGATCCGGACCTGGTGTCGCGGTTGTCCGAGATCGGGTCGGCCACCGCCTGCGCCCGGTTGCACAACCAGGGCATCCGCCGGACCTTCGTCGACGGTCCGACCAGCATGTTCCCCGGTAAGAAGATCGTCGGCCGCGCGCTGACCCTGCAGTTCATGCCGCAGCGCGAGGACATCGCCGACGGACAGACCCAGGAGTACATCGAGCGCAGTACGGCGCTGTGGGCCGTGCTCGACGAGGTACAGCCCGGTGACGTCCTGGTGGTCCAGGCCTACGGCAGCCACACCACCGGCTGCTTCGGCGACATGCTGGTCCGCTACTTCAAGCTCCGCGGCGGCGCCGGCATCGTCGTCGACGGCCGGATCCGCGACGTGCCCCGGGTGGCACAGCTCGACGTACCGATCTGGTCGACCGGAGCCACCCCGCACTACGCCTCCCAGTCCGAACTGTTCCCGTGGGCGTACAACGTCCCGGTGGCGGTCGGCGGCGTCCTGGCGCTGCCCGGTGACCTGGTGCTCGCCGACGACGACGGTGCGGTCGTCGTACCCCGCAGGCGTGCCGAGTCCGTCATCGAGGCGGCCGCCGAGCACGACGAGTGGGAGAAGTTCAGCCGGCGCCGCATCGACGAGGGCGCCCCCTTGCGTGACTACTACCCCCTGACCGAGAAGACCCGCCTCGAGTACGAGCGCTGGCGTAGCCAGAACGGGAACGCCGGCGCCTGACCCTCCGGAGAGAGGACCCCGCCCAACATGTCCAGAAGAACCAGGCGTACGACGCTCAGCGTCGGCGCCGGGGTGGTCGCGGCTGCCCTGGTGACCGTCGCGGCCGTCCAGTTCAACGCCCAACCCGCCGGTGCTGTCGACTGCAACACGTTCTGGGTCGCCACCAACGGCGACGACTCCGCGAAGGGCACCGAGAAGGAACCGTGGAAGACGGTCACCCGGGCCCGTGACGAGATCCGGAACAAGCACCTCAACGACCGGATGAACTGCGACATCACCGTCAACCTGAAGGCCGGCGACTATCCGGTCACCTCGAGCATCGACCTCGACCAGCAGGACTCCGGCAAGAACGGCCACCGGGTCATCTACCGCAGTGTCGACGGCCCCGGCAAGGCGAACCTGCAGGGTGCCGAGGAGCTCACCGGGTGGACGCCGTACAAGGACGGCATCTACAAGACGAGCTTCGACAAGTCCAAGCCGTTCTACACGCTGTTCGAGGACGGCAAGCGCGCTACCAACGCCCGCTACCCGAACCGTGCCGCCGAGGACACGTGGGCGCCGTACATGACGTCGATCCTCTACGAAGAGGACAAGATGGACGTCCACAACTGGCTGTGGGGCAAGCCCGGTGACTGGGACCCGACCTGGGACCTGAGCCAGGCGTCGGTGACGATCTGGTCCGGTGGCTCCTGGTCCTGGTTCACCGACACGATCCCGCTGCTGGACACCAACTTCAAGAAGACCCAGACCACGCTGAAGTACTTCACCCGGTTCGCGATGGTGAACAGCCGCGGCGGCTCGCGGTACTACTTCCAGAACTCGCTGAACTTCCTCGACCAGCCGGGCGAGTACTACGTCGACTTCAAGGGCGGCGAGGTCTACTACAAGCCGCGGGCCGGCACGATGGACAACGTCAAGGTCATGCGGCCGACCGTGAAGACCGTGCTGAACCTGGCCGGCAAGTCGCCGCAGGACCGGCTGCACGACGTCACGTTCGACGGGCTCGGAGTGCAGTACTCCGACTTCGTCAGCTGGTACCGCGTCGGCTGGAACGCCCCCGGTGACTCGGGCTACGAGCACAAGTACCCGGAGTACGACCGGCAGATCGAGCTGCCGCGTGACCAGTTCGGTGCGATCACGCTGACCAACACCAGCAACATCGACCTGAGCCGGATGCACATCTCCGACACCGGGTACACCGGCGTCTTCATGCTGTACGCCAACGACCACACCCGGGTCACCGACAGCCTGCTGGAGAACATCGGCAACGACGGCATCAAGGTCGAGGGCGGCTGGCCCGGCGAAGGCGACCTGACCAACCACCACACGTTCTCGAACCTGTTCATCGACCACGTCGGCGAGCTGGTGCCGGGCGACGCGGCCGGCATCGAACTGATGACGACCGGCAGCAACACGGTCACGAACGTCGAGGTCAAGCACAGCGCCCGCTACGGCATCAGCCTGGAGTCGCGGCCGGAGGTCAAGGACCCCGACCAGTACTCGGCGGGCAACACCTTCAAGTACATCAAGCTCGAGCAGATGGGCCTGGACAGCGGCGACATGGGTGCGTTCTACACCTACGGCGTCGACAACCAGGAGCCGCACCCGATCGAGAACTCGATCGACCAGATGGTGATCGGCGACGTCATCCCGGACCCGTCGATGCCTGACGCGGGCGGCACCCGCGGCGTGCACATGGACGCCGGCGGCTGCGGATTCGCGATCAGCAACGTCCAGGTCGGCAAGGTGACCGACCAGAAGTACCAGGCGTACAAGTGCAACACGGTCAGCAACGTCGACTGGGAGACCGGCTTCGACACCTCGAAGATGGAGTACGACAAGATCGGCGTCCTGCCGACCTTCCCGTACGACGTGGCGGGCCGGTGAGGCCGATGCGCGGATTCCTCGGTGGTGTGATCGCCGGCCTGGCACTGCCCGCGCTGGTGATCGGCGGAGGGGTGGCGGCGCGAGCCGCCGCCCCGGCGGGGCAGGACGACTGCAACTCCTTCTGGGTGTCGCCGGACGGGAACGACGGCGCTCCGGGTACGGAGAGCAAGCCCTGGAAGACGGTCGAGCATGCGCGGGACATTCTGCGGATCAGGGCGCATTCCGGCTGTACGCCGGTGGTGAACCTGAAGGCCGGCACCTACCAGGTGGACAAGACGATCACGTTCGACGACCGCGACTCCGGTGTCACGTACCGCAGCGTCGACGGGCCGGGCAAGGCCGTCTTCGAGGCGGGGCGGGAGGTCAGCGGCTGGACGCCGTACAAGGACGGCATCTTCAAGGCGCCGGTCGACGTCAGCCAGCCGTTCTACAGCCTGTACGCCGAGGGCAAGCGTGCGACGACAGCGCGGTACCCGAACCGTGAGTCCGATGACAAGTGGGCGCCGTACCTGAAATCGTTCCTGTTCGACTCGACCAAGGAGGCGGTGCACGACCAGCTCGGGTTCAACGCCGGGGACATCGACCCGGCGTGGGACCTGCGGCTGGGGACGAACTGGCCGGCGCAGATCACGGTGTGGTCGGGCGGCTCATGGTCGTGGTTCACCGACACGATCCCGATGCTCGACATCAACTTCAAGAAGCAGCGGACGACGCTGGTGTACCCGGCGCGGTACGGCTTCATCAACTCCGGCGGCGGCTCCCGGTACTACGTCCAGAACTCGCTCAGCCTGCTCGACCAGGCCGGTGAGTACTACCTGGACTACCCGGCGAAAACCCTGTACTACAAGCCGTCCGGCGGCACGATGGACGGCGTCACGGTGTACCGGCCGACGCAGACGCAGGTGTTCTCGATCGAGGGCTCGTCCCCGGACCGGCGGGTGGAGAACCTGACGCTCGACGGCCTGACGATCCAGCACACCGACTTCATGGACTGGTACCGGTACGGCTGGAACGGCACGGGTGACTCGGGGATGAAGCACAAGTACCCGAAGTACGACACCCAGATCGAGATGCCGCGCAACCAGTGGGGTGCGATCACGCTCACCAACACCCGGGGCGTCAAGCTGACCAGGCTGCACCTCCAGCAGACCGGATTCACCGCGATCGAGCTGCTGTTCGCCAACGAGTTGACCACGGTGTCGGACAGCCTGCTCGAACACATCGGCAACGACGGCATCAAGGTCGAGGGCGGGTACCCGGGTGAAGGCGATGTTGCCCATGGCAACACGTTCACCAACAACTACATCCATCACATCGGTGAGCTGGTGCCGGGCGACTCGGCCGGCGTCGAGATCATGAACAGCGGTCGCAACGAGATCAGCCACACGGTCGTCGAGCACGGTGCGCGGTACGGCATCAGTATCGAGTCCCGGCCGGAGATCCCGAACGCGGACAACTACACCGGCGGCAACACGGTCTCCTACGTCCGGCTGTCGCATCTCGCGCAGGACAGCGGCGACACCGGTCCGTTCTACGCGTACGGCGTCCGCAACCAGCCGCCGTACACGCCGGACGCCAAGGTTTCGCAGCTGGTCATCGACGACGCGAACGCCGACCCGTCGATGCCGGACGCGAAGCCGTACGGCGTGCACATGGACTTCGGCGGGTGTGGGTTCGCGTTCTCGGACATCAAGGTGACCAACACCGAGAGCGACCCGTACCACGGGCCGTCGGCCGGACCGTGCGACACGTTCGCGAACGTGAGCTGGGAGGCCGGGTTCGACGACTCCAAGATGCAGTACGACCAGATCGGCGTGCTGCCGTCCTTCCCCTACGAGAAGCCCTGAGGGTTCTGAGAGTTCCATGGATACAGAGAGGTTCAAGGGCAGGGTCGCGCTGATCACCGGAGGTGCCTCCGGGATCGGCGCGGCCACCGCCCGCCGGATAGCCGCCGAGGGCGGCCAGGTGATCATCTGCGACCGAGACGGCGCAGCCGCCGAGGCGCTCGCCGCCGAGCTGGGCGGTAAGGCGTACGAGTTGGACGTCACGGACCTGGAGCGGACGCTCGAGGTGGTTGCCGAGGTCGTTTCCGAGTTGGGCGACGTGCATGTGTTGGTGAGTGCCGCGGGGGTGGACGTGTGTGACACCGTGCCGAACACGTCGCCTGACGAGTGGCGGACGATCCTCGACGTCGACCTGACCGGCGTGTACAACTCGTGCCGGGCCGTCCTGCCGCGGTTCACTGCGCAGGGCGGCGGCGCGATCGTGACGATCTCGTCCGCGATCGGCACGGTCGGGGAGCGCAACAGGTCGGCGTACTGCGCGGCGAAGGCCGGCGTGGAGAACCTGACCCGCGCGATTGCCCTCGACCACGGGCCGGATGGCGTACGCGCGAACTGCGTGGCGCCGGGCCTGATCGACACACCGCTGATCCGGGGCGGCAAGGTCGGCGGCGACGACGATCCGGGCGCGATGCAGGCGATGGTCGACCGGCACCATGCGCTCGGCCGGATCGGTCAGCCGTCGGAGGTCGCGGCCGCGATCGCGTTCCTGGCCAGCGACGACGCGTCGTTCATCACCGGTGCGGTCCTGCCGGTCGACGCGGGCTGGACGGCGCAATGAACATCTTCGGCCCCAAAATCCTAGGTGGTTACCGGGTCCTCGACCTGTCGGTGGCGATGGCCGGGCCGCTGGCCGCGATGCGGCTCGGCGACCTCGGCGCGGACGTGGTCAAGGTCGAGCCGGTGACCGGTGAGTGGCAGCGGCACACGGCCGCCGGCGGTGCCGTCGGCAACGAGGTCAACGCGTCCTTCCTGTCGCTGAACCGCAACAAGCGCAGCCTGGCCGTGGACCTCAAGTCCGACGAGGGCCGCGAGCTCCTGTACGAGCTGGTGCGTACGGCGGACGTGTTCCTGCAGAACTACCGGCCCGGCGTGGCTGCGCGACTGGGCGTGGACTACGACACCCTGCGTGCGCTGAAGCCGTCGCTGGTCTATGTGTCGATATCTGGATATGGAGAGAGCGGTCCGTACGCCGAGTGGCCCGGACAGGACCTGCTGGTCCAGGCGATGAGCGGTGCGCTGTTCAGTGCCGGCCGCCCGGACGAGCCGCCCGTTGCTGCGCCGTACTTCCTGGCTGACGCGGTAACGGCGTACAGCGCGTTCGAAGGTGTACTGGCCGCTCTGCTGCACCGGGAGCGCACCGGCGAGGGGCAGCTCGTCCAGGTGAACATGCTGGACGCAGTGATCGCCCTGCAGATGCAGGAGCTGTCGGTGCACACGGTCGGCGGCGTACCGCAGACGCGGTCGGAGGAGGTCCACGCGCACAGCTACATCCGGGCGCCGTACGGGATCTTCACCACGGCCGACGGGTACATCTCGCTGGCGTTCGCGAACCTGCCGGTGCTGGCCGAGGTACTGGACGCACCGCAGCTGGCAGGGCTCGACGCAGAGCGCGACGGCTTCGCCCGGCGCGACGAGATCGCGGCGGCGGTGTCGACGGCGCTGCGTCGGGAGTCCACGGAGTACTGGATGCTCAAGCTGCGTGAGCGCGGCGTCTGGTGCGGGCCGGTGCTGTCGTACGACGATCTGCGCACGGATCCGCAGGTGCTGCACAACGAGTCCTTCGTGACATACGAACACCCGACCGAGGGGACTGTCACGACACCTGGCTTCCCGTACCGCTTCAGCCGGACACCTGCCGAGGTCAGCCGCCCCGCGCCGCTGGTCGGCGAGCACACCAACGAACTGCTGGCCGAGCTCGGCATGTCACCGGCGAAACAACAGGCGCTGTTCGACCAGGGCGCCGTGGTGGCCCCGTGACCGTGCAGTTGCGCGGGCTGACGTGGGACCACCCGCGGGGATACCGGCCGCTGGAGGCCTACTCCCATCCGGAGGTCGAGGTGGTGTGGGAGCGGCAGCCGCTGTCAGGGTTCGAGTCGACGCCACTGGTCGAGCTGGCCGGTCGGTACGACCTGCTCGTGATCGACCACCCGGGACTGGGCGCGGCGATCGAGGCGGGCGCAGTACTACCCGTCGAGGACGTGTTCTCGCCGGACGACCTGGCGCTCTGGGAGTCGCGAGCGGTCCCGCCGACCTGGTCGAGCTACCAGCTGGAAGGGCACGGCTGGGCCTTGCCGTTGGATGCCGCCACGCAGACCTGCGCCTACCGGCCGGACCTGTTGGCTACACCACCGGCCACGTGGTCCGACGTACTGGGCCTGTCTGGTGTGGTGCTGTGCGTGGCGGGTCCGCATGCGGGGCTCATGCTGCTGGGGCTCGCGGGAGATCGCACTGGAGAGCACCTGTTCGACAAGCAGCGCGCTGTGGAGGCTCTGGCGCTGCTACGTGCTGTCTGGTCCGAGAGCGAGCAGGCGCATGCAGACCTCGATCCGATCGGGATCCACGAGCTGCTGGCTGCAGGTGAGGCAGCGTGCTGTCCGCTGGTCTACAGCTACGCGTCCTACGGGCAGGCAACCGCTGACCGAGCCGCACTGGCATGGGCAGCTGCACCGCGACTACGACCTGATGATGCCGTCGGCAACGGGACGCTCGGTGGAACCGGTCTTGCGGTGACGCCACGGGCCTACGCGAAGGTGCTGACCGTCACCAAGTACGTGCGCGGTCTGCTCGACGTACGCACGCAGCTCGAGGTTGTGTCCGCGGTCGGCGGGCAGTCCGCGACCGCGGCTGTGTGGGAGTCGGCGGAGGTCGACCGCGCGTGGAACCTGCACTACTCCGCCACGCTCGAGACGCTGCGTACGTCGTACGTCCGGCCGCGGTTCGACGGGTGGATCGGCTTCCAGGACGAGCTGTCCGAGCGGGTGCGGGAGCTGCTCCGCAACGACGACGACGCGGACGCCGCGGTGGACCGGATCGAGCACGACTATCGAAAGGTTCGTCATGGATGACGGCCGGATCCGCTTCGAGCAGGACGGGTACGTCGGTGTGCTCACCCTGGACCGTCCCGCGAAACTGAACGCCGCGACCCGGTCGATGAGCGCGGAGCTGCTCGAACTCATCCCACGCATCGACGACGACCCGTCGATCCGCGCGGTCGTGGTCACCGGCGCCGGCGAGCGGGCGTTCTCGGTCGGCAGCGACATCGGCGAGCTCGACCGGTACGACGGCCCGTGGCACTTCCGGAACCGGCGCGACTACTGCGACGCGCTCCGGTCGTTGCGGACTCCGGTGATCGCTGCGGTCAACGGCTATGCGTACGGCGGCGGCCTGGAGTTGGCCCTGTCGTGCGACATCCGGCTGGCCGCGACGACGGCGAGCTTCGCGGCGGCCGAGATCAAACTCGGCTGGATCGGCGGCGGGGGAGTGACCGCACTCCTCGCAGCGTCGGTGCCGGCGAGCGACGCGGCGATGATGCTGCTCACCGGCGACCCGATCGACGCCGTCGAAGCGCTACGGATCGGTCTGGTCAGCAAGATCCTGCCCGGCGACGAGTTGTTGCCCGCCGCAACAGAGCTGGCGCACCAGATCGCGGCACGGCCACCTGTCGCGGCGGCGGCCGCCAAGGCGAACCTCCGGGCCGCTTGGTCGATGGGTCTGGAGGCCGCGATCCAGTACGAGCGCGAGCTGCAGGCGGTTGCCCTGGGCACCCAGGACGCGGCCGAAGGACGAGCCGCGTTCGCGGAACGGCGTACCGGAAACTTCGAGGGACGGTGAGGGCGATGCCTGCTGAGATCGCGCCGGGGATCCACCGGCTGGCGACCGACTACCCGCACGTGTGCGGCCTGCCGCTCTGGCTGCACGTGATCGACGCCGGCTCCGAGCTGGTACTGCTCGACGCCGGCATCGCTTCGACGCCTGAGTCGTCGACCGCGCCCGAGCTCGCAGCGCTGGGGCTGGGGCTCTCCGACCTCACGCTCGTCGTCAACAGCCACGCACACCCCGATCACATGGGCGGCAACGCCGTACTGCGCAAACACAGCGGGGCCCGTTTCGCCGCGCCGGCGTTGGAGGCGGGGTGGCTCGAGGACAACGAGCGACTGGTGAACGAGCTGTGGGGCTCGGACCCGGACGCGATGGACCTGTCCGAGGCCGAGCGGTCCGAGCTGTTCGAGATGCTGGACGACCGGGTGCGTATCGACGTACTGCTGCGCGACGGGGACCGACTGCCCGCGGAGCGGCCGCTGCAGGTGATCACGACCAGCGGCCACAGCCCCGGGCACATCGCCGTCCTGGATGAGACCTCGCGGACCCTGTTCACGTTCGACGACGTGCAGGGGCGCGGACGCCCGTACCTCGACAGCGAACTGTGGCTCGCGCCGCTCTACACCGACGTCACGCGCTACACCGACGGCCTGACCCGGCTCCTGGACCTGGACTTCGACGTACTCGTGCCGTCGCACGGCGACGCGATCGACGCGACGGCCGGCCGGAAGCTGATCGAGGAGAGCCTCGAGTGGGTGACGGCGGTCGAAACGCTCACCACCGGGCTGCTGCGGACGCGGGGTTCGCTGACTGTCCGTGACCTGGCCGATGCCATCGGTACCGACCTCGGCAGGTACGGCGGGATCAACCTGCAGACCGTCCGGATGGCCCGTGCCCACCTCGAGCACCTGGCCCGGACCGGCGGCGCCGAAACCCGGTGGCACCGCCGTACCTAGCCGATTCAGGCCGAGACACACCGACCGAAGCTGCAAGACTCCCCAAGACGCGACACCCTCGAACACGGAGAACGGAAAGCGCTCTCCAATTGGTGGGGGCTATCACCCTGGGAGTGTCGCGTGGCTCAAACAGACCAAATCCCCGGCCGGCAGACCCCGGCCGGGAAACCGACAGGCTCCGGACCGCCGGGCACCGCTACGGACAGTAGGTCCGCGGCGCACTCGGCGACCAAACCGTTGTCCTGGTGGGGACGCGCCCGCCGGGACAAGATCCTGCTGCTGATGGCCCTGCCGGGGCTCACGCTGCTGCTGTTGTTCCACTACCTTCCGCTGCTCGGGAACCTGATCGCGTTCCAGGAGTACCTGCCGTTCGTCCCGCTCGGCCGCAGCGCCTGGGTCGGGCTCGACAACTTCGCGGTGATCTTCAACGGCGACGCGGAGTTCCTGAACGCGCTGAAGAACACGCTGCTGATCACGCTGGTCCAGGTGATCTTCGTGTTCCCGGCCCCGATCGCGCTGGCGCTGCTGCTGAACAGCCTGCTGTCGGAGCGGATCAAGCGGGTCGTGCAGTCGGTGCTGTACCTGCCGCACTTCCTGTCCTGGGTGATCGTGGTCGCGATCTTCCAGCAGATCCTCGGCGGCAGCGGCCTGATCAACAACTTCCTGCGTGAGCACGGGATGGGCACGATCGACTTCCTCGGCAACCCGGACGGCTTCATCGCGCTGCTCACCAGCCAGGTGATCTGGAAGGACACCGGCTGGGCCACGATCCTGTTCCTGGCCGCACTGAGCCAGATCGATCCCGGGCTGTACGAAGCCGCTCGCGTCGACGGCGCCTCGCGCTGGCGGCAACTGTGGCACGTCACGGTACCCGGCATCCGCAGCCTCATCATCCTGCTGCTGATCCTGCGGCTCGGCGACTCGCTGACCGTCGGGTTCGAGCAGATCATCCTGCAGCAGAACCTGGTCGGCAGGCCCGCGAGCGAGGTTCTCGACACCTACGTCTACAACAACGGCGTACTCGCCGGGCAATGGGGCGTCTCCGCCGCCGTCGGCCTGGTGAAGGGGCTGTTCGGCGTCGCCCTGGTGATCGGCGCCAACAAGGTCGCACATCTGTTCGGCGAGCCGGGGGTGTACCGCAAATGAGCTCGGTTCAAGCCGAAGGCATCGACGACGGCCCCGCGCTGTCGTCCCGGATCGTCAAGGGCGTCGTACTGCTGATCTGCTGTGCGGTCGTCGTCGTCCCGTTCCTCGGCGTGATCTCGACGAGTATCGCCAGCCAGGAACACGTCACCAACTCCGGCGGGTTCGTGCTCTGGCCGGACGGTCTCAACCTGGACGCGTACAAGTCGATCTTCAACGGCGGCGTCGTCCAGCGGGCGCTGGTGGTCAGCGTCGTGATCGCCACCTTCGGCACCCTGGTCAGCCTGGCCGGCTCCACGATGCTCGCGTACGCGCTCAGCCGGCCGGGGTCGTTCGGGCAGCGGCCGATCCTGCTGGTGGTCCTGTTCAGCCTGCTGTTCAGCCCGGGCCTGATCCCGAACTACCTGGTGGTGAAGGAGTTCGGGCTGCTCGACTCGTTGCTGGCGCTGATCCTGCCGACGGCGATCAGCGGCTTCAACGTGATCGTGCTGCGCTCGTTCTTCATGAGCATCCCGGACTCGGTGCTGGACTCGGCCCGGGTCGACGGCGCCGGCGACTTCCGGATCTTCTGGTCGGTCGTCCTGCCGCTGTCGAAGGCGGTGCTCGCGGTCGTCGGGCTGTTCTATGCGGTCGGGTACTGGAACGCGTTCTTCAACGCGATGCTCTACATCAACGACACCGCGAAATGGCCGTTGCAGCTGGTACTGCGGACCTACGTCATCAACAACACCGAGCTGAGCAGCGGTGATCTCGGCGGTGCGTCGTCCGACCAGCTGCCGCCGCAGGAGTCGATCCAGATGGCGATCCTGGTGGTGTCGCTGGTACCGATCCTGATCGTGTACCCGTTCCTGCAACGGCACTTCGCCAAGGGCATGCTGACCGGGGCGGTGAAGGGATGACACTCAGCAGAAGAACACTCCTCGGCGGGTCGCTGGCTGCCGCTGCGGTCAGCGTGACCGGGTGCTCGACGGTGACCCGGTCGACCGATATCGCGGCGTTGAACAAGCCGGTCGCGTTGCCGACGTACAAACGTTTCGACGGGCCGAAGCCGGACCTGCCGCGGAGTCATCCCCTGATGCCGGACTGCTTCTACCGGTTCCCGCAGCATCCGGCGAAGGTCACCACCGGGGCGCCCGGCGACGGCCACAGCGTGACCGGCTCGGCCCCGACGTCGAACCCGATCCCGCCGTCCGCGGACCGCAACCCGTACTGGCAGGAGCTGAACCGGCGGCTCGGCGCACCGCTCGAGCTGAACATCACCTCGGCGGCCGACTACCCGAACAAGTTCGCCACCGCGGTCGCCGGTGACACGCTGGGCGACCTGTTCAACATCGACGGCGGGTTCGCGTACCTGCCGCAGTTCCTGGAGGCGCGGGCGCAGGACCTGACCGAGTACCTGTCGGGCGACGCGATCCTCGACTACCCGTTCCTGGCCAACGCGCCGCAGGCGTCCTGGCGGGGTTGCGTGTACTCCGGTGGGATCCGGGCCGTGCCGATCCAGCGCGGCGTGATGTCGTCGAACACGCTGCTGGTCCGCCAGGACCTGCTCGACAAGCTCGGCGTCGAGATCGGGTCGCCGACCGTCGCCGAACTGCAGAAGGTGGCGAAGGCGGTCACCGACGGGAAGAAGAACCGCTGGGGCTTCGCGGTGCCGCCGACCGCGGCGGTGAGCGCGATGCTCGGACTGCCGAACGGCTGGGAGGTGCGCGACGGCAAGCTGGTGCACAGCCGGGAACTGCCGGAGCACAAGGAGCTGCTGGCGATCACCCGGCAGATGGTGAAGGACGGCGTGATCCACCCGGACGGGGTCGCGAAGGCCAACCAGAAGGTCTGGTTCACGCAAGGTTCGGCGGTGATGACACAGGACACCTACTCGTCGATCCAGAGCTTCTACCGGCGGGCCACGAACAAGGACTTTGCCATCACGATCCCGATCCCGAGGGCCGACGACGGCAAGGTCGGGCGGGTCCTGCTCGGGTCGCCGAACAACTCGATCGCAGCGATCCGGCCGAGTTCGCCGGAGCGGACCAAGGCGCTGCTGCGGGTGCTGAACTGGTTCGCGGCGCCGTTCGGGACCGAGGAGTACCTGTTCCGCAAGTTCGGGCTGCCCGGCCGGCACTACACGCTGAACGGGACCGATCCGCAGCTGACCAAGGACGGTGGCAGTGAGGTGTGCCTCGGGGAGTTCCCGATCCAGTACCTCGCCGACGGGCCGTACCCGGCGTACTTCCCGGGACATCCTGACGCTGTCGACAACCTGTACAACCACCTGAAGTCCGTACTGCCGACGGCGATCCTGCCGCCGACGTACGGTCTGTACTCGCCGACCCAGTCCAGCAAGGGCAAGATCCTCGACACCCGGATGGACGCCCTCACCAAGGACATCCAGCTCGGCCGCAAGGACCTCAGCGCCTGGGACGACGCCGTCGCCGACTACCGCAAATCCGGCGCCGACGCCATCCGCCAAGAACTGGAACAAGCCCTGACCATCAAAGGCGAAAAGTAGCCAAACCCGCTCTGGCCACACCCGACGGGGTCTGTGAACAAGCTATAGCCTGTTCACAGACCCCAACGGTTGTCCTGCGAGTTCCTGCTACGCGCACCGGAGGGAATCGAGGTCGGGGGCCTGGCCCATGGCTGCGTTGCCGGCGTCGTTCGGGTGCAGGCCGTCGCCTCCGTCGTACGCCGCTGCGAGGCGGGACGGATCGGCCGGGTCCCGGGTGGCGGCGTCGAAGTCAGCCACGCCGTCGAACTCGCCACTCGAGCGGATGAACGTGTTGACCGCCTGCCGGATCGCCTCCTTCTCCGGCGTGTAGACGAACGAGCTCCCCATCGGCGTCAACGTTCCGCCCACGATGCACCGCCCGGACGCGTGCACCCGCTCGATCAGCTGCCGGTACCCCGCGATCAGCTGTTCAGTCGTCGCCCCGGCGTAGATGTCGTTGATGCCTTCCAGCACCAGCACCGTCCGTACGCCGGGCTTGGTCAGCACGTCCTTGTCCAGCCGCGCCAGCGCGCTCGCCCCCGCACTGCCCGCCTTGGCGATACCACCGAGCACCCGGTTCCCCGAGATGCCCTCGTTGGAGATCGCCAGCCGGCGCGGCTCCGGCAGTTGCGCGTACCGGTCGGCCAGGATGTCCGGCCAGCGACGGTTCGTGTCGATCGTCGTACCGACCGACGACGTGATCGAGTCGCCGAGCGTCGCAACGGTCTCCACCTGTTCCGGTGCCTCGACGATCGCCGCGTTCACGAAGTACCAGGCCGACGACTCCGTCTGGTACGCCGTACTCGACTCGTCGGCGGCGTGGTCACCGGACGTCGACTTGTAGCTGTGCTGCATCGCGCGGTTGTGCGCGGTGATCACGCCCGTCGTGCCGACCACGTGCAGGCTGACGGTCAGACTCGTCAGCGCCGGCACCGTCCCCGGCAGCGGATCGCTGATCGCCATCGCGCCGGGCGGGATGGTCACCGTCGTGCTCCCGCCGAACGTCAACCGCCGGCTCGACCCTGGCGCCACACTCGCGCCGCTGTCGTGCCGCCCGACGTATACCGAGTCCGACACCAGCGGCTGATCACCGTTGGCGTTCGAGATCCGGATCCGCAGGTCCTTCCCGCCGACGCTCGTCCGCAGCACGTTCCGCACCGTCATGTCGTTCAGCGTCCCACCGGCGATGTCGTCGGCCGCGCCCCACGTGGTGACGACCGTGCTTCCGGCTGTCGCCACCTCGTCCGGGGTCGCGGCGCTCACCAGACCCGCCGCACCCATCGCCGTCACCAGCAAACTCGCGCCCATCCGGCGCCCTGTCAGTCTCATGCCCATCAAGTCACCTCCGAATACCCATGCATGCAATCGTTTGCACAGATTCTGTCGCCGAACGGTCGTCCCCGCGAGCCGAACGGTCATGTCGCGCGTCGCCCGCAGGTACGGACCCGGCGCAGCGGACGGATCGGCCGCTCAGGGACAATGGGGTGCGATGACGCTGACTGAGAAGCTTCCGGGGACCACTGAGCCTGACGACCTGTTCGACGCCTTCCAGGGCTGGGTGGGAGAGCAGGGCATCTCGCTGTACCCGGCGCAGGAGGAGGCGCTGATCGAGGTGATGACGGGATCGAACGTGATCCTGTCGACGCCCACCGGGTCCGGGAAGAGCCTGGTGGCGACCGGCGCGCACTTCGCGGCGATCGCGAACGGGCAGCGCACGTTCTACACCGCGCCGATCAAGGCGCTGGTGTCGGAGAAGTTCTTCGCGCTGTGCGACGTGTTCGGCGCGGACAAGGTCGGCATGCTCACCGGCGACGCCGCCGTCAACGCCTCGGCGCCGATCATCTGCTGTACGGCGGAAGTCCTCGCCAACATCGCCCTGCGCGAAGGGACGGACGCGGACGTCGGCCAAGTGGTGATGGACGAGTTCCACTTCTACTCCGAGCCGGACCGCGGCTGGGCCTGGCAGGTCCCGCTGCTCGAGCTGCCGAAGGCGCAGTTCGTCCTGATGTCCGCGACCCTGGGCGACGTCGAGCGCTTCAAGATCGACCTGTCGCGACGGACCGGGCGCCCGACCGCGATCGTCGCGTCCGGCGAACGCCCGGTCCCGCTGATCTACAAGTACGTCAC
Source organism: Kribbella sp. (assembly GCA_036503355.1). GTDB lineage: Bacteria > Actinomycetota > Actinomycetes > Propionibacteriales > Kribbellaceae > Kribbella. The sequence goes on along the minus strand of DASXXB010000273.1, from coordinate 4,308 downwards.
CACCGCGCTGCACGAGACCCTCGAAGAGCTGCTGACCACGCACCAGGCACCGGTGTACGTCGTGCACTTCACCCAGGCGGCCGCCCTGGAACGCGCGCAGGCGCTGATGAGCATCAACGTCTCGTCGAAGGAGGAGAAGGAGAAGCTCAACGAGCTGATCGGCAACTTCCGGTTCAGCAAGGGGTTCGGGCGGACGTTGCAGCGGCTCGTGAAGCACGGCATCGGCGTCCATCACGCCGGCATGCTCCCGAAGTACCGGCGGCTCGTCGAGCAGCTCGCGCAGGCCGGTCTGCTCAAGGTGATCTGCGGCACCGACACGCTCGGCGTCGGCATCAACGTCCCGATCCGCACCGTCGTCCTCACGGCGCTCAGCAAGTACGACGGACGCCGCCAGCGGATCCTGAAGGCGCGCGAGTTCCATCAGATCGCGGGCCGCGCCGGCCGGGCCGGGTACGACACGTCCGGGACCGTCGTCGTCCAGGCTCCCGACCACGTCGTGGAGAACGTGAAGGCGCTCGCGAAGGCCGGCGACGACCCGAAGAAGCAGCGCAAGGTGCAGCGCAAGAAGCCGCCGGAAGGGTTCGTGACCTGGGGCGAGGACACGTTCGACCGGCTCGTCGCGGCCGAGCCCGAGGCGCTGCAGTCCCGGATGCGGGTCAGCCACGCGATGCTGCTGAACGTGATCGCCCGCGACGGCAGCGCGTTCGAGAGCATGCGGCACCTGCTCCGCGACAACCACGAGGACTCCCGGGCGCAGGTCCGCCTGATCCGGCGGGCGATCCAGATCTACCGCACGCTGGTCACGGCCGGTGTCGTCGAGCGGCTCGACGAGCCCGACGAGAACGGCCGCATCCTGCGCCTGACCGTCGACCTGCAGAAGGACTTCAGCCTCAACCAGCCGCTGTCCACGTTCGCGCTGGCCGCGCTCGACCTGCTCGATCCGGCCGACCCGTCGTACGCGCTCGACGTGGTCTCGATCATCGAGGCCACGCTCGAGGATCCGCGGGCGGTGCTGTGGGCGCAGGAGCACCACGCCAAGGGCGAGGCGGTGAACGCGATGAAGGCCCAGGGCATCGAGTACGACGAACGGATGGAGCTGCTCGAGGACGTCAGCTGGCCGAAGCCGCTCGAAGAGTTGCTCGAGGCAACGTTCGAGATGTACCGCCAGACGCATCCGTGGATCGCGGACACCGGGCTGTCACCGAAGGCCGTGGTCCGGGACATGTTCGAGCGCGCGATGACGTTCGGCGAGTTCATCGGATTCTACGGGCTGGCCCGCTCGGAGGGCGTCGTACTGCGGTATCTGAGCGACGCGTACAAGGCGCTGCGGCAGACCGTCCCGCCGGACAAGGTGGACGAGGACCTCGCGGACCTGATCGAGTGGCTCGGCGAGGTCGTCCGCCAGACCGACTCCAGCCTGCTCGACGAGTGGGAGGAGCTCACCAACCCGACCACCGACGAGGTCGTCGCGCCGGTGCCGGCCGGTCCGCGCCGGATCACCTTGAACAGCAGGGCTTTCCGGGTCCTGGTCCGCAACGCGATGTTCCGCCGGGTCGAGTTGCTCGCCCTGCACCGCTGGGCCGAGCTCGGCCAGCTCGACGGTGACGCCGGCTGGGACGCAGGACGCTGGGCCGAAGCCGGTACGGCGTACTACGCCGAGCACGACGTGGTCGGCACCGGCCCGGCCGCCCGCGGTCCTGCGCTGTTCCTGGTGGAGGAGCACCCGGGCTACTGGGAGGTCCAGCAGATCATCGACGACCCCGAGGGCAACCACGACTGGCGCATCACCGCCACCGTCGATCTGGACGCCTCCGACGAAGCGGCCGAGCTCGTCCTGGAACTGGTCTCGTTCAAGCCCCTGTAGGCCAGTCGACGTCGACCTCGGTCTCGGCGTCGTAGTCCACACCCGGTACGTCGAATCCGTACAGCCGGCGTACCTCGGAGAGGAACCACGCCGTGTCGGCGACCTCGGCGATGTTGTCCTGGGTCGCCGACTCCCACTGGGACCGGACCGCGGACTGGACGTCGTCGTTGAGCTCCCAGCGGTCGAGCCGGATGCGACCCTCGTCGTCCAGGTCGAGCGGGGCCTCGCCGGTGAGCTGCTCCCACAGCGCGATCGACTGCTCCACGGGAGTCTGCAGGGCGGTGACCTTGTGCAGCAGGCTGACGTACAGACCGATGCCGGGGATCGCGGACGACGCCTGCGTGACGGCCGCGCCGTTCACCGACGTCATCGCGGCCACCCCGTCCGCGGCCAGCTTCAGCGCGGTCTGCTCCAGATCCGCCTTGGCCGCACCGATCGAGCCCTGGCGGTAGAGCGGGCCGGTCAGCTCGGAGCCGATGTAGGTGAGCGCGACGGTGTTGAACCCGGGCGTGAGCAGGTCGCGCTCCTGCAGCGCGGCCACCCAGCGGGTCCAGTCCTCGCCGCCCATCACCTTCACGGTCTGCGCGATCTCGTCCTCGGTCGCGACCTCGATGCCGACGTCCTGCAGCACCGGCGCACCGTCGTCGTACCCGAGGCTCTTCGTCGTGTGCTCGGCACCGATCGCCTTCAGCACCGACTGGTACGTCTCGCCGGTGCGCGGGTCCGTGCGGCGCGGCGCGGCGACGCTGTAGATCAGGTGGTCGACCTTGCCGAGCTCGGCGGCAACCAGGTCGAGCACCTCGTCCTTGGTGGTGTCCGCGAACGCGTCCAGGTTCACGAAGCTCCACGAGCGACCCAGTTCGGCCGCCAGCGCGGCGGTCTCCGCGGTGCGGTACCACCCGGCGCTCGCGGTACGACGGGCCGTGGCCGCCTTCTCGAAGCAGACGCCGACCCCGTCGATCCCGTACCGCGCAAGCCCCGCGATCGTGGTCGCGAGCCCATAGCCCGAACTCGACCCGATCACCAGCGCCGTACGACGTTCCGGCGTACGCTGCTCGACCTCCGCAGCCATCTCCCGCACCACGCGAGCACACCCCGCCGGATGCGAGTCCAGGAACAGAAAGCCCCGCCCAACCGGCTTCACCACACGCTCAGTCATGCGGAAGACCCTAGCCGGGGATCAGCTCCAGTACATCTCTGCATCGTCAGGTTCGACGACGACGTCGGCGCCGAGGCGGCGCAGATTGCCCGCGAAATCGGTGTAGCCGCGGTGCACGTGGTGCGCGGCCGAGACCAGCGTCTCGCCCTCGGCGGCGAGACCGGCCAGCACCAGTGCGGCGCCCGCACGGATGTCGGAGGCGACCACCGGCGCGCCGGACAGCCGCGGCACGCCGCGGACGACCGCGTGATGCCCGTCGGTCTGGATCTGCGCGCCGAGCCGGGTCAGCTCCTGCGCGAACGTGAACCGGCCCTCGAACAGGTTCTCCGTCACCATCGCGGCGCCGTCGCTGAGCGCGTTGAGCGCGATCACGAACGCCTGCAGATCGGTGGCGAATCCGGGGTAGGGGAGCGTGACGACGTCGACCGGCTTCGGGCGGTCGTGCATCCGGACCCGGAAGCCCGGGTTCAGCACGGTGATCTCAGCGCCCGCCTTGTGCAGCTTGTCGAGCGGCAGCTCCAGGTGCTCCGCATGACCGTTGGTGACGGTGATGTCACCCTTGGTGATGGCGGCCGCGAACGCCCAGCTCCCGGACACGATCCGGTCCGGCACCACGACGTGGTCGACCGGATTCAGCAGGCCGTCCACGCCGGTGATCTCGATCCGCGGCGAGCCGGCGCCGTCGATGTGCGCGCCCATCTCGACCAGCATCGCGGCGATGTCCTGGATCTCCGGCTCCCGGGCGGCGTTCTCGATGATCGTCGTACCCTTCGCGAGCACCGCCGCCATCATGATCGTCTCGGTGGCGCCGACGCTCGGGAAGTCCAGCCAGACCTCGGCGCCGTGCAGGCCCTGCGGCGCCTCGGCGATCACGAACCCGTGCTCGATGTGCACCTTCGCGCCCATCGACTCCAGGCCGGCGACATGCATGTTCAGCCCGCGGGAGCCGATGTTGTCGCCGCCCGGCAGCGCGACCTCCGCCTGGCCGCAGCGGGCCAGCAGCGGGCCGAGCACCGAGATCGAGGCGCGCAGCTTGCGGACCAGGTCGTAGTCGCACTGGTGCCCGATGGTTCCCGGTACGGCGATCGTCGCCAGCCGCCCCTCGGCGTCCACCTTGACCGAGCAGCCGAGCGTGTCCAGCAGCTGCGCCATGAACGTGACGTCGAGAATGCCCGGCACCTGCCGCAGCGTCGTCGTACCCTCCGCCAGCAGCGCTGCCGCCATCAGCTTGAGCACACTGTTCTTCGCCCCGGCCACCTCGACAGCGCCGTCGAGCCGTGCCTCA
>DASXXB010000272.1:0-13069 GCA_036503355.1 Kribbella sp. | reverse complement strand
CAGCGCCTGCTGTTCTCGGCGACGCTGGACAACGACGTCGACAAGATCGTGAAGACCTACCTGAAGGACCCGGTGCAGCACTCGACCGAGTCCGGGCAGGCGTCGGTCAGCACGATGGAGCACCACCTGCTGGTCATCGAGCCGGCGCACAAGCAGTCCCTGACCGCCGAGCTGGCCAGCCGGGACGGCCGGACCATCGTGTTCGTCCGTACCAAGCTGGGCGCCGACCGGATCGCGACTCAGCTGCGCGACCGCGGCGTGATGGCGGCGGCGCTGCACGGCGGCCTGACGCAGGGCATGCGGAACCGGACGCTGGAGCAGTTCAAGGACGGCTCGGTTCCGGTGCTCGTGGCAACCGATGTCGCCGCCCGCGGTATCCACGTCGACGACGTCGGCCTGGTCGTCCAGGCGGACCCGCCGGCCGAGCACAAGGACTACCTGCACCGCGCCGGCCGTACGGCGCGTGCGGGCGGCAAGGGTGCGGTCGTCACGCTCCTCCTGCCGCACCAGCGCCGCGGAATGATCCGGATGGCCGAGTCCGCCGGTGTGAAGGCCGAGCCGGTTCGCGCCCGTCCGGGCGACGAACTGGTCACCGAGCTGACCGGCGGCAGCAAGCCGTCCGGGTACCCGGTGAAGCTCCCGGCCCCGAAGCCGCGGGCGAACAAGGGCGGTCGCCGCTTCGGCAGCACCCGCCCGGGCCGTGGCCACGACAGCCGCGGCGGCAGCGGTCCGCGTCGTACCAACGGCCCCCGCCGTACGGACGGCAAGTCCTACCAGCACTGAGCACCGCCACGCCCCCCAGGCACATTTGAGGGGTGAACGCACGAACTGCCCCTTAGCCCCTCGCATGCAGTGGGTTAAGGGGCAGTTCGTGCGTTAACCCCTCGAATGCCCCGAGGGGCGGTGGGTCAGGTGAGGGCGGACCAGAGGCGGGCGAGGACGGTGGCGATCTCGTCGGCGTCCAGGGGGATGAGTTCCAGCATCAGCTCGCCCTCGGTCATCCGGTCGGTCATCACGTAGATGGGTGGGCTGCCGGCCTCGAGTTCGGTGGCGACGCGTTTGGCGTCGTCGACCTTCAGCAGGACCCGCGACACCTGCAGCCCGGCCGGGTCCGGGACCGCCTCGACCGCGACGCCGGGGATCCGCGACACCGCGGCGACGAACGCGTCCACCTTGGCGCGCTCGTCCGCGTGCCACTTCACCCGGTCGAACGCCTGCCACTCCTCGAGCGCCGCGAGGACGCCGACGATCGCCTCCTTCGTCGGCTTCATCGCGCGCCCGATGCCCTTGTCCTGGGCCCGCACCGCCTGCACCATCGACCACGTCCCGGCGATCAGCCCGGCGGTCGGTGAGCCGAGGTACTTCTGCCCGCTGACCAGTACCAGGTCCGCGCCGGTCGCGAGCAGGTCCGCGATCCGCGGGAACTGCGCCGCCCCGTCGATGACGGCCGGTACGCCGCGGCGGTGTGCGGCCCGGATCGCCGCCGTCAGATCGATCGGCTCGCCACGCGTCAGGCGCGACGACACCAGCATCAGGCACGCGATGTCCGGCCCGTCCAGCTCGGCCTCGAGGTCGGCGATCGTGCAGCCGTTCTCGTCGCCGGCCAGGTCGACCTGTGCGCCGGCGAGCCGGATCGCCTGCAGGTTCGTGTGCCCGTAGTCGACCACGTGGCAGGCCGGCAGCACGACGCGGTTGTGCATGTCGGTTGCGTCCGGCAACGCCGCCGTACGCCGGGGGTCGCCGCCGGTCATCGTGGCCGCGACCGCGAGCGTGATGCCGGCCGCGGTGCAGTGCACGACGGCGCCGGCCTGGGCGCCGGTGACCTGCGCGATGGCCTCGCCGGCGCGATCGCCGAGCTCGTCCATCACGAAGAACTCAGGCAGTGCCTGTGCGACGGCCGCGGCCACCCCGTCGGAACTCCTGGACACCCCGAGTGGGGTGTAGGTCCCCTTGGCGTTGATCACCACACTCAACCGATAGCGGTCATGAATGCTCATGGTGTAGCCGAGCGTAGTGGTCACGGACCGCAATTGGCGAGAGTCTGTCGGTGGTGACTTCTTGACCCGAAGCTACTGGTGAGTCATCCTCACTTTTACCGACCTGAGGAGGGACCCGTGCTCCGCCCCGCACTTCGAACCCGCCTTCGGACCGCGCTCGCCGCGGCCGCCGTCACTGCCGTCCTCGCCGCCGTTCCCGCGCCGACCCAGGCCAGTCCGCAAGCCGTTGGTGCCACCCCCGACGACTATTGCCTCGAGCAATGTCGCGACATCCTGCCGCCGGGGCAGAACGGCAACGCGACGTTCACCGATCTCCTTGCTTTCAAGGTGTTGGGCGTTCGGCCGGCGCATTTCAGCGACACCCTGAAGCCGTACCAGGACCTGGTCTGGAACTCCCACGGCATCACCGACGACGGTCTCGCGCCGTACTACGACGACTCGTCGTTCGGCGTGCGACCGGACGACGTGGCAAGCACCGTCCACCCGCGCAGCGACGTGACGATCGTCCGCGACAAGTCCCGCGGCATCCCGCACATCACCGGCACCACCCGGCTCGGCACGATGTTCGGAGCCGGGTACGCCGGTGCGCAGGACCGGCTGTTCGTGATGGACGTGTTCCGGCATCTCGGGCGCGGGCAGCTGACCCCGTTCGCGGGCGGTGCTGCCGCGAACCGTGAGTTCGAGCAGGAGTTCTGGCGTACGGCGCCGTACACGGAAGCGGATCTGCAGCGGCAGTTCGACGATGCCGACGACCTGTACGGCGCCGACGGTGTGAAGATGCAGCAGGACATCCAGACCTGGGTCGACGGGGTGAACCACTACATCGACACGGTGGGTATCGCGTACCCGGGCGAGTACGTGGCTCTCGGTCTGCCATGGCCGACGCCGCACTGGAAGGTGACCGACGTGGTCGCCACCGCGGCCGTGGTGGCGGGCATCTTCGGCACCGGTGGTGGTTCCGAGGTCACGTCCGCGCTGGCGCTGCTCGAGGCGCAGGCGAAGTACGGCGTTGCCGAAGGCACCAAGGTGTGGGAGTCGTTCCGTTCGCAGAACGACCCGGAGGCCAGTACGACGGTGCACAACGGCACCACCTTCCCGTACGGAACCACCGGGCCGAATCCGGCCGGTCGCGCGCTGCCGGACCGTGGCTCGGTGACCGCCGAACCCGAGGTGATCGACCAGACCGCGAACAAGACGGCGGTCGCCAAGCCCGCGCCGGCGGGATCCGAAGCACTCAAGGGAATCTTCGACCAAGGACTGTTTCCGGACGGTTTCGGAAAGAGGGGCATGTCGAACGCACTCCTGGTTTCCGGCGCGCATACGCAGTCGGGCCACCCGATCGCGGTGTTCGGTCCGCAGACCGGGTACTTCGCGCCGCAGCTGCTGCTCCGCCAGGAACTTCAGGGCCCGGGCGTCAGCTCGCGCGGCATCGCGTTCGCCGGCCTCAACTTCTACACGTTGATCGGGCGCGGCCCGGACTATTCGTGGAGCGCGACGTCGGCCGGGCAGGACATCACCGACACGTTCGCCGTACCGCTGTGTGAGCCCAACGGCGGTACGCCGACGAAGACCTCGCAGTACTACGTTTTCCGCGGCCAGTGCGTACCGATCGAGCGGCTCGAGCGGCACAACGCGTGGTACTCCAGTCTCGGCTCGTCGGAGCCGGCCGGGTCGTACACGTTGGTTGCCCTGCGCACCAAGTTCGGCATCGTCACGCATCGCGGGACGGTCGGCGGAAAACCTGTTCTGTTCACCAAGAACCGGTCGACGTACGGCAACGAGGCGGGGTCGGCGCTCGGGTTCATGCAGTTCAACGACCCGGACCGGATCCACTCGGCCGCCGACTTCCAGAAAGCCGCCGCGAACATCGGGTACACCTTCAACTGGTTCTACACCGACAAGGACTCGATCGCGTACTTCAACTCCGGCGACAACCCGGTCCGCGCCGACGGCGCCGATCCGAACCTGCCGACCTGGAGCTCGTACGAGTGGAAGGGCTGGAACCCGGACACGAACCGCGCGACGTACACGCCACCCGCGCAGCATCCGCAGGTCGTCGACCAGGACTACCTGACCAGCTGGAACAACAAGCAGGCGCCGGGGTACTCCGCGTCCGACGGGCAATGGGGCTACAACGCGGTCTACCGCAGCCAGCCGCTCGACGACCGGATCAAGGCCGTCATCGACGGCGGCCAGAAGTTCACCCGCGGCAAGCTGGTCGAGGCGATGGAGGACGCGGCGACCGTCGACCTCCGCGGCGACAAGGTCCTGCCTTATCTGCTGCGCGTCCTGAAGTCCGCGCCGATCACCGACCCGGCCGTGGCCGATGCGGTGAACAAGCTGACCGCCTGGCAGCAGTCCGGCGCTCATCGCAAGACGCCCAACGCGGCATCCACGACCTACGACCACGCGGATGCGATCCAACTGCTCGATGCATGGTGGCCCCTGCTTGTCCCAGCGGAGTTCAAGGACCTCGGACCAGGGCTGTATCAATCACTGGTCGCCAACCTGAAGATCGACGAGCGGCCGAGCGCGCAGGGATCGGCGTTCCAGAGCGGCTGGTGGGGCTTCGTGCAACGCGACCTCCGGAAGGTACTGGGCGATCCGGTGAAGGCATCGCAACCGGTCACGTACTGCGGCGGCGGATCGCTGGCGGCGTGCCGGACAGTTCTCGCCGATACGTTGCTGGCAGCAACCAAGGTGCCGGCGTCGACGACGTATCCGGCGACCGTGGACTGCGCCGCGGGCAACCAGTTCTGCGCCGACCAGATCGCGCACAACCCGATGGGCGGCATCACGCAGGACCGGATCGCCTGGGTGAACCGGCCGACGTACCAGCAGGTGGTGGAGTTCCCGGCGAAGCGCGGTGACGATGTCAGCAACCTCGCGGCGGGGAAGACCGCGACCGCGAGCAGCTACGAAAAGGGCTGGTACAACTCGCCGCCCGCCCAGGCGGTCGACGGGAAGCTGGACACCAGATGGGCCAGCGACTGGTCGGATCCACAGTGGCTGAAGGTTGACCTCGGCAACGAGCAGACGGTACGGCGGGTGGTTCTCAACTGGGAGGCTGCGTACGGGAGGTCGTACAAGGTCGAGGTCTCGCGCGACGGGACGACGTGGCAGCAGGTGTATGCGACGACGACAGGTGACGGCGCGCAGGACGTGGTGCGGTTCGCGGCGACGCCGGCGAGATACGTCCGCGTCACGGGGACCCAGCGGGCGACGTCGTACGGCTATTCGCTGTATGAGTTCCAGGTGTTCCGATGGTGATGCCAGGATGAGGGCATGACGCAGAACTATCCTCCGAACCAGCCGTATCCGCCCCAGCAGCCGGGCTACCAGCAGGGTCCGCCCCCGGGATACCAGGGGCCGCCTCCGGGCTACCAGCAGGGGCCGCCGCAGGGTTACGGGCAGCCGGGCGGGTACCAGCAGGCGCCCTCGAACGTTCCGCATGTCGCGCCGCAGGGATCGCCGTACCCGGTGCTGGTCTCGACCATGAACGATCTGCCCGGCTACACCGCCGACCAGGTGTTCGGCGAGGTGTTCGGGCTGACCGTGCGGACCCGCGACTTCGGATCGAACTTCACCGCCAGCTTCCGGTCGCTCGGTGGAGGCGAGGTGCCGGAGTACACCCAGATGCTGGCGGAATCGCGGCACGTCGCGGTGATGCGGATGTGCCAGATGGCGCAGCAGATGGGCGCGAACGCGATCCTCGCGATGCGGTTCGACTGCAACGAGATCGCGCAGACGATGAGCGAGGTCGCCGCCTACGGTACGGCGGTCGTCGTCCGTAAGGCCGAGCCGCCGCGGCCGCAGGACTCCACCCCTGACGAGGATGATGCCAATGACAGCTGAGCTGGCCTCGTCGAGCGCAGCGAGCGAAAAGCTGATACTTCCGCCCGGATTCCGGTGGGGGGTCTCGACGTCGGCGTACCAGATCGAGGGTGCCGTGGCCGAGGACGGCCGCGGCACCTCCACCTGGGACACGTTCTGCGCCGAGCCCGGAAAGATCCTCCATGGCGACACCGGGGAGGTCGCCTGCGACCACTACCACCGGTACGCCGAGGACGTGGCGCTGATGCGCGAACTGGGCGTAGACACGTACCGGTTCTCGTTCGCCTGGCCGCGGATCCAGCCGTCGGGCAGCGGACCGGGGAACGCGGCCGGCCTGGACTTCTACGACCGGCTGATCGACACGCTGCTCGGCGCCGGGATCCAGCCGGCGCCGACGCTGTACCACTGGGACACGCCGCAGCCGCTCGAGGACGCGGGTGGCTGGCTGAACCGCGACATCACCGAACGGTTCGCTGAGTACGCCGTGCTGCTGGGCGCGCACTTCGCCGATCGCGTGCCGCTGTGGATCACGATGAACGAGCCGATGGTGCTGACGCTGATGGGGTACTCGCTCGGCGCGCACGCGCCCGGCAAGGAGCTGCTGTTCGACGCACTCCCGGTCGCGCATCACCAGTTGCTCGCGCACGGGCGGGCGGTGCAGGCGCTGCGGGCTGCCGGGGCTGCGCAGATCGGGATCGCGTCCAACCATGCGCCGACCTGGGCGGCCAGTGACAGCGCCGAGGACAAGGAAGCAGCGGCGCTGTACGACAACCTGATCAACTGGATGTTCGCCGACCCGATCCTCCTCGGCACCTATCCGACCGGTCTCGAGGCGGCGATGCCCGGCCCCGTCGCGGACGACCTGAAGATCATCTCCACGCCGCTCGACTTCTTCGGCATCAACCACTACGCCCCGGTCTCGGTCGGCGCCGCCACGGGGAACGCCGACAGTGCCGCGACTGACGGCGTACAACTCCCGCCCGGCCTGCCCTTCGAGCCGCGCACGCTGACGGGCTACCCGACCACGGACTTCGGCTGGCCGGTAGTTCCGGAGGCGTTCGGCGAGATCCTGCGGACTTTCAAGCAGCGGTACGGCGCGAAGCTGCCGCCGATCTACATCACCGAGAACGGGTGCGCGGTCAACGACGAACCTGTCCACGGTGTGGTGTCCGACCAGCGGCGGATCGACTACCTCGACGCGTACCTGCGTTCGCTGAAGGCCGCGATGGACGACGGGATCGACGTCCGCGGGTACTTCCAATGGTCGCTGCTGGACAACTTCGAATGGGCGGCCGGGTACTCGCAGCGGTTCGGTCTGGTGCACGTCGATTTCGAGACCCAGGAGCGGACGCCGAAAGCGTCGTACCACTGGTTGCGTGATGTGATCTCGCAGAGCCGGCGATGATCCCGGAGCCGGGGGTGGTGCCGTCCGCGCTGGCGGAACCCACTGTCCGGGTGCGCGGCGGTTGGACGGCGGCGGTCGTGCTGGCGAACGTCGGGGTGTTCGCGGCCTGGCTCGGGCCGATCCAGGTGCTGCTCGCGAAGCAGTCCGAGGCGGTTGCTCCGGGCAACAAGGAGTTCGTGTTCGGGCTGGTGACCGGGGTCGGTGCGGCCGTCTCGGTGGTCGCGAACCCGGCGTTCGGCGCGATTTCCGACCGTACGACGTCCCGCTTCGGCCGGCGGGTGCCGTGGGTGGTCGCCGGTGCCGTCGGTGGCGCGATCGGGCTCGGGATCCTGTCCGGTGCCCGCGTGGTCGCGCTGATGCTGCTCGGCTGGTGCCTGATGCAACTGTTCGGCAACGCATTGCTGGCCGCTGCCACTGCCGTCGTACCGGATCGTGTCCCGGTCGCGCAGCGCGGTGTCGTCGGCGGATGGGTCGCCATCTCGCAGGTGCTGGGCGCGCTGGTCGGCACGGCGCTTGCGGCGGCGTTCAACAGTTACACCCTCGGGTACGTCGCGTGTGCAGCGTTCCTGGTCTTGTCCGTCGTGCCGTATCTGCTTCGCGGTCACGACGCGATCTTGGTGGAGCGGCCAACGTTCGTACTGCGGGACTTCGTGAAGGGCTTCTGGATCAGCCCGCGGCGCTACCCCGACTTCGGGTGGGCCTGGTTGACGCGCTTCCTCTTCAACGTCGGCAACGCGCTGGGCACCCTGTACCTCTTCTACTACCTGCAGGACAAGGTCGGCGTCGACGACCCGGACACCGCCGTACTGATCCTGACCGCGATCTACAGCGTCTGCGTGCTGGTCACGGCGATCGGCTTCGGGCGCTGGTCGGACCGGTCGGCGCGGCGGAAGGTGTTCGTCACCGCGTCCGGCTGGGTGATGGGTGCGGCCGGCGTGATCCTCGCGCTCTGGCCGACCTGGCCGGGCGCGATCACCGGTGCGATCGTGCTCGGCGCCGGGTTCGGCGTGTACCTGTCCGTCGACTTCGCCCTGCTCACCGAGGTCCTCCCGAACGCCCGCGACCGCGCGAAAGACCTCGGCGTCATCAACATCGCCAACTCCCTCCCTCAGGTCCTCGCCCCCGCGATCGCCGCCCCGATAGTCAAACACCTGGGCGGCTACCCAGCCCTCTACCTCCTGGCCTCGGTCGTCACGGTCCTGGCCGGCGTACTGGTCACCAAGATCCGTTCGGTCGCCTAGATCAGTCGGGACAGCGCCTGGGCAGCGCGGGAGGTAGCGGTGATCTGGATGTGGTCCAAGTCCAGCCAGGTGGCCAGCAGCCGGAGCCCGGCGGCGAGGGGATCCGTGAAATCGGGAGCGGCTGGTTCCGGGGTCAGGGTGGGGACGAGGAGCGTGGAGGTCTGGCGGTCGGCTTTCAGGTCCACGCGGGCCACGAGCTGATCGCCGAGGAGGAACGGCAGGACGTAGTACCCGTGGATGCGTTGCGGGGCGGGGGTGTAGATGCTGATCCGGTAGAAGAAGTCGAACAGGCGATGGGTGCGGTCGCGGTTCCAGATCAGCGGGTCGAACGGCGAGAGCAGCGCCTGCGCGTCGACCGGGCGGTCCTGCGCCTCGTGCCACAGGTACGACTGCTGCTTCACGCCCTCCACGCGCACGGGGATCAGCTCGCCGGACTCGACCAGCTCGCCGATCACCTCGCGACCCGTTGCTGCGGGCAACGGAAAGTGCGCCTGCCCGCTGCCGCCGCACAGCTCCCTCAGCGTCGCCACTCCCAGACCACGGGCCGCGATCCGGACCAGTTCGCGCTGGGCCTCGCCAGCGTCCGGTTCCGGTGCATGGAGTACGGCTGCCGGCAGTACGCGCTCGGTCAGGTCGTAGATCCGCTCGAAGTGCCGACGGCCCGCGATCGTCACCAGGCCCGCGCAGAACAGGTACTCGATGGCGATCTTCGCGTCCTGCCAGTTCCACATCCTGCCGGTCGTCGGATCCGGATCGGGGTCGGTGCGCTTGCGCCGTACGCCGTCCGGACTCGCCTCGCCCGCGGTCACCGGCCCTTTCTCGCTGACGAGCTCCAGGACCTGGTCGACGTACCCGGGCCGTTCGGCCGTCAGCCGCCGCATGCCCGCGACCACGGACCACGGTGCGGTGACGTCCGGGCTCAGTTCGTCGTTCCAGACCTGGCGCTCGGCCGCGCGCATCCGCCAGCGCAGCAGCGGGTAGTGCTCGATCGGGATGAGCGCCGCCTTGTGACCCCAGAAGTACTCGAACAGCTCCCGCTCGGCACCCCAACTCATCGCATCCAGCGTCGCCCGTGGATAGTTGCCTGCCCGCGCGTACACGGGCAGATAGTGCGACCGGCACAACACGTTCACCGAGTCCAGCTGCAGTACGCCGGCCTGCCGGATCGCCGCCCGCACATCACCCCGCCCGCGCGAACCCCCGAACCCCTGCGCATTGAGCGCGATCCGCCGCGCACTCGCCCCCGAGACCACGTCCCCAACGGCTGCCATACCCCGAACCTATAGCGCGACACGTGCCAAAGTGGAGTAAGTGGTGCCGAGCGCATGGAAGACCTCCTTGGGTTTCCAGGTGCCGTCTGGGGCGACGCGGACTACGCCGTACGACGCGAGGTCGAGGTCGTGGCGCGGGCCGGGGCGATGCGGGAACTTGTAGTTCGCGAACGTGAACCAGAACGCGGTGTCGACCCCCTCGGAGTCGAACACCTCGAACAGCTCACGGAAGTACGTCGCCTGCTCGGCCTCGTCCCGTACGTAGTCACCGTCCAGCTGCCACGGGTCCTGCGTACGGTCGACGATCATCCAGCCGCGGCCACCCTGGTCGCCGGCGCCACGGAAGGTGGCGCAGCCGAACTCCGTGACGACTACTGGCAGGCCAAAGCGCTGCAGCCCGGCGATCTCCTCGCGGAACGTCGCGGCGTTGCTCGCCCCGCGGTACGCATCGACCGCGACGAAGTCGAACGGTTCCCAGTCCACCCGCTCGAAGGGCAGCGACGCGTAGGTCAGACGCCCGCCGAAGATCGGCCGCACGGCACCGACAACCTCACGCAGGAACGCGTTCAGCCGGGGTACGACGGTCTTCACCAGCTCGACCAGCTCCGGCCCGCGCCTCGCGAACACGGCAAGCCGCTGGAAGAGGTCGTCACCTGGCACGAAGCCGCGAGCGAACAGGCTCAGCTCACCACCGAGAACCAGCACGACCTCGGCACCGCCCTGCCGTAGCTTCTCGGCGCGCTGCGCACAGTCGACGAACAGCCGGAGCATTTCCTGCTCGGTCAGATCGCATGGGAACGGCGAGATCCACACCTCGAGCCCTGCCGCGGCAGCGTGCTCGCCGGCGATCGCCATTCGCTCCGGGTCGCTCCCCGTGATCCGTACGGCGGTGCAGTGCAGGTCGTCGGCGATGACTTGCAGATCTCGCCGCACCGTCTCCCGGTCGAACGCCGGCCGTGTATGTCCACCGCTCAGCTGCGACCCGGTGTCGTAGGTGATCCCTCTACCGCGCATGAGTCCGCTCCAGTCCGCGCACGCGACGGCTCCGGAACCACAGGCCGGCAACGCCCAGCAGCGCCAGCGCCGCGACGTGCAGGATCGGCGATAGGTTCGCCATCGTGTCGACGGGCAGCGAGTAGATCAGCACCAGCCGGACGATCGCATCGAGCAGCAGGACACCACCGAAGACCAGGCTCAACTTCGTGAACTGCCGGCGAAAAGCAGGCTCGTGCTCCCAGCGATGATCCCAGTCGGGCGCGCTCCTGAACTTGCGGGCGAGCACGTACACGAGTGGTCGGCCGACGGCACACGAGCCGACCAGGAGCAGCCCGGCGGCGCCCGACAGTACCGACTCCTTCGCCAGCAGAATCCGGGGGTCGTCGGTGAGGACCGAGATCGCGAGCAGTACGGCGAAGGTGCCGCCGACGATTGCCGCGATGACCTCGAGGCGCCGGTGGAGCAGCGCCACGAACGCGACGCGGAGCAGTGCCGCGATGCCGGCCGCGGTCAGTGCGAGCTGGACGTCGTACCCGAGCGCGTGCGCGCCGTAGTACACGACCGCCGGGAGACCGAGGTCCCAGAGCAGACCGATGAGCAACTTCCGCATGATTCCTCCTCAGTAAGATACTGCTAGTAGCTTACGAAGAGCCAGCCACGCACGGTTAGGCCGAATGTCATGGGATACTCTGGGTATCTCTCAGGGGAGGATGCATGACCCAGGTGACGCGCCGGCGGGGTGCCGCGCTCGAGGCGGCGATCCTGCGGGCCGCGGTGGAGGAGTTGCAGGAGATCGGCTACCGCGACCTGACGATGGACGGCGTCGCCGCGCGGGCCGGGACCGCGAAGAACGTCATTTACCGCCGCTGGCCGAGCCGTGCGGCGCTCTGCATCGCGGCGTACCGCGAGATGCTGCCGACCGGCGCCGACGGGGCACCCGACACCGGCTCACTCCGCGGGGACGCGCTCGCGCTGCTCACCCGGGCGAACGACCGGATGTCTTCGCCGGTCGGGCGGATCCTGCGCGAACTGCTGGGCGACATCCATTCCGATCCCGAGCGGCTGCGCGAGCTCCGCGACCAGGTCGCCCACGCCGGCGTCTCGCACTGGCTCACGGTGCTGGCTCGCGCGGCCGCGCGTGGTGAGGTCGGCCCGGCCGCGCTCACCCCGCGTGTCGCGACTGTTGCGGTCGATCTGCTCCGCAACGAGTACGCCCTCAACGGCGCCACGTCCGTCGCGCCCGAGGTGCTGACCGAAATCGTCGATCAGGTCTTCCTCCCGCTCGCTACGCGGTCATGAATGCTTGGAGGGTCTCGAAGTCGCCCGGGTCCAGTGGGACCAGGCCGCGACGGAGCTGGTAGCCCCAGTTCGGTGCCTGCGTGAGTTTCAGTTCCACGTCGCGGAGGGGAGCGCGGTGGACCGGGAGGAACTCGATGCGGCGGCGCCAGGGCTCGACAGTGCCGCGGGCGCCCATCGACATCGGTTCGGCCTGGTACGGCGCCTCGTCGGCGACCACGCCCAGCGCGGTGAACGCGCGCAGCGGGCTCTTCTCGCCGTACCGCTCGGTGGGGGAGTAGATCGCGAACCCGTCACCCTGCCGCAGGCGCGCGACGCCGTACCGCTTGCCGTGGTTGAGCTGGATGAAGCCGCCGTGGACGGCCCGCTGGGTGTGGTCCGCCGAGATCACACCCAGCCAGGCCCGTTGCAGTTTGGTCATGCACCTACTGTCAGGCGGAAACTATGACATCTTTCGTCATAATTTTTCGGCGGAGTTTGTTGATCAGCGGCCAGGCGATCATCAGCAGGATCGCCACGTAGATCACGTACGCGACCGGCCCGCCGACCAGACCGGAGACGTCGCCGTTCGACAGCTGCAGCGCCATCCGGGCCTGGCGTTCCGCGATCGGGCCGAGGATCACGCCGATGATCAGCGGCAGCACCGGCAGCCCGAAGCGCCGCATCGCGAACCCGAGCAGGCCGAGCAGCAGAAGCAGCAGCAGATCCAGCGGCTGCGCGTTCACGGCGTACGCACCCATCGAGGCGAAGAAGATGATCCCGGCGTACAGGTACGGGCGCGGGATCTGCAGGAGCTTCGCCCAGGCCGGCGCCAGCGGCAGGTTCAGCAGCAGCAGGAACAGGTTGCCGATGAACAGGCTCGCGATCAGCGCCCACACCAGCTTCGGCTCGCGCTGGAACAGCAGCGGCCCCGGCTGGATGCCGTACGACGTGAACGCGGCCAGCATCACCGCCGCGGTCGCATTCGTGGGGAGGCCCAACGCCAGCATCGGGACGAGCGTGCCGGCCGCCGACGCGTTGTTCGCCGCC
>DASXXB010000271.1:0-6630 GCA_036503355.1 Kribbella sp. | reverse complement strand
CCGTCGTACTTGTCCCGCAGCGTCCGCGCCCGCTCCGGGAACTCCGGCCGGTAGCAGACGTCGAACAGCGCATCGCCGGCGTGCGTCGCGAGCGCGCCGAACACGTCGGGCCGCATCAACGGCGTGACCATCGCGGTGTAGCCACCACTCGACTTGCCGGTGACGGCGCGGTGGTCCCGGTCCGCGATCGTGCGGTACGTCGCGTCGACCCACGGCACGATCTCGTCGCACAGGTACGACTGGTACTGCCCGGTCCCCGGCGAGTCGAGGCACTGGCTGCCCCCGTACTTCGTCCACGAGTCGACGAACACCACGATCGCCTTCGGCGCGCCCTCCTCGGAGAACATCGCATCGAGCAGTTCGGGGTACGGCTGCCGGAACGGGACCCGGTTGAACCACATGCCGACGTGGCCGGTGTAGCCCATGGTCACGTAGATCGACGGGTAGCGGTCGTCCGATTCGTCGTACCCCGGTGGCAGGTAGACCAGCACCGGACGCT
Organism: Kribbella sp.; assembly: GCA_036503355.1. Classification (GTDB taxonomy): domain Bacteria; phylum Actinomycetota; class Actinomycetes; order Propionibacteriales; family Kribbellaceae; genus Kribbella. Next base: position 6,131 of record DASXXB010000271.1, on the reverse strand, counting down.
CGTGCGGGTCGCCGAGCGGGTTCCCGCGCAGCAGTTCACTCGTGTACGTCGTCTGGTCCAGGCGTCCGTTGTACTCGGCCGACCACGGCAGCATGCAGTACCTCCAGGTGAGTCACATCGCGTCGGGGGCCTCGATGCCCAGCAGGCCGAGTCCATCCTGCAACACCTTCCGGGTTGCCGTGCAGAGGGCAATGCGGCTCGCCCGGGTCGCGCCTTCGCTGCTGAGCACCGGGCACTGCTCGTAGAAGGTGGAGAGGGCGGACGCAACGTCGTACAGATAGGTGCAGAGTCTGTGCGGCTGGAGGGTCTCGGCGACCTGCGTCACCGTGGTGGCGAAGCCGGTGAGGAGGAGGGCGAGCCGTTGCTCGGCCGGGTCCTTCAGCTCTGTCACGTCGCCGCCTGACGTGCCGGCCTTCGCGAGCAGCCGGGTGAGCCGCGCGTGCGCGTACTGCAGGTACGGGCCGGTGTTGCCGGTCATCGCGACCATCCGGTCGAGGTCGAACACGTAGTCGTTGCCCCGGTCGCTGGACAGGTCGGCGTACTTGACCGCACCGATACCGACGGCCCGCGCCGTCGCCTCCCGGTCGACGCCGTCGCGTCCGGCGAGCAACGCGTCCGCCCGCGCGACCGCGCTGTCGAGCAGCTCGACGAGCTTGACCGTGCCGCCCTCCCTTGTTTTGAAGGGCTTTCCGTTCGGCCCGAGCACGGTGCCGAACGAGACGTGCTCCGCAGGCACGTCCAGCCAGCCCGCTGTTCTCGCGAGCGTGAAGATCATATCGAAGTGCAATGCCTGCCGGTGATCCACGACGTACACGATCCGGTCGGCGTGCAACGCGCTCACCCGATGCCGTACGGCGGCCAGATCGGTCGCGCTGTACCCGAAGCCACCGTCGGACTTCCGCACGATCACGGGGAGAGGACTGCCGTCGCGGCCCAGGAACCCGGGAAGGAAGGCGCACATCGCTCCGTCGGACTCGGTCAGCAGACCCTTTTGCTGGAGTTCGCTGACGACCCGCGAGAGATCGTCGTTGTACGCACTCTCGCCGACGACGTCCTCCCGTTGAAGATTGGTGCCGAGCAGTGCGTAGACCTTCTCGAAGTCGTCGAGCGACACATCGACCATGTGCTGCCACGTCGCCCGCGTCTGCGGATCACCCGACTGCAGCGCGACGACCCGCAGCCGGGCCTTGTCCGCAAAGGTGCCGTCGGCATCGAAGTGTTTCCGGCTCCGCTCGTACAGGTTCTGCAGTCCCTCCAGATCAAGGGATTCCGCGGCCGTGCCTTCTTCGAGCAGCTGCTCGATCATCATGCCGTACTGCGTTCCCCAGTCGCCGACATGGTTCTGCCGTACGACGTCGTACCCGGCGAACGTCAGCACGTTGCAGAGCGCGTCGCCGATCACCGTGGACCGGAGATGGCCGACGTGCATCTGCTTCGCGACGTTCGGCTGCGAGTAGTCCACGACGACCCGCCGGCCGTTGCGGCTGAACGTCTGCGGCTCGTTCACCGCGTTCGCCAGCGTCGCGGGCCGCAAGGTCAGGTTGATGAAACCTGGTCCTGCGATGGACGGTGGTTCACACAGATCATCGAGTTGCAGCGTGGCGACGAGGCGTGCGGCGACCTCCCGCGGCGGTTGCTTCAGCTCGTTGCCGATCCGCAGCGCGAGATTGGTCTGGTAATGGCCGAACTCCGGCTTGGTGCTCGACCGCAGCTCGGGATCGTAGGGCGCACCAAAGGCCTTGGTGGCAGCAGCTTGAATTCTTTGCGACAGGACAGGCAGCAACGCGGACATGACGAAGTCCTTCGAGGAGACGCGACCGGAACAGGCTGAGGTGTTCAGACAGTGCGTCGTCGTCGCAGGCTGAAGCGCACGCGAAGGGCGTGGGACGGCTTCAGGCTGATCGACATGTCAGCCATTATGCACGAAGTACGCCGACGGTGCCGGAGTCCGGTCGGCCGGCGGCACGATCGCCGGTACGTCGGTCTCGCCCAGCAACACCCGCCGTACGACGCGCTCGGCCGCGTGCCCGTCGTCGAACTCGCAGAACTTCTCCCGGAACAGCTGCCGGTGCTTGGCCGCCTCGGGAGCCGCGAACGTACCGCTCCGGAGCACGGCGAACAGCTCCTCGGCGGAGTGCGCGACCACCCCGGGCGGGAACTCGGTGACGTCGAAGTACAGGCCGTGCCGGTCGTCGTCGGCCTGCAGGACGATCGGCCGGTCGAGGTTCGCGTAGTCGAACGTGACCGACGAACAGCCGGCGATCAGCACGTCGGCCGCCAGCATCGCGTCGTCCAGCGGTTCCTTCGGGGTCAGCACCCGGGCGTGCTCACCTGCCGCGGCCACCAGCCGGTGTGGGTCGATGGCGTCGTCGGACGTGGGTGAGTACAGGATCACCAGGTGCGAGTCGTCGAACCCGAACCGGGCACGGATCGCGCGGACCTCGTCGAGGGTGGCGGTCAGCAGCCGGTCGTTGCGCGGGTACCCGTACTCGAGCTCCTCGTAGTACGCGGGGTAGGTGCGCTCCCAGATCTCCGACGAGTACCGGTTCGCGGACAAGTTGAAGTCCCAGCGGTCGACCTCGCGCATGAACTCCTCCTTGCCCTCTTCGGGGAGGTTCAGCCTGGCCAACGGCGTACTGTGCTGCGTCTGCAGGTGGATCTGCCCCTCGCGCTTGTCCAGCTCCTTGGGCCAGTTGGTGTTGCTGACGAAGTACGTCGCCTTGCCGACCAGCTTCTCGTACGCCGGGGAGTCGGCGACCACGTACTCGACGCCTTCCGGGATCGCGCCGAGATGGTCGCCGTCGACGACCCACACGCCGCGCAGGTGCGGCGCCAGCACGGCCGCCTTCTCGTAGATCGCCCGCGGGTTGCCGGCGTACTGCGTGAAGCGGCCGGCGGCGTACGTGACCAGATTCGGGTCGAGCTTGCCGCGGCGCAGCAGCTTGCCGACGGTCTTGCGCGGGCTCGGGACCTGCAGCATCCGCGAGCTGAGCTTGAGCGTCGAGTAGGTCGCGTAGTCGTCGTGAATCAGCAGCCAGCGCTTGAACCCGCGAGCCGTGCGGTCGGTGCTGTAGCCGTCGGGCTTCCAGCGCTTGGCGAACGCGTGGGCGGCGTGGAAGAACTCGGCGCGGTCGTCGGTGTCGATCCGCTCGGGTTTGGCGAGGACGGCGAGGATGTGGTCCAGCGACCGGTCGAACGCGAACCGGCGCCAGCCGGCCAGCTCCGGGTCGGACTGGATGAACGCGTGCACCCGGTCGTACTGGTCGAAGATGTCCCACTGCCGGCGGCCGCTGGTGGCGTGGATGTTGCCGCCGGTCCGATGCTGGCGGTAGTGCACCACGACCCGGTCGAGGGTCGCGATCCGCTCGGCGGTCAGCATCGTCGAATACGTCCACGGTGCGTCCTCGTAGAAGCCGCTCGTGAACGCGAACCCGTGCCGGGTGAGGAACGCGTGCCGGTACGCCTTGTTCCAGACCACCTCGAGGAAGGTCAGGAAGATCGGCCGCTCGGCCGCCGTGAACACGCCCGCCCCCTCGCGGGCGAACGCGTCGTGGCGCTGGCTGCCCAGCACCCGGCCGTCCCAGAAGATCCGCTCGTAGTCGAACATCACGATGTCGGGCTGATCGGCGGTGTCGATCCGGGCGGCGATCGCTTCCAGCGAGCCCGGGGTGTAGCTGTCGTCGGCGTCCAGGAACAGCACGTACTCGCCCCGGCATCGCTTGAGCCCCGCGTTCCGGGCCGGGCCGAGGCCGACGTTCTCGTCCAGGTGCAGCACCCGGACCCGCGGGTCCGCAGCGGCGTACTCGTCCAGGATCCGGCCGGAGCCGTCCGGGTCCGCGTCGTCCACCCCGACCACCTCGAAGTCGGCGAACGACTGCCCGAGCACCGAGTCCAGACACGGCCGCAGCCAGGCCCGCGAGGCATGGCAGGGAACCACGATGCTGAACTTGGGGGCCATGCCTCGTCATCTTAAGGTCATGGCATGAGTAGCGATGTGTTCGAGCCGCTGGCGGCGCTGGAAGGGGTCGGGTCGGCAGCGCGGGCGGCTCGGGACGCGGTCGACGTACTGCTCCGGGACCGTGGTCTGCGCCGGGTCGGTTCAGAGGTGACCGCCGAGGCATTGCTGCGCGGTGCGCACGCGTCGGCCGCGCTGGCAGGCAGCACGGCCGGCGTGGACGAGGTACGGCGTGGTGCCGCCGACGGACTGGCCTCCGGCGCGGTCCGGATGACCGGCGAACTGATGGCGCTCGCGTCCCAGGTGGACAAGGCCCCGGTGCAGGTCTGGACCAGACTGCACCAGTTGGCGGCCGCCGATCTGGCCGGAGCGGACCAGTTGGGCCATCTGCGGACCAGTGCGGAACCTGTGCCGGACGACATCCCGGGTCTGCCGCCGGCGCCCGGTGCCGACGAGATGTGGGAGCGGTTGAGCGCTCTCGCGCAGAACCTCGCCCGCCCGACGAAGGCGCCCGGCCTGGTGGTCGCCGCGATCGTGCACGCCGAGCTCGCCGTACTGCGGCCGTTCCCGACCGCCAACGGACTCGTTGCCAGGGCCGCCGAACGCTGCCTGTTGGTTGCCCGAGGCATCGACCCGGTCGCGGTCACGGTCCCGGAGGGTGGTCACTATCTGTTGCAGGCGACCTATGCGGGTGGGCTCACCGACTACGCAGCGCGAGGTTTGACCGGTGTTCGTGATTGGTTGCTGCGCTCCTGCGAAGTGGTGACAAAAGGTGCCGAACTCTCGCCGCTGACCGGGTCCTGAACGTGCGAACGGCGTTCTCACTGTGAGAACGCCGTCGCTGGCACGTCACCCGGGTTACCATGCGTGCACCTGTTTGCCGCCACAGGACGAAGCCTGGGTCGCGCTGCCCGTTTGGGATGGGCTGGTCGCCGCGTGGGTGCCTGGGTTCTCGTGCAATCTCTACCGGATCCGAAGATCCTTTGTGCTTCCTTTGTACTCCTGAAACCCCTTTCTGTGAAGGGGATGCGGCGTCTTCATGCAGTTGAGAACAATGAAGCTATCTTCAGCTTTCAGTCCGTCCGGGAGCGCCGCCGGGACGCCAGCAGCAGTGCCCAGACGGCGAGCGCCGCGACCACGCCGGCCGCTACAGCGGGTCGCCGTACGCCGCGCAAACCCACCTGCTCCGCGGGCTCGGCGAACTCCAGCACAGGCCAGCCGCGCTCGACGGCGATCCGGCGCAGCGCCTTGTCCGGGTTGACTGCGTGCGGGTGCCCGACCGCGGCCAGCAGCGGCTCGTCGGTGATCGAATCGGAGTACCCGTAGGAGGTTGCGAGGTCGTATCCCTCGGCGGCGGCCAGGGCCTCGATCGCGGTCACCTTGAGCGGACCGTACGCGTAGTCGGCGATCTCGCCGGTGTACTTGCCGTCGGCAACCACCATCCGGGTGGCGATCACCCGGTCGGCGCCGAGCATCTCGCCGATCGGCTCCACCACCTCGGCGCCGGACGAGGACACGATCACCACGTCCCGGCCGGCCCGGTGGTGCTCCGCGATCAGCTCGACCGCCTCGGTGTGGATCATCGGCCGGACGATGTGGTCGAGGGTGTCGGCGACGATCGCCTTCACGGTCGCGACGTCCCAGCCGGCGCACATCGCGGAGATGTACTCGCGCATCCGCTCCATCTGGTCGTGGTCGGCGCCGCCGAGCAGGTAGACGAACTGTGCGTAGGCGCTGCGCAGCACGGTCCGGCGGTTGATCAGCCCGCCCGCGTAGAACGGCCGCGAGAACGCCAGTGTGCTCGAGCGAGCCAGAATGGTCTTGTCCAGATCGAAGAAGGCTGCCGATCGTGGGGTTGCTGAGTGCGCCATGGAGTCGAGAATAGGCAGTCCGGAGAAACGCCGGGGGGCCCGGGCTTTTGCCTGGGCCGGTATCTGGTTAGACTGGGGAGCAGTGTGACAGTGACAGTGGCTGGAAGCGCCCCATCGGGCGGGACCGGCGCCTGGCGAAGCACCTCCGAACGAGATTGAATCGGGATGTGTGAAGCCTGGTCTTGGGGGGTACATACCCCCTGACAGTGGCAGACTGTCGCCTCCTGAACGGCCCCCGGCTCCTCCCCCCGAGCCCGTGGCCGAAGACGGCCCCCGGTCACCCCCCCGCCGGGGGCCGTCGCCTT
>DASXXB010000270.1:0-6710 GCA_036503355.1 Kribbella sp. | reverse complement strand
CAAGGAGCAGGTCACCCACTCGCTCGTCTACGCCTACCGTGACCGCAAGGCGCGCAAGGGCGACTTCCGCAAGCTGTGGATCCAGCGCATCAACGCCGCGGTCCGCGCCGAGGACCTGACCTACAACCGCTTCATCCAGGGTCTGCGCCTGGCCGAGGTGGAGGTCGACCGGAAGATCCTCGCCGACCTGGCCGTGAACGACCCGGCCGCGTTCTCCGCGCTGGTGCAGGTGGCCAAGGCCGCCCTGCCGGCGGACGTGAACGCGCCGAAGAGCGACGCCGCGGCCTGAGCCGCGGCAACCCCTGAAGTAAGCACTCGAGTGGCGAGTCCCGGTCTGCTGACCGCGCAATCCGCGCGGATCAAACAGGCCCGGCGGCTCGCCACTCGTGCGTTCCGGCGCAAGGCCGGGCGCTTCCTGGTCGAGGGCCCGCAGGCTGTCCGGGAGGCCCTCGAGCACCGCGAGCTCGTGCTCGAGGTGTACGCCGAACCCGCCGTCGCGACCCGTCATCGGGACCTGTCCGACCTCGCCGCGGCCGCCGGCGTGCCGTGGTTCGAGGTCGACCGCGCCGCGATCGAGGCGCTGAGCGAGACCGTCACCTCGCAGGGCGTGGTCGCCGTCTGCTCGCTGGTGACCGTGCCGCTCGGCGCCGCCGGCAAGCTGATCGCGGCCGGCGTCCAGGTCCGTGATCCCGGCAACGTCGGCACCTTGATCCGTACGGCGGACGCAGCCGGCGCGGATGCCGTCGTACTGTCGGCCGAGTCCGTCGACCCGCACAACCCCAAGGCTGTCCGGGCCAGTGTCGGCAGCATCTTCCACGTCCCGATCAGCACCGACGTCGACATCCTGACCGCCGCGCACACCTGGCGCGAGCAGGGCCTGCAGGTGCTCGCCGCCGACGGGTACGGCGCCACCGACCTGGACACCTGCATCGACGACGGCACGCTCGCGAAGCCGACCGTCTGGCTGTTCGGGAACGAGGCGCACGGCCTCCCCGACGGCATCAACGCCGTCGTCGACCACTCGGTCAAGGTGCCGATCTACGGCCGCGCCGAGTCCCTCAACCTGGCCACCGCCGCCGCCATCTGCCTGTACGCCTCCGCCCGCGCCCAACGCCGATGACCTTCAACCTGCCGGGCCACTTCTGGCGCGGCAACCTGCACACGCATACGAACCTGTCCGACGGGGCGTTGAGCCCGGCCGAGACCGCGGACGTGTACCGCAACGCCGGCTACGACTTCGTCTCGATCACCGACCACTTCCGCGCCGAGTACGGTTACCCGATCACCGACACCCGAGACCTCCGCACCGAAGCCTTCACCACCCTCATCGGCGCCGAACTCCACGCGCCGAGGACGGAAGCCGGCCAACAATGGCACATCGTGGCCGCAGGCCTCCCACTGGACTTCGAGCCTCCGTCTGCTTCCGAAACCGGTCCTGAGCTGGCACAACGAGCCCGTGCCGCCGGTGCATTCGTCGGCATGGCGCACCCGGCGGCGTCGCTCCTCACCGCAGTCGACGCGGAGTCCCTGGATGCCGCCCACTCAATAGAGGTCTACAACGCGCTCTCCGACCGGGAGAACCGTGGCGACAGTTGGCACCTCACCGACGTCCTGCTCAACCGCGGTCACCGACTGACGACGTACGCCGCCGATGACGCGCACCTGCAACCCCAGGACCCGCCGCCGTGTCAGGCATGGGTCCACGTCCGCGCGGACGTACTCGAGCCGGACGCGCTCCTGTCCGCGTTGAAGGCCGGCCACTTCTACTCCAGCACCGGTCCCGAGCTGTACGACGTACGCGTCGAGGGGGACGTCGTCGTGGTGCGCTGCTCGCCCTCGACGAAGATCCTGCTCAGCGGCGGCCGTCCGGGCGCGGAAGTTGCGCAGGGCACCGACCTCACCGAGTGCTCGCTCCCGCTGGCGCTGTTCCGCGGAACCCACTGCCGGATCACCGTCGAGGACGCCGCCGGCGGCCGTGCGTGGACCAACCCGATCCACCTCCCTGTGGACAACTCGACGTAGGGGTGTGTGTTGACGGGGCGGGGCGTTGCGTGTCAGCGTGGGCGCAGCGCGTGCCAGGGCGCCTCCTCTTCGCGGCAAGCACCGAGTGCACCTGGACAGTAAGACCCCCACGACGGCCGGTGAAGCCCTTCGGGACGGCCTGATCAGCGGAGCGGGCTGCCCTGGAAGGACCGATGATGGCGACCACACCGCTGCCCGCGAAGGCGAGTCTCAGCCAGCTCCGCGCCCGGGCGAAGGAGCTGCGCAAGGCAGTCGGCAAGGAGCGTCCCGATGCGCTCGAGCGGGTCCGCCGGCACCATCCGGCGTACGACGGGAACCCGGCCGGCTTCACGTTGCGGGACGCGCAGTTGACGATCGCCCGCGAGCACGGCCTGGCGAGCTGGCCGGAGTTGATGGAGAAGGTGGCCACCGAGCTGGTCGAGGGCCGGGAGCTGCATCGGTACTTCGGCGTGGAGCTGAACAACGAGACCTGGGACCTGCTCGAGCAGATCGACGAGACGAGCCCGCGGACGGACCAGGAGCGGCTGCTGTACGGCGCGTACGCCGCCTGCCTGCACTGGCTCGAGGCCGGCAACGAGGCGAACCACGCGCGTGGTGAGCATCTGATCGCGCGGGCGGCGCTCCGCATCGGCCGCGCCGAGGCCGGCCTGCAGCACGCCCGCCGTTGTCTCGAACTCGTACTGGCGTACCCCGATCAGATGACGGACTCGGACGAGCCGTTCGCCCGGGAAGGACTCGCAAGGGCGCTGGCGGCGGTGGGGCAGACGGCGGCCGCGCGGCGCGAACTCGAGCGTGCGCGGGAGCTGATCGAACAGGTCGCCGGTGAGCGGGACCGCGAGATCCTGCACGAGGAGCTCGCGAAACAGCCGTGGTTCGGGCTTACTTCTTGACGCGGGTCGCGAGGCCGTCGAGGAGCGCGTCCAGGCCGAAAACGAAGTTCTCGGTCAGTCCCGCGTCCAGGTCCGTCGTCGTACGGCGGCGTACCGACCGCTGCATCGCCGGGTACTCGTCGGAGGCAACGGCCTGGGCCTGCTCCAGCAACTCGCTGACCCAGCTGTCCTCCGAGCGGCCCGACTTCCGCACCATCTCCCGGGTCGCCACCTCGGCGCTCACCGTGCCGAGCACGTAGGACATCACGCTGCCCATCGCGAGGTCGACCTCGTGGTCGGAGAACCCCGCGGCGCCGAACAGCACCAGGCCGCGTTCGCCGAGCGACATCGCGTTCGGGCCGATGCTCGGGCGGGTGTACATCACCTCGGGCAGCCAAGGATGCCGCAGTACGGCGGAACGCAGGCTGTGGCCGAACAGCAGCGCCCCGCTGCGCCAGCCCGCCAGCTCCGGCTCCGGTACGTCGATCTCGCCCCAGACCTCGTCGATCAGCAGGTCGATGAGGTCGTCCTTGGTCGGCACGTGCCAGTAGAGGCTGGTGGCCCCGGCGCCGAGCTTCGCGGCCAGTTTCCGCATGCTCAGGCCGTTCACCCCGTCGGCGTCGAGGATCGCCATCGCCGCGGTCACGATCTGGGCGCGGCTGAGGGTCTCCCGTGCGGGTGCTGCCTTGCGCTCGCGGGTCCAGATCGAGTCGGTCATGAGCCCATCCTACAAACCACTCGCACGCCGTACGAGTTTGTCGTACAGTGTGCGAGTGACTAGTACACCGTTCGAGTCTTCCTCCGAAGCGGCGACCGGGCATCCCCGGCGCTGGTGGATCCTGCTGATCCTGTGCCTGAGCCTGATGGTGCTCGTCGTCGACAACACCGTGCTGAACCTGGCGATCCCGTCGCTGATGCGCGACCTGGACGCGACCCCCGCGGACATCCAGTGGGTGATCGACGCGTACATCCTGGCGTTCGCCGGGCTGCTGCTGACCGCCGGAAGCCTGTCCGACCGGTTCGGGCGCCGGAAGATGCTGCTGCTCGGTCTGGTGATCTTCGGTGCGGCGTCGCTGCTCGCCACCCTGGCCGAGAATCCGTGGCAGCTGATCGCCTGCCGCGGCCTGATGGGTGTCGGCGGCTCGCTGCTGATGCCGAGCACGTTGTCGCTGCTGTTCACGGTGTTCCCACCGGAGGAGCAGCGCAAGGCGATGGCCGGCTGGTCGATGGTCGCGATGGTCGGCGTGGTGGCCGGGCCGACGGTCGGCGGCGTACTGCTGAACCACTTCTGGTGGGGCTCGATCTTCCTGCTGAACGTGCCGATCGCGGCGCTCGCGATCATCGGCACGCTGGCGCTGATCCCGGAGTCGAAGGGCCCGGCGCGCAACGTCGACCCGCTCGGCGCGGTGCTGACCATGGTCGGGATGGCGTCGATCGTGTGGGCGATCGTCTCGATCCCGCTGCACGGCTGGGGTTCCGGCCGGGTGCTCGGTGGGCTGGCGGTCGGTGTGGTCGCGTTGACCGCGTTCGCGTTGTGGGAGAAGCGCAGCGAGCACCCGATGGTTCCGCTGGCGCTGTTCAAGGACCGGCGGTTCAGTGGGACGAGTTTCTCGATCGTACTGTTGTCGTTCACCGCGGGCGGGTTGCTGCTGGCGCTGACGCAGTACCTGCAGTTCGCGCTCGGGTACTCGCCGCTGAAGGCCGGCCTGGCGCTGATCCCGTACGCGCTGTCCGCGGCGTTGTTCAACGGTCTGGGCGCGACGCTCGGGAAGAAGATTGCGGACCGCACGCTGATCGCGCTCGGCCTGCTGGTGATCGCCGCCAGCTTCGGGATCCTGACGCAGGTGTCGGACTCGAGCGGGTACGGGCTGTTGATCGTCGGCCTGCTGGTGATGGGTATCGGCGGTGGGCTGGCCGGTCCGGCGGCGTACACGCTGTTGATGCAGGCTGTCCCGCCGGAGCATCGCGGTGTCGGCTCCGCGATGAACGACACCGTCCAGCAGACGGGTGCCGCGTTGTCGGTCGCCGTACTGGGCAGTGTGCTGGCAGCCGCGTACTCGTCGGCGCTTCCGGACTCGGTCCCGGAGGCGGCCCGCAAGTCGATCGCGGACACGCTCGCCCTCGGTCCGGACTTCTTCAACGCGGCCAAGCACGCCTTCGTCGACGCGATGTCGATCGCCATGACGGTCGGGGCGATCGGCGCGATCGCGGGCGCCGTGGTGGCGCTGGCCGTGCTGCCCAAGGGCGAGTCGAAGACGCAGGACGCTGTCGTGGCGGCCGACGACCCGGTGCACTGACAGCATGCAGGTATGACGCGATGGGGGCCGGCGAGCCGTGCCTGATGACCAGCAGCTCGCGAACCTGGTCCTGATGGCGATGCTGATCCTGCTCCCGTTCGCCCTCGGCACCATGCTGGCCGGCCGCTCCCGCGGCAGCCGGCGCGTCCTGAGGTGGGCACGCGGCCTCACGCTCGCCGCGCTCGTCCTCGCGATCGGGTACGACGTGGCCGGCGCAATCTGCCTGATCCTCGCCGAACCCACCCCAGGCCATCCCCCGTGGAGCAACCCCGCTCTCACCACGAAGTACCCCTACTTCTACCTCCAGATAGGCACCGCAGCCTTCTTAGCCGCCCTAGGCATCCTCGCCACCACCATCCGAGCCCGCCACCGCACCGGCTGACCCGCGCCCTCGGGGCGTGGTTGTGGACGGGCGATTCACGGGTTTGGGGTTCGGGTTTCTAGACTGCAATCCGCAGTAGTTCCGAATCGAGAGCGAGCCATGTCCGGTCCCAACACTGATTACGACCCGGTCGAAGTGACGCCGCTGCACGCCGAAGAGGTGGAGCGGACCCGCGACGAGGCCCTGACCGCGTTTACCAAGGCGGCCGATCTGGCTGCCTTGCAGGAGGCCAAGACCGTGCACCTCGGCGACAAGTCGCCGATCGTGCTGGCCAACCGCGAGATCGGCGCGTTGCCGCCGCAGGCCCGCAAGGAGGCCGGTCAGCGGATGGGCGCGGCCCGGAAGGCGATCAACGAGGCGTTCGCGTCCCGGCTCGCGGTGCTCGAGGCGGAGCACGAGGAGCAGATGCTGGCCACCGAGCGCGTCGACGTGACGCTGCCGTGGCACACCCCGGAGCTCGGCGCCCGGCATCCGCTGTCGCTGATCTCCGAGCAGGTCGCGGACGTGTTCACCGCGCTCGGCTGGGACGTCGCCGAAGGCCCCGAGGTCGAGGCCGAGTGGCTGAACTTCGACGCCCTGAACTTCCAGCCCGACCACCCGGCGCGCCAGATGCAGGACACCTTCTTCGTCGAGCCGGCCGGCTCCGGCAAGGTACTGCGGACGCACACGTCGCCGGTGCAGTCGCGCTCGATGCTGAGCCGCAAGCCCCCGATCTACGTGATCTGCCCGGGCCGCGTGTTCCGCACCGACGAGCTGGACGCGACGCACACGCCGGTCTTCTACCAGGTCGAGGGTCTGGTGGTGGACGAGGGCATCACGCTCGCGCACCTCAAGGGCACGCTCGACCACTTCGTCGTCTCGATGTTCGGTGAGGGTCTCGAGGCGCGGCTGCGGCCGAACTTCTTCCCGTTCACCGAGCCGTCGGCCGAGGTCGACCTGAAGTGCTTCGTCTGCCGCGGCGCGTCGGTCGGCAACCCGGACCGCCCGTGCCGCACGTGTGGCAGCGAGGGCTGGATCGAGTGGGGCGGCTGCGGCGTGGTGAACCCGCGGGTCCTGCAGGCCAACGGCATCGACACCGAGCGGTACTCCGGGTTCGCGTTCGGCATGGGCCTGGAGCGGACGCTGATGTTCCGCAACGGC
>DASXXB010000269.1:0-1814 GCA_036503355.1 Kribbella sp. | reverse complement strand
GGCTCGGCCGGGACGCGACGGCCGGCGTCGCGGAGGGCGTTGAGGCAGCGGTTGGTGGCGATCCGGTACAGCCAGGAGCGCACCGAGGCGCGACCGGCGTATCCGTCCAGCCCGCGCCAGGCGGCGAGGAGGGTCTCTTGCAGGAGGTCTTCGGCGTCGGTGAGGGAGCCGAGGATGCGGTAACAGTGCACTTGCAGCTCGTGCCGATAGGGCTCGACCAGCTCACGGAAGGCGCGCGCGTCTCCGGCGCGTGCGCGATCGAGGATGTCCTGGCCCACCTTTCGCATCCTGCCATCGTTCCGTTTCCGGGGCGGGCGGTGTCTGTACTGGTGACCCCTGAGAAAGGCGAAACGATGAACCCTGTCGACGATCTGTCCGCGGTCCTCGATTCCACCGGCGCGCTGGTCGCCGGCGTGTCTCGCTGGGACGCGCCGACGCCGTGCCCGGAGTGGACGGTCCGCGAGCTGGTGAACCATCTAGTCCTCGGGCACCGGCTGTTCACCGCCGCCCTGAGCGGTGCGAAGGGCGCGTCGTTGGACCCTCGCGGCTCGGACGCGCTCGGCGACGACCCCGTAGCGTCCTATCGGGACGCAGTTGCCGGTCTGCTCGCGGCGTTCCGGCAGCCGGGGGTGCTGGAGCAGGTGGTCGAGGTCCCGGCCGGGACGGTTCCGGGGATCGTCGCGGTGCATCTGCGGATCGTCGAGGAGATCGTCCACGGCTGGGACCTCGCTCGCGCCACCGGGCAGGAGGCGAAGTTCGAGGACGCCTTGGTGGAGCGGGAAATCGCGTTCAGCGCGGCGAAACTCGCCGACCTGCCGCCGGAACGGAGCCCCTTCGCGCCACCGGTGCCGGTCGCCGAGGACGCGCCGCCGTTGGATCGGCTGGTCGCGTTGCTCGGACGGTCACCGAGTTAGCCGACGCGAAATTCCAGGAGGCCTCGTTGATCGGTCAACGGGGCCGCCGATTCAACGACCAAGCCCGAGGAATCGGCGAGAGTGCGGAATTCCTCCACGCGTCGTTCACGGCCGCCGAAATGGACCAGCATGACCAAGTCCATTTCGGTGCGCGCGTGAATTCCGCTGACCGCTTCGATGGCGAGAATCCGACCGGACCGGCCTGCCGCTTCCGCGCATCGCTTCAGGATGCGGCGGGCGTTTTCGTCGTCCCAGTTGTGCAGGATGTCCACCAGGACATAGGCATCCGCGCCCGCCGGGAGCGGATCGAAGAAGCTGCCGCCGCGCACCTCGACCCGGTCGGCTAGGCCGCGTGCGGTGAAGGCGGCGCGGGCCTCGCTCGCGGTCGGTTCGAGGTCGACCAGGTGGGCGCGCAATTTCGGATTGGCTTCGAGAATCGCGGCGAGCAAATCTCCTCGGCCGCCGCCGACGTCGACTACCGTAGTGAGAGAAGCCCAGTCGATTCCGGCGACCACTTGGGGGATCTCCGTGCGGAACCGGTTGATCATCTGCTGATCGAAAGACTTCCGTAGGTGCGGCTGCTCAGCAAGATCAGCCCAGAAATCCTTGCCGTAACGCCGGGAGTAAGCCGCCTCGCCGGTCCGGACGCTGTGTGCCAGCTCGACGAACGCGAGTTCGGCGCGACCGGCGGCTCGGTCCAGGTGCAGCAGGTTGGCTACTCCGTTTTCCTTGTCCTGGCAGAGATTCGCGCCGTACGCGGTGGTCAGGTAGCCCTCGTCGGTGCGTTCGACCACGCCCAGCGTGACCAGGTGGCCGAGCAGGACGTCGAGCGCGATCGGCGAGAGATCCAGTTCTGCGGCGACGTCGTCGACCGTGCCAGGGGCGCGCAGCCGGTCGGGC
>DASXXB010000268.1:0-12739 GCA_036503355.1 Kribbella sp. | reverse complement strand
TGAGGTCTCACGCGCAGTGATGTGATGCGTTCGTGGCGCGACGGATTTCACATTAGTGTTACGACATGCGCGCGAAAGCGAGGCGGCGGGGGCCGCGGACCGCGGGGCCCTCCCTTTCCGGTCTGGTCGCCGGTCTCGCGGTCGTCGTGCCGGCGATCGTGCTGCTCGCGCTGCACTCGACGCCCTTCGAGCTCGTCCGGTTCATCGGCTTCACGCTGGTCGCGGTGGCCCTGCCCGGGTTCGCGCTGTGGCGGCTGATCGGCGGGTACGGACGCAACCTGGTGGAGGACCTGTCCGCCGGGTTCGCCGTCGGTACGGCGGGGCAGGTGCTGGTGTACCTCGCCAGCGCGTCGATCGGTCTGCAGGCGTGGTCGTGGGTGTGGGCGCCGGTCGTTCTGGTGATCGCGTTCGTGGACCGCGACGCCCGGGCGCGGGTCTGGCGGCGCGTCGAGCGGCCGGTGCGCCCGCTGCAGGCGTGGCTGCTCGCGGCGTCGACCGCGATCGTGCTGCTGATCGTGTACCGCCGCGGTCCGGGTCAGTTCCTGCCGGCGTACACCGATCCGCTGCGGGCCTATCCGGATCTGGCGTTCCAGCAGGCGCTGGCCGCGAGCGCGAAGTACGACGTACCGATCTCGACGTTGTGGCTCGGCGGCGAGCCGATGAAGTACCACACGTTCTTCCACCAGGCGACGGCCGCGACGCAGTGGGGGACGCGGATCGACCTGACCGATCTGATCCATTCGCTGAGCTGGCTGCCGCTGTTCCTCGCAGGGTGCGGGCTGGTGTTCGCGCTCACCACCCGGCTCGTCCCGGCGGCCGAGTCCGGTGCGACGTGGGCCGGACCGCTCGCGGTGTTCGTCGCCGGGCTCGGTGGCGCCGTGCAGCCGTTGGCCGGCGCCGGGTTGGGCGGGGTCTCGACGGCGGTGGCGGCGTACCTGAGTCCGACGCAGAATCTCGGCGTACTGATCGTGCTCGCGATCTGCGTGGTGGCGGTGGACCTGTTGCGGGCGGACGGCAAGCCGCGCGCGCGGTGGGTGCTGCTGGTGCTGCTCGCGCTGATCGCGGCCGGGGCGAAGTCGACGATCCTGCCGCTGGTTGGTGTGGGATTCGCGTTCGCCTTCCTGCAGTTGGGGCTCGCACGGCGGCGGACGCGACCGGCGTTCCTCGGCGGATTGCTGTCGCTCGTGGTGTTCGTGGCGGCGATGATCACGATCTTCGGCGGGGGGACGTGGGGGACGCAGATCAAGCCGTTCGAGACGTTCGTCCAGCTGGCGCCGTACCCGATGCTGATCTCCAACCCGCATGCCCAATTGTTGTCGGGGGCAACGACTCTGCTGAGCTGGGCGCTGGCGGCGTCGGGACTGTTCTTCCTCGGGCGGAAATGGCGGGATGCGGGTGCGGTCTTCTTGGCCGGGGTCGCGGTCGCGGGTCTGCTGGGGACGTTGCTGACGACGCAGTCCGGCGTCAGTCAGTTGTACTTCGTGCGTACGGCGTTCCCGGTCATCGCCGTCCTCGCGGCCGCCGGGCTTGCGCATCTCGTCGGGCGGCTCGGGGACCGGCGGGCCGTGGTGCTGGTGGGCACGGCGGGCCTGCTCGGCCTGGTGGCGTTCGCGGTTGCGCGCTCGGAGTCCAGCGATCTGCGCGGCATCAAGGGGCCGTGGTTGTGGACAGCCGGCGCGGTGGCGGTTGTGGCAATCCTGGTGGCTGTGGGGTGGAAGCTGGCGCGGCGGCCGGGGAACTTCTTCGTCGCACTGCTCGGCGGCGCGGTAGCGGCGTGCATGATCGGAGCAGCCCTGGTGCCGCTGCAGGCGTTCGTGTCGGACAACGCGTCGAACCTCGTGTACGCGCATCCGTTCCGCGGCGGTGCCACGGCGGCGGAGGCCGGAGCGGCGCAGTGGCTGCGGCGGAACAGCGCGCCGGGCGACCTGATCGCGACGAACGCGCACTGCATCATCCAGCGCGACGGGATCTGCGACAGCCGGCACTTCTGGCTCGCGGCGCTGTCCGAGCGACCGGTTCTGATCGAGGGCTGGTCGTACTCCAACCAGGCGAACCGGATCGCGCTCGCCAACGACGGCAATCCGAGCCTCATCCCGTACTGGGATCGTGCGGAGCTCGCCGCCAACGACGCAGTGTTCAAGGCGCCGTCGCCCGCGGCCGTCGAGCGCCTGCGCCAGGCCGGGGTCCGCTGGCTGTACGCCGACAACCGCGCCGGCGGGGTCTCGCCGGCACTACGCAACTACGTCCGCCTCCGGCACGCCACGCTGGACGCGACGATCTACGAGCTCAGATGAGCCCCAGGAGCGCGTCGGCGACCCGCTGGCGGCCGCGGCCGTCGACGAGCTGCCAGCCGGCCCGGGCCAGGCGGCCGCGCTCGGCCGGGTCGGTGAGCAAGCGTTTGAGCGTCTGGCCCGCCGACGAGGCGTCGTGCTGGAGCGCACTCAGCAGTCCCAGCCCGGCAGCCGCACCGGTGTCGACAGCACGCTCGTAGCCCATCACCTGGTTGTCGACCACACACACCAGCCCTGCTGTGGCTCCGAGGCACAGCAGCTCCCACGTCGACGTACCCGAGGCACTGATCGTCAGGTCGGCCTCGCGGACGCCGGCAGCCAGCTGGTCGGTCGGGCCGATTACCTCTAGGTGCTGATGCGGCTGCAGCTCGACGGCGGCGATCCTGGTCGCCAGATCCGACCCCGGCGCGACGACGGTGGCCTCGAACGGCAGACCGGTCGCGGCCAGCGCCTGAGCGACGTACGGGCCGGCGCCGAAGGCATCCGTGCCGCCGAAGAACGCGAAGACCTTCGGTACGGCGTTCTGCCGGTCCGCGGGCGGTACGGCGGGACGGAGGTCGAGGATCTCGTCGCGGATCATCACGTACGGCAGGCCGGCGAGGCGGATCGTGCCGGGCGGCAAGTGCGGGTGGTCGAGCTCGGCCGCGAGATTCTGGTCGACCAGTACGTCGGCCTCGGCGCCGCGGAAGTCACCGTCGACGATCGCGAGCGTGGGCAGCCCGCTCGCCCGGACCGCCTGGTAAACGGACGCGTCCAGGTCGTACGAGTCGAACACCACCGCGTCCAGACCGAGCCGGCGGAACAACTCGACGTGCTGGCCCGGCTCCAGGACGGCCGGCGCGATGTCGATCTCACGGGCGGCGATCTGCTCGGCCGCCCAGGGCACGGTGCCGGCGTCGCAGACGAAGACCAGTTCCACGTCGCGCCGGCGTACCTCCTCGGCCAGAGCCAGGCACCGCATCACATGCCCGACGCCCCGGGCCGGACCCACATCACATCGCACCCCGACGCGTTTCACGGGCCCCAGCGTACGTTTGACCGGACTGCGCTGAGACAGTGGATTGAGGCGGTCGCTCACCGGGCAGCTATTGTGTCCCGGGCCGCACCGTGTGCGTAGTTCGGAACGTCCGTCAGAAGGGTCCCGCTCGCGTGTCAATCCTCACCGGCTCCGACATCCTGGTCACCGGCGGTACCGGGTCGTTCGGCCGGACGTTCGTACGGCACGTTCTGGAGAACCTGGCGCCCCGGCGGATCATCGTGTTCAGTCGCGACGAGCTGAAGCAGTGGGAGGTCCGCCAGCTGTTCGGCGACGACCCGCGGCTGCGGTTCTTCCTCGGCGACGTCCGCGACCGCTCCCGCCTGGAGCGGGCGATGCACAAGGTCGACTACGTCGTGCACGCCGCGGCCCTGAAGCAGGTGGACAGCGGCGAGTACAACCCGTGGGAGTTCGTCCAGACCAACGTGATCGGGTCGCAGAACGTCATCGAGGCGGCCATCGACAGCGGGGTGAAGCGAGTCGTCGCGCTGTCCACCGACAAGGCGTCCAGCCCGATCAACCTGTACGGCGCGACCAAGCTGACCGCGGACAAGCTGTTCATCAACGGCAACCACTACGCGGCGGCGTACGACACCCGCTTCAGCGTCGTGCGGTACGGCAACGTGATGGGCAGCCGGGGCTCGATCATCCCGAAGTTCCGCGCGCTGCACGCGGCCGGCCAGTCGCTGCCGATCACCGACCTGCGCTGCACGCGGTTCCTGATCACACTGCCGGAGGCGGTCGAGTTCGTCGTCGATTCGTTCGACCTGATGACCGGCGGCGAGCTGTACGTGCCGCGGATCCCGTCGATGAAGGTCACCGACCTGGCCGCGGCGATCGCGCCCGGAGCGGCCATGCACGACGTCGGCCTGCGGCCCGGCGAGAAGCTGCACGAGGAGATGATCAGTCCGGAGGAAGGCCGCCGCGCGGTGTCCCTCGGCGACCGGTACGTCCTGCAGCCCGACCTCGCGTCCTGGGGCTACCAGCCGCCGGCCGACGGTACGCCGGTCCCGGACGGGTTCCACTACGCCTCGGACACCAACGACCAGTGGTACTCGATCGAGCAGATCCGCAAGATCCTCGAGAGCGACGTCTGACGTGCTGCCCTACGGACGGCAGTCGATCTCGGAGGAGGACATCGAGGCGGTCACCGCCGTACTGCGCGGCGACTGGCTGACCACCGGCCCCGCGGTCACCGCCTTCGAGAACGCGATCTCCGAGTTGTCCGGCGGGCACCGTGCGGTCAGCTGCACGTCGGGCACCGCGGCACTGCACATCGCGTACGCCGCCCTCGGCATCGGCCCCGGCGACGAGGTGATCACCACCCCCATGACCTTCGTGGCCACGGCCTCCTGCGCTGCGATGCTCGGCGCGAAGATCGTGTTCGCGGACGTGCAGGAGGACACCGCCCTACTCGATCCTGATGCCGTCGCGGCTGCTCTCACTCCACAGTCCAGGGTCATCAGCGCAGTCGACTACGCCGGCCAATCCGCCGACTACCCGGCTTTGCAGGCCTTGGCCGATCAAGTAGGCGCGAAGACAATCGCCGACGCGGCCCATTCCGTCGGCGGATCGGCGTACGGCCGCCCGATCGGCGACCTGGCCGACGTCACCACCATGTCCTTCTTCCCCACGAAGAACCTCACCACCGGGGAGGGCGGCGCGGTCGTCTGCAAGGACCCGGCGGTAGGACAGCGCGCCCACGAGTTCCACTTCATCGGCCTGGTCCGCGACGCTGCACGCTTCGAGATCACCGACGAAGGCCCGTGGCACCAGGAGGTCCACGAGTACGGCGTGAACTACCGGCTGACCGATCTCGGCGCGGCCCTCGGGCTGTCCCAGCTGCGCCGGCTCGCCGAGTTCAAGCGCCGCCGTGCCGAGATCACTGCGCGCTACAACGCGGCCTTCGCCGGCGTCGACGGGCTGCGGACGCCCGTGCAGCGTGCCGGGGTCGACCCGATGTGGCATCTCTACCCGCTGCGCGTGCTCGACGGCCGCCGGCGCGAGGTCTTCGAGCGGATGCGGGCCGCCGGGATCGGCGTACAAGTCAACTACATCCCGGTGTACTGGCATCCGGTCTTCGCCCGCCAGGGCTACCGCCGCGGCCTGTGCCCGAACGCCGAGCGGTTCTACGCCGAAGAACTGTCCCTCCCGCTCTACCCGGCCCTCACCGACAGTGATGCCGACCGGGTGATCGAAACCCTCCTCGACCTGGTTGGCTAACGTGACGGATGTGACCCGATCGAATCTGATCGGCGGAGAGATGCTGAACTGGTCGGATCTGCACCCGGCCGACGCCCGCCCCGCGGCCGCCGGCCCCGCAGCCTCGGCACTGCTGACCGCAACCCTCCAGCCCGACGACACCCTCCTCATCGCCGGCCCACATGCCGCCGAGCTGATCACCGCTGCCGCCGACGCGGTCACGTCGATCGACCTGATCGTCCGCTCGGCGCTCGACGCCGAGGAGCTCGCAGAGCTGCTGGGCGACGCCAAGGGCCAGGTCTTCTGCGGCTCGCTCGACCGCTGGGCAGGCGACGAGACGTACGACGTCATCGTCGCGCTGGACGGGCTCGACCGGCTCGTCGGGCCCGACACCGCGACGCTGCCGTGGACGGATGCGCTCCGGCGGCTGACCGCCCGGCTCCGGCCGGGCGGGCGCCTGCTGCTGGGCGCCGAGAACGGCTTCGGTTTCGAGCGGCTGATCCAGCCGGACATCACGGCCGCACTCCCGCGCGACGAGGACTGGGGCCGCGATCTCGCCGATCGCGCGCCGGCCGGTCTCAAACCGCTGCGGGTGGCGCTCGGCGACGCGGGCCTGCAGGTCCCACAGACCTACGCGGTCTTCCCGTCGCTGGTCCAGGCAGACGTCGCGCTCAGCTCGGTCGACGGCTTCGCGGCCGTGGTCGCGGCGCGAGCTGTTGCCGCGCGCAACGAAGGCCCGGTGCTGACCGACCCGTACCGCCTGGTGCTCGACGCAGCCGCGGCTGGTCTGGCGACGGAGCTGGCACCGGCGTGGTACTTCGTGATCGGCGCCGAGGTGCCGGCCGTGCTTCCCGCGGGTGCGGTGCCGGGCGGCGAAGGCGTGCTGCTCGAGGAGCACCTCCTGGCGGCGCTGCGCTGCGATGACCAGGCCGAGCTCCGGCGCGCGATTCCGGCGTACGTTGCCTGGCTGGGCGCCGGAGGCGCAGGATCGCCGGACAACGTGATCCTGGACGGTACGTCGTACCGGCTGTTCGGCGAGGCACAGGACCTGGACGTCGTCGGGCACCTGCAGCGGTTCGTACGGCGGACGCTGGAAAGCGGCTCGCGGCAACCGTGGCCCGCGGCCGCCGACCCGCACCAGCTGACCGCACGGCTCGCGGCGATGGCCGGGATCACCGTGCCGGAGCAGAAGTACCGGCGGGCCGAAGTCGTCCGCCCGCGGGGCAGCGCCGAGCAGCTGACCACCGTCGCCCGGCTCGCCGACGAGCTCGCCCACGCCAGCGCCCGCGCGATCCTGTTCGAGGGAACGGTCAGCGGCCTGCGCCGTTCTCGTACCTACCAGGTCGGCCACCAGGTCCTCGGACCGGCCCGCGCCGTCCGCCGCCGGCTCAAGCGCGCCCGGTGGAAGGTCAAGAAGGCCCTGCGGAAGGTGCGGCGCTGATGCACCACGCCAACCACTTCTACGGGCACGCCAACATCATGGCGACCTACGCCGGGCTCCAGAAGACACCGCGGATCTGGGGCTACCTGCAGCACGGGTGGAACATCCTCGACGGGTTCGCGCACGGGACGAGTTTCGCGCCGGGGACGCCGAAGTTCGTCTGGTCGGACAGCGTCCGGCGCCGCGGCCACGCGCTCGGCCTGCGGAACTACTCGGTGATCGGCTCGGTCTGGCTGTACCTGCTCAAGACCCACCCCGAGCTGGCGACCCCGGCGAAGCGGGCCAAGGGCACCATCTTCTACCCGTTCCACGGCTGGGAAGGCCAGCACGTGCTCGGCGACCACGGCCGGATCGTTGCCTCGATCAAGGAGCACGAGACCGGCCCGGTCACGGTGTGCCTGTACTGGAACGAGTACGACCAGCCCGCGATCCGGAACGTGTACAAGGACGCCGGGTTCCGGGTCATCACGCACGGCTACCGCGGGCTGCACTGGCGGCGTACGAACGCCAAGTTCCTGCTGAACCAGCTCCGCGAGCTCCGCAAGCACGAACGGGTCGCCTCGAACCGGCTCAGCTCTGCCGTTCTGTACGGCGGCTCGCTCGGGCTGGGGGTAGGGGTCTACGGTGATCCCATGGTGCTGGAGAACGAGCACCCGTCGTTCGGCGGTCAGGCGCGGATCAAGCGGCTGTGGCCGGAGATGGACCAGCCGTACGTCCCGGCGGCGGTCGCGCGCGAGTTCACCGACACCGAACTGGGCGTCGACCACGTCGCCGGACCCGCAGAGATCCGGGAGATGTTCCGATGGAACAGCTGAAGATCGGCATCATCACGCAGGTTCGCGTGACGAGTACGCGACTGCCCGCCAAGGTCCTGCTGAAAGTCGCCGGCCGCACCTACCTGGAGCACCACCTGGACCGGCTGCAGCACACCGGGCTGCCGGTGATCGTCGCGACCACCACGAACCACGACGACGACGCGGTGGTGCAGTTGTCCGCCGGCCGCGGCGTCCCGGTCTTCCGCGGCAGCGAGGACGACGTCCTCAGCCGGTTCGCCGGCGCGGCCCGCGAGCACGGCCTCGACGGGATCGTCCGCGTCACCTCGGACTGCCCGCTGATCGATCCCGCGATCGTTGCCGCGGGCGTCGATCGCTGGCGTACCGAGAACGACCCCGACCTGTACGTCTCGAACTGCCTGGAGCGCACCTACCCGCGGGGCATGGACTTCGAGATCTTCTCCGCGGCCCGGTTGTACGACGCGGAGGCCAAGGCCACGCTCAAGGCGGACCGCGAGCACGTCACGTCGTACCTGCACCAGAACCGCTCCGGTGAGATGCGCCTGCTGAACCTGCCGTGGGCGGGCGGCGGATCGCAGTACCGGCTGACGCTGGACACCGCGGACGACTGGAAGTTGCTCGACGCCCTCATCGAGGACTTCGACGCACCCCGCCTGGACTGCACGGAGCTGGTCGCGATCCTGGACCAGCACCCGGAGCTCGCGGCGCTGAACGCGCACATCGAACAGAAGAAACTCGGCGAGTAACAGGCTTCGTGCCGACAGCTACGGCATGATTTACGGTGATGACCACCAATGAGCCGTCCGGGGACTCCACCGCTGCCTCCGGCAACGGCGCGTCCGTCGCGCGCGCCAAGTCCTTCGGCGCCGTCGCGGCCGCCTACGACGCCGGCCGGCCGACGTTCCCGGTCGAGGCGCTGACCTGGATCCTCGGCCCGGGGCGCGGTCTGCAGGTGCTCGACCTCGGCGCCGGGACAGGCAAGCTCGCCGCGGTCGCCGCAGGGCTCGGGCACCACGTGATCGCGGTCGACCCGTCGCCGGAGATGCTCGAGGTCTGCCGCCGCCGGGCCGGCGTCGACACGATGGTCGGTGCGGCCGAGTCGATCCCGCTCGCACACGCCTCGGTGGACGCGGTGGTCGTCGGGCAGGCGTTCCACTGGTTCGACCACGCCCGCGCGCTGCCGGAGATCGCCCGGGTCCTGCGGCCGAACGGCGTACTCGGTCTGCTCTGGAACAACGCCGACACCGTGGTCCCTTGGGTACGCCGGATGTGGCAGGCGATGCAGGGTGATGCCCATCGAGGGGAACACAGCGGCGGAACTGATCGCTTCGAGCCGCTGCCGATCCTGGAGCAGTCGAATCTGTTCGCGATGATCGAGACGGCCCGGTTCCGGCACTGGCACGATCTGGACCGCAACGGCCTGCGCCAACTGGCACAGTCGCACTCGCGGGTCGCCGTACTCAAGGAGTCCAGGCGGGACCAGGTCCTCGAGCAGATCGACCACATCTACGACCACACCGCTCGCCCGCCGGAGCCGTTGCGGATGCCGTACCTGACCGACTGCTTCCGTGCGCGTCCGAGCGAGTTCGCCAACTACCGCCGTACCGTCGACGGGCCCGTGGCGCCGCACCTCTGAAGCCGCTAACGTGCACCTGTTCAGTCCACTGAAGGGGAACTCATGGACGAAGAAGTGGTGCGCGAGCGTGACGCCCGCGCCTATGAGGCGGTCCACGAGGCCGCCGACTTCACCGAGTTGAAGCGCCGCTACAAGAACTTCGTCGTACGGTGGACGATCGCCTTCATGGTGTGGTACCTCGCGTACGTCGCCTGCAACAACTGGGCGCGCGGGTTCATGAGCCACCGGATCGGCGGTTCGCACGTGAACGTGGCGCTGGTCTTCGGCCTGCTGCAGTACGTGTCGACGTTCGTGATCGCCGCGCTGTACGGGCGGTTCGCCAATCGCAAGCTCGACCCGCTGGCCCATGGCCTGAACGCCAAGTACAAGAGGGAGCGCCGCCGGTGAACACGCTTCTCGTGCCGCTCGCGACCGAGCCCGGCAACCGCGCGCTGACCATCTCGCTGTTCTGTGCGGTCGTGGCCGTGACGCTGTACATCACCTGGTGGGCATCCCGGCAGAACAAGACCGCGGCTGACTACTACGCCGGCGGCCGCTCGTTCAGCGGCGCGCAGAACGGTCTCGCGGTCGCGGGCGACTACATGTCCGCGGCGTCGTTCCTCGGCATCTCCGGCCAGATCGCCCTCTACGGGTACGACGGCTTCCTGTACTCGATCGGCTTCCTGGTGGCCTGGCTGGTCGCCCTGCTGCTGGTCGCCGAGCTGCTGCGGAACTCGGGCCGCTTCACGATGGCCGACCAGCTCGCGTTCCGGATGAAGCAGAAGCCGGTCCGGACCGCGGCCGCCACCTCGACGATCGTCGTCTCGATCTTCTACCTGCTGGCCCAGATGGTCGGCGCCGGCTCGCTCGTCGGGCTGCTGCTCGGCGTGAAGAGCGAGGGCCTGAAGGCCGCGGTGATCGTGCTGGTCGGCGCGCTGATGATCATCTACGTGACGATCGGCGGCATGAAGGGTACCACCTGGGTGCAGATCGTCAAGGCGATCCTGCTGATGGCAGGCACCGTGGTGATCACGTTCCTGGTGCTGGTGAAGTTCCACTTCAACATCTCCGAGCTGCTCGGCTCGGCCGCGTCGAAGTCCGGCAAGGGCGAGTCGTTCCTGCAGCCCGGCCTGCTCTACGGCAAGGACCTGACCGGTCAGATCGACTTCCTGTCGCTCGGCCTCGCACTGGTCCTCGGTACGGCGGGACTCCCGCACATCCTGATCCGCTTCTACACCGTGCCGGACTCGCGCTCCGCACGCCGGTCCGTGCAGTGGGCGATCGGCCTGATCGGCGTGTTCTACCTGATGACGCTCGCGCTCGGGTTCGGGGCGGCGGCGCTGCTGGACACCGGCAAGGGGTCGGCGGTCGCGGAGTCGAAGGGCAATGTCGCCTCGCCGGTGCTGTCCGAGACGGTCGGTGGCGGCGCCGGGTCGTTCGGCGGGGCGGTCCTGCTGGCGCTGATCGCGGCGGTCGCGTTCGCGACGATCCTCGCGGTGGTCGCGGGTCTGACGCTGACGTCGGCGTCGTCGTTCGCCCACGACCTCTACGCCAACGTCATCGCGAAGCAGAAGCCGACCGAGAAGCAGGAGCTGCGGATGGCGCGGTTCGCGGCGATCGGGATCGGTGCGGTGGCGATCGCGCTGGCGATCCCGGCGCAGAAGCTGAACATCGCGTTCCTGGTCGCGCTGGCGTTCGCGGTCGCAGCCTCGGCGAACCTGCCGGCGTTGCTGTTCAACCTGTTCTGGAAGCGGTTCAACACCTCGGGCGCGGTGTGGAGCATCTACGGCGGCCTGATCTCGGCCGTCGTCCTGGTGATCTTCTCTCCGGTGGTGTCGGGCAACGGCGAGAAGTCGATGATCACCAGCGCGGACTTCCACTGGTTCCCGCTGTCGAACCCGGGCATCGTCTCGATCCCGCTGGGTTTCCTGTTCGGTGTCCTCGGCACGTACCTGGGCCGCGACAAGTCCAGCGAGTCGCGGTACGCCGAGTTGTCGGTCCGGGCGTTCACCGGCGCCGGCGCGGAGGGTCCCGCCAAGCACTGAGCAAGCACTGACGCAGTACCCCTGAGGGCCGGCTCGCAGTATGCGGGCCGGCCCTTTCGTTGTTCGCGAGCCGTTGACGCCTGCGTTGCGGTGCCGTAACAATGAGCCACACGCCACGCAAGAAATGAGCAAGCTGGCGAAAGTTTTGAACTCTTCTCTGTCCCGCCCCACCAGGAGAGGTCTCATGCGCATTCCGCGATGGCGGTTACTGACCGCCCTGCTGGCCGCGAGTCTCGCGGCCGCACCACTCGTCGCACCGGCCCAGGCCGCCGTACTCGCCGGCGCCAACCTGGCTGCCGGCAAGCCGGCCACGGCCAGCAGCGTCACCCAGAACTACGTCGCGTCGAACGTGACCGACGGGAACCAGAGCACCTACTGGGAGAGCGCGAACAACGCGTTCCCGCAGTGGGTCCAGGTCGATCTCGGTTCGTCGGTCGCGACCAACCAGGTCGTCCTGAAGTTGCCGACCGCGGGCTGGGATGCCCGGGACGAGACCTTGACCGTCCAGGGCAGCACCGACGGGCAGAACTTCACCGACCTGTCCGCGTCCACGGCCCGCACCTTCAGCCCGCCGACCAACACGGTGACCGTCGACTACGGCACCGCCACTACCCGGTACGTCCGGGTCCGGGTGACCGCCAACACCGGCTGGCCGGCCGGGCAGTTGTCCGAGCTCGAGGTCTACGGCCCGGCGACCGGCGACACCCAGGCTCCCACCGCCCCGGGCGGCCTGGCCCTCACCGAACCCGGCGCCGGGCAGATCAAACTCACCTGGAACGCATCGACCGACAACGTCGGAGTCACCGGGTACGACGTCTACGCGAACGGCCGGCTCCGCACCAGCGTGACCGGCCTGACCTACACCGACAACCAGCCCGCGAACGTGTCGATGACGTACTACGTTCGCGCCAAGGATGCTGCCGGCAACCAATCGCCGAACAGCAACACGGTCACGCGGAACGGCAGCGGCGGTGCGGGCAGCAATCTCGCGCTGCACAAGCCGATCACCGCCTCCGGATCCACGTACACGTTCGTCGCGACGAACGCCAACGACGACGACGTCACGACGTACTGGGAGGGCAACGCGAACCCGGCCACGTTGACGACCCAGCTGGGATCGAACGCGGACCTGAGCTCGATCGTGGTGCGACTCAATCCCGATCCGGTGTGGGGACCGCGGACGCAGACGTTCTCGATCCTCGGGCGCGAGCAGAGTGCGTCCGGGTTCACCACGATCGTTGCCTCGGCCAACTACACCTTCGATCCGTCGAGCGGGAACACCGTCACGATCCCGGTCAGCGCGCGCGTTGCCGAC
>DASXXB010000267.1:0-2819 GCA_036503355.1 Kribbella sp. | reverse complement strand
TGTTCCTCGAGGCGTTCGAGTCCGCGGCCGAGGGCGACGTACTCGTGGTCGACAACGGTGCCCGGCGGGACGAGGCGTGTGTAGGAGACCTGGTCGCGTTGGAGGCTGCCGCGGCCGGTATCGCGGGGATCGTGATCTGGGGGTTGCACCGCGACACCGTCGACATCACCGCGATCGGCCTGCCGGTGTTCAGCCTCGGGGCGCTGCCGACCGGTCCGTTGCGGCTCGACCCGCAACCGGCCGATGCGTTGTCCACGGCAACGATCGGCGAGTGGACCGTGACGCGGGACGACCTCGTACTCGCGGACGCCGACGGTGCGATCTTCGTACCAGCGGACCGGGCCGACGAACTGCAGGCACTGGCGGAGTCGATCCGGGACACCGAACACCGGCAGGCCACGGAGATCCGCCTTGGGCGGTCGCTGCGCGAGCAGGTGAGCTTCGCGCAGTACCTGGAGAAGCGCGCGGTGGATCCGGCGCTGACGTTCCGCCAGCATCTGCGCGCCGTTCGCGGGGCGATCGAGGAGTGAGCGCCTGGGAGCTGGCTCCTCCAGCACCGGACCCGGCCGACGCGCTGCTGCTGTGCGGTCAGCTGATGGCGGTGCGGACTGCGGGGACGATCTCCTGGGACCAGCGGGTCAGTTGGGTTTCGTACGGGGTGGTGCCGCGGGGGAAGAGGGTGAAGCCGTTCGCGTTGTGGTTGAGGACGGCGTCGGTGAGTTCGTCGATCCATTGCGCGGGTGAGCCGCCGATCCAGCGGCCTTCGGCGTCGCGGGTCTGGCGGAGTGGGGTCGCGGTGATCTCGCCCGGGAAGTTGTAGATGGTGGCGACGTCGGACGGTTTGCGGCCGACGGACAGCGCGGCCTCGTCGATGATCGGGCGGGACCAGCGGTAGCGGTCGCTGAGCCAGTCGGCGGCGTGGCCGGGGATCCAGCCGTCGGCGTTGCGGCCGGTGGCGGCGAGCGACTTCGGCCCGTTCGAGCCGGTCCAGATCGGCGGGGCCGGTACGGCGGCGGGACGGAGGTTGCCGATCGGGTAGTGCTTGGTCGGTACGGGCGTACCGCCGTCGGACAGCGCGTGCACGAGCTGCATCGCTTCCTCGAACGCCTCGACCGCTTCGGCGGGGCGGAGTTCCGGGACGCCCATCGTGGTGATCCGGTCCCAGGCGCCGCCGGCTCCGAGGCCGAGGACGAACCGTCCGCCGGACAGCGCCGCGAGCGAGGTCGCCGTACGGGCGAGCACCGGGGCGGGACGCAGGGGCAGGTTGGTCACGTTGACGAACGCGGAGAGCCGCTCGGTGCGTCCGAGCAGGAAGGCGATCGCGGCGTACCCGTCGAGCATGTCCGGGACGTACGGGTGGTCGGCGAGGCTGACGTGGTCGAGACCGTCGACGTCGGCCTGCTGGGCGAGCCGCACGATTGCGGCGACGTCCTGTACCGAGTCCGGCGATCCGTATCCGAACCGCACGTTCATGGCGACTCCCTCAGATAGTTTGCTGTTCGAACTAGTTGTAGCACGGATACTTAGAACAGCAAACTATTAGTCCAACGGACTACCATGGGAGGCATGGTGACGACGACGGCTGCTCAGGACACGCATCTGGCGAGCGCGCTGGTGCAGACGATGCACCTGCTGCAGGACCTGCACGCCGAGACCAGCCGGCCGCTCGGCCTGACGTCACAGCAGGCCCGGCTGTTGTGTGTGCTGATCGCCGGGCCGCAGGGGATGACCGACCTCAGCCACATCCTGAGCATCGAACGCTCGAGTCTCACCAGCATGGTCGACCGTCTGGAACGCCGCAGCCTGGTCGCCCGTGCGCCGATTCCCGGCGACCGTCGCGCCTTCCGCATCGAGCTCACGCCTGACGGTCTCGAGCTGGCCCACCAGGTCCACGACGCGGTGGTCGACCGCATCAACACTCTGACCGCCGCGCTCCCCGCGGGGACCCGCGCCACCGTGACCGCCGCCCTGCAGTCCATCCTCCCGTGACTTACCGGTACGTCGAACGGGCCGGCGCCCGAATCGCGTACCGGGTCAGCGGTTCTGGGGCGGCGCTCGTGCTGCTGAAGAACAACCGCCGGCCGCTCGACTACGCGATCAGTGACTACCTGGCGGAGCGGTTCCGGGTCTTCCAGGTTCACCCGGTCGGCTTCGGGGCGAGCGACCGACCGGACGGGTACGACTTCGGCAGCATCGGCGAGCAGGTGATCGCCGTACTCGATCGGGAAGGCGTCGAGCGGTTCGGGGTCTGGGGGTTCTCACAGACGGCCTGTATGGCGGCGATGGTGGCGCGATCGACGGAGCGGGCGAGTGCGCTTGTGATGGGTGGAGTGCCGCCGATCGAGATGTTGACCGACGGGGAGATGCGGCGGCTGGAACGGGAGCCGCGGCTGCCGCGGCCCGCCCTGGAGTTCTGGCGGGCTTATCGGTCGTACGACTGGCATCACGAGCTCAGGTGCTATCCCGGGCGCCGGGTGGCGTACATGGGAACAGCCGATCCGGCGATCCGGCGCTTCTGCAGATTGCGGCCGGTACTCGAAGGGATCGGCGTGACGTACTTGGAGTTCGAGGGATTGACGCACAGCACCTGCGGTCTGGGCGACGCGTCCCCTGACGGCCGGCGGGTCGCACACACGGTGTGTGGATGTCTGGGGAAATGTTAAGGGCCACCCCCGGTGGGGGGTGGCCCTTAACAGTGTGAATGTCCGGCGGCGTCCTACTCTCCCACGACCTCCCGGTCGCAGTACCATCGGCGCTGAAGGGCTTAACTTCCAGGTTCGGAATGGAGACTGGGTGTTTCCCCGACGCTATGGCCACCG
>DASXXB010000266.1:0-21903 GCA_036503355.1 Kribbella sp. | reverse complement strand
CTCGGCAATCCGGTGCTCGCGCAAGGTACGCCGGATGCGCCGGGCGGGATCACCGTCGACATCGCGCGGGAGCTGGCGAAGCGGCTCGAGTTGCCGTTGGAGCTCGTCTGCTTCGACGCCGCGCGCAAGTCGTTCGAGGCGCTGACGACGCGGCAGGCGGACATCTGCTTCCTCGCGATCGAGCCGGCCCGCGCGGCCGAGGTCGCCTTCACCACGCCGTACGTCGTGATCGAGGGCGTCTTCGCCGTACCGCGGGATTCCGAGCTGACCACGGTCGCCGACGTGGACGCCCCGGGCGTGCGGATCGGCGTGAAGCAGGGGTCGGCGTACGACCTGTATCTGACCAGAACCCTGCAGCACGCCGAGATCGTCCGGGGCGCCGAGGGCGTCGACGTGTTCCGCGCCGAGGGGCTCGAGGTGGCGGCCGGGATCCGGCAGCCGATCACGCAGTACGTCGACGCGCACCAGGACCTGCGCCTGATCGACGAGCGGTTCATGCAGATCCAGCAGGCCGTCGGTACGACGAAGGACAAGCACGAGGACACCGTCGCCTACCTCCGCGACCTGGTCGAGGATCTGAAGTCCTCCGGCTTCGTCGCCGCGTCCCTGGCCGCGGCCGGGCAGTCCACCACATTGGTCGCACCCTGAACGCAACCCCAGGCACCGGTTGTCACGTTGAAGGCTTGCGCAGACAACCGATTTCTGGGGTGAGGAACTGTGAGTTCGAGATCGATGCGGACAGGCGCGTCCGCAATCGCCGTCCTGGCGGCCGCGGGCTTCGCGGCCGGTGTGCTGACACCCGCTCAGGCCGCGTCGCCTGTCCAGCCAGCCGTCCCACAGGCAGGTGTCGCCAGGGCAGGTGTCGCCGGGGCAGGTGGCGCCAGGGCAGGTGTCGCCAGGGCAGGGAAGGACGTCAGCGTCACGCTGATCACCGGCGACCGGGTGCGACTGCCCGGCGGCGATGTCGCGAAGCTGGCCATCGAGCCGGGCGCCGGCCGGCAGCACGTCGGCTTCGTCACGGAACGGGTCCGCGGGCACGCGTACGTGATCCCGGCCGACGTCAGCAAGGACATCGGCAGCGGCCGGGTCGACCGCCGGCTCTTCGACGTCGCCGAGTTGGTGAAGGACGGGTACGACGACGCGTCGAGCAGCACGATCCCGGTGCTCACGACGTACAGCGGGAACGCAGTACCGGCGGAGGCGAGGGTCACCCGGCAGTTGCCGTCGATCCGCGGCGCGGCGATGAAGGTCGGCAAGAGCACGGCGAAGAACTTCGTGAGTACGGCGGCGTTCGGCAAGCTGTGGCTGGACGGCAAGCGGAAGCTGTTGCTCGACCAGTCGGTCCCGCAGATCGGCGGACCGGATGCCTGGCAGGCCGGGTACACCGGCAAGGGCGTCTCGGTTGCGGTCCTCGACTCCGGTGTCGACGCGACCCATCCCGATCTCGCCACGCAGCTCGCGGGGGAGAAGAACTTCACCACCGAGTCCGCCGACGACGTGGTCGGGCACGGTACGCACGTGGCGTCGACGATCGCCGGGACCGGCGCCGCATCGGACGGCCGCTACAAGGGCGTCGCGCCGGACGCGCGGATCTACGACGGCAAGATCTGCGAGGTGTACGGCTGCCAAGAGTCCGCGATCCTGGCCGGCATGGAGTGGGCCGCCAACGACGTCAAGGCGAAGATCGTCAACCTCAGCATCGGTGGCCTGGACACGCCCGATCTCGACCCGGTCGAGGAGGCCGTGAACCGGCTGACCGCCGAGGCCGGCACGCTGTTTGTGGTTGCCGCTGGCAACAGTGGTCCGGGCGACGGGACGATCGAGTCGCCGGGCAGTGCGGATGCGGCGCTGACCGTCGGCAACGTGACCAAGCAGGACCAGCTGAACGTGACCTCGAGTCGCGGCCCGCGGATCGGTGACAGTGCGCTGAAGCCTGACGTCACCGCGCCGGGTACCGACATCGTCGCGGCGAAGTCGAAGGACTCGACGATCGGCGAACCGGTCGGCGACAAGTACCTGCGGCTCTCCGGTACGTCGATGGCGACGCCGCACACCGCCGGCGCCGCGGCGATCCTCCTGCAGGAGCACCCGTCCTGGACGCCGGCCGAACTGAAGGCCGCGCTGATGGGCTCGGCCAAGGTCGCGGCCGATCAGACGTCGTTCCAGCAAGGCGCCGGGCGGATCAACCTGACCACGGCGATCAAGCAGAGCGTTGTCGCCGAGCCGGGCAGCGTGTCGTTCGGGAAGGCGTCGTACCCGCACGCCGACGACCAGCCGGTCACCCGCGACGTGACCTTCCGCAACCTCGGTGACGCGGCCGTCACGCTGTCGCTGTCGTCTGTCCTGGACGGTCCGGACGGCGCGACGGCTCCGGCCGGTGCGCTGAAGCTGAGCGCCGACTCGCTGACCGTTCCGGCTGGTGGTACGGCGTCCGTGCAAGCGACGTCGGACACCACGCTCGGCGGCCCGGACGGGCTGTACAGCGGGCGGATCACGGCAACGGGCGGAGACCAGACCGTCGTCGTACCGGTCGGTGTGGACCAGGAAGTCCCGACGTACAACCTGACCCTCAAGGCGGTCACGCGGGACGGCGCGCCGGACGTGGACTACCCGGTGTCGGTGCGTGGCGTCGACAACGAGGTGGATCAGATGGTGATGCCGGACGAGAACGGTACGGCGATCCTCCGGGTGCCTCAGGGTGAGTACGTCGTCAGCACGTTCCAGGAGTTCGAGCGCGGTACCGACGGCTGGATCTTCTTCAGCATGCTCGCGCCGAGCGTCGAACTGACCGCGGATCGGACCGTGGTCCTGGACGCGCGGAAGGCGCAGCCGATCACCACGTCGGTGCCGAACACCCAAGCGAAGCAGGCGAATTCGTCCATCGGGTACGACCGGACGCTCGCGGACGGCTTGTTCGTCTACAACGCCACGGGCTTCGGGTCGGGCGAGATGTACACCTACAACGCCGGGCCGAAACTGCCCGCGGACCAGTTGATCGGTCACGTCACGTCGCAATGGGGTGTCCCCGGTGACGACGGCCTGTTCACCAACACGCCGTACCTGTACGGGATCGCGAACTACTTCCCGGGCGACTTCCCGACCGGCTTCGGCCGCACGGTGCAGCAGTCCGAGCTCGCGACCGTGGACTCGACGGTGAACGCGACCGACGGCCGGCGGCTGTTCACGATGCTGTTCCCGACCGGACCGAACGGCGACAGCGGCCTCGCGCGGATCATCCGCCTCGACGCGCCGCGGACGATCCGGTACTACGTCGACGAGACGCCGTACGGCTTCGCAGGCGCGACCGAACAGGACACGGACGGCTCGGATCTCCCGTTCGGCAGGTGGCATCTGGACGGGAAGTCGATCCTGTACAAGGCCGGGCGGCACTACCAGGAGCGGTGGAACGCGGCGGCGTTCGTGCCCTCGGTGTACGCCGCGACGCGGTCGGCCGATCAGCTCGCCGTCTCCCTGTACAGCCTCAGCGATGCGGACGGGCACGTCGGCTACACGGAGATGACGCCGGCGAGTACGAAGCTCTACCGGGACGGCGCGGAGATCGGATCGAGTGACCAGTTCGGGTCTGTCTCGGTCAAGGGGCAGCCGGCCGGCAAAGCGACGTACAAACTGGTCACGACCGGGACGCAGCAGCTCTGGCCGTTCTCGACGCGGACCGAGTTGCAGGCGACGTTCCGCTCGTCCGCGGACCAGCGGAACCTGCCCATCTACACCGTCGGCTTCCGGCCGGAGGTCGACGGGAGCAACGCGATGGTGCGCAGGCCGGTCACGGTGCTGCCGTTCGAGGTCCGCGGCTCGGTGGCGAAGGTGAAGATCGAGTACTCCGGCGACGGCGGAGCCACCTGGCGCCAGGCGCCGGTCGCGGGCGGTGAGGCGATCTTCCCGACACCCGCCGGCAAGGCGGTCTCGTTGCGCTCGACCGCGACAGACGCCGCCGGCAACACGACCACCCAAACCGTGATCGCCGCCTACAACCTGCGGTGAACAAGCGGACGGCCCCCGGAGATGATCCCGGGGGCCGTCCGTCGTGGGCTGGTGTCAGCCGATCAGGCCGAGCTGCTTGACCGCGTCGCGCTCCTCGCCGAGTTCGGCGGTCGAGGCGTCGATCTTGGCGCGCGAGAACTCGTTGATCTCCAGGCCCTGGACGACCTCCCAGTTGCCGTCCTTGGTGGTCACCGGGAACGACGAGATCAGGCCCTCCGGGACGTCGTACGAACCGTCGGAGACGACCGCCATCGAGGTCCAGTCACCCTCGGCGGTGCCCTTCAGCCAGTCGCGGGTGTGGTCGATCGTCGCGGCCGCGGCGGAGGCGGCCGAGGACGCGCCCCGGGCCTCGATGATCGCGGCGCCGCGCTTCTGGGTCGTCGGCAGGAAGTCGTTCTCCAGCCAGTCCTGGTCGTTGACGACCTCGGCGGCGTTCTTGCCGGCGATCTCGGCGTGGAAGATGTCCGGGTACTGGGTCGAGGAGTGGTTGCCCCAGATCGTCAGCTTCTTGATGTCCGTGACGTGAGTGCCGGTCTTCTTCGCCAGCTGCGCCAGCGCCCGGTTGTGGTCCAGACGGGTCAGCGCCGAGAAGCGCTCGCTCGGGATGTCCGGCGCGTTGCTCTTCGCGATCAGCGCGTTGGTGTTCGCCGGGTTGCCGGTGACGGTGATCCGGACGTCGTCCGCGGCGTGGTCGTTGAGCGCCTTGCCCTGCACGGTGAAGATCGCGCCGTTCGCCTCGAGCAGGTCGCCGCGCTCCATGCCCTTCGTCCGCGGCCGCGCACCCACCAGCAGCGCGACGTTGACGCCGTCGAAAACCTTGTTCGGGTCGTCGCCGATCTCGACCCCGGCCAGCGTCGGGAACGCGCTGTCGTCGAGCTCCATCACGACCCCCTCGAGCGCCTTGAGCGCCGGGGTGATCTCCAGCAGCCGCAGCTCCACCGGCGTGTCCGGCCCGAGCAGCGCACCGCTCGCGATCCGGAACAGCAGGCTGTAACCGATATTCCCTGCGGCCCCGGTAACGGCCACCTTCACCGGTGTAGTGCTCACGACTCGCTCCTAGCTCATCCGATTGTGTACTTCGGACGCTAGCAACACCGGCTCTGCCGACCAACGCTGGGGCCGCGCCGACTTGCTCACACCGTCCTTGAGCACCCACCAACCGTTTTGGAACGCCGCGGACGGTTGGTGCGTGCTCAAGGACGGGGCTGAGAGGACGGGGCTGAGAGGATGGGGGCGTGGAGCGGCGGACCGGGTCGGGGCTGGCCAGTGTGGAGGCGCAGGCGGACGGGACGTTCGTGCTGCGGGTCGACGGATCGCCGCAGTCGCAGGTCGATCTCGCGGATCCGGGGAACCTGCCCTTCGAGTACATGCGCCGGATCGGGGACGTCGTCGACGCGGTCGCCCCGCGGCGCCAGCCGGTCGCGGTGCTGCACGTCGGCGGCGCGGCACTGAGTCTGCCGCGGTACGTCGCCGTGACGCGGCCCCGGTCGCGCCAGATCGTGCTCGAGCCGGACGAGGACCTGACCGAGTTCGTCCGCGAGGCGCTGCCGTTGCCGAAACGGTCCGGGATCAAGGTGCGCCCGGTCAGCGGGCGGGCCGGGATCACCGACGTGTACGACGACTCGATGGACCTGGTCATCCTGGATGCGTTCGAGCACGAGTCCGTCCCGGCGAATCTGGTGACGACCGAGTTCTTCGCGCAGTGCG
The DNA here is from genome assembly GCA_036503355.1 of Kribbella sp. Lineage (GTDB taxonomy): Bacteria > Actinomycetota > Actinomycetes > Propionibacteriales > Kribbellaceae > Kribbella. The sequence goes on along the minus strand of DASXXB010000266.1, from coordinate 16,194 downwards.
CCCGCGTCCTGCGCCCGACCGGCGTACTGATCGCGAACCTCATCGACGGGAAGGCCGGGCTGCCGTTCATCCGTCGTACGGCGGCGACCGTTCAAGGCGCGATCGGGGCCGGGGTCGTGCTCGCGGAGCGGAAGATCCTGCGGGGCAAGGGCTTCGGGAACGTCATCGTGGTCGCGTCGCCGCAGCCGGTGCCCGACCTGACGGCCGCGGGCCGCCGGGCGCAACCGCCGTACGACGTGATGCCGCTGCAGGAGCTCGCCGGCAAGGCGGCCCCACTCACCGACGCCGAAGGCTTCGTCACGCCCCGCGCGCCGGCCTCGGTCTTCCGCAGTTGATTGGACGCCGAGGCAGGCAGAAGCCGGGTTTCGGACGTTCAAGCTGCGCCAGAACTGAGGTTCTGCCTGCCTGGGCGACCAACTGCAGTTGTGGAGGTGGCCGGTCGGCTCAGGCGGTCGAGGGCCTCGGCGGTCGCGGCGCGTTCGGCGGGGGTGGCGCCGACGGTGCGGACCAGGTGGTCGAGGCGGTCGCGACCCGGGAGACGGGTGCCGCCCAGCCAGGCCTGGATCGTGGCGCGTGGGATCCCGGTGTCCTGCGCCAGCGCGCGCAGCGAGCGCGGCCGGACGAGCGCCGCGAGCGCTGCGCCCAACTGCTCAAGGGTTTCCGCATGATCCAGCAGGCCGACGATGTCGCGCGGGTCGCGGCTCGCGTTCTCCCAGCGTCGCCGCCAGACCGGCATCAGGTCGGCCGGGACACCGCATCCGGTGAGGTAGGCGGCCGCCACCTCCCAGGTCGGCAGTTGCTTGCCGCTGGTCGCGCGGATCAGATGCGGATGCGAGTAGTGCGCGCGGTCGGCGAGCTGACGGTAGCTCAGGCCCGCGTGCCGACGGACGAGTTGCAAGGCTGCGGCGAAAGCTTCGACATCCTGCACGTGATCAAACATAACTCAACATGTTTCAACAGAGCAAGCGCCGGTTAGGCTTGGGCTGTGTCTGTCGCCAAGGTTGCCGCCCTGACCTACTACCCGGTGAAAGGCCTCGCCGGGATCCCTGTCGAGAGCGCCGAGGTCGGGCCGACCGGCCTGCTCAACGACCGGCTGTTCATGCTGGTCGAGCCGGACGGGACATTCCTGAGCCAGCGCAAACTGCCGGCGATGGCCACGCTGCACGCGGAACTGGCCGGTGACGCGCTCCGCTTGTCCGCGCCGGACGCCCCGGACCTCGAGGTGGAAATCCGGTACGACGGGAAGCGCCGCGACGTCAGCCTGTTCGGCAAGTGGTTCGGGCAGGGCGTGGTGCAGGACCCGGCCGCCGACACGTGGTTCACCGACCGGCTCGGTACGTCGGCCGCGCTGGTGCGGGTGACGCCCGAGCACGAGCGGCCAGGCTGGGGTGCCCATCGCGGGCTGACCGGTTTCGGTGACGCGCACGCGTTGATGATCACGTCGCAGTCGTCACTCGACGGACTGAACGCGCGGATCCTCGAGCGTGGCGGAGACGCCATACCGATGAACCGCTTCCGGCCGAACATCGTCGTGTCCGGATGGTCCGAGCCGCACACCGAGGACAAGGTGCTGCGCATGACTGCGGGCGAGGTCGAGATCGGGTACTCGGCACGCGGCATCCGGTGCGCGGTGCCGACCGTGAATCAGGCGAGCGGCGCCAGGTCCGGGCCGGAACCGACTCGGACGCTGGCGACGTACCGGCGCGAACCCACCTACGGCGGCGGCGTCAGCTTCGGCGTCAAGGCCGCAGTACTTGCCCCCGGCAACATCCAGGTCGGTGACCGGATCACTGTCCAGGAATGGATCCCGGACAACACCGACCCCGCCGAGCCGCCCGGTTAGCAGCCGACGCGGTAACGACCTGTGACGGCCCTGTAGGTGCAGGTGTCGAAGGTCTTGCCGGCCGGGGTCTGGAACCGGGCCGTGTCGCCGGTGTTGTTCCAGATGTACCAGCTCTGGTTCCAGTACAGGGTGAGCGCCCGGTTCCGGTTCTTGCCGGTCCGCACGATCACGGTCGAGCGCCCCGGCAGGACATAGCCGCGCGGGAACACGAATACGTGGTTCGCCACGTCCAGGACCCGGAACCCGGACAGGTTGATCGGGCGCGTGCTGAGGTTCCGCACGGTGAAGAACTCGTTGTTCAGTTGCGCGTTGGTCCGGGTGTCCGCCCCCGGCGGGTCGTACTGGATCCCACTCAGTTCCGTGGTTCGTCAAGCTCTCAATCGAGGGCGGTCTCGGTGCCGTGGTGGAGGAGTTCGACGCGGGGGGCGAGGCCGGCGGTGCGGAAGGCTGCGAGGAACTGGTCGGGGCCTTCGGTGAAGTGGGTCCAGCCTTCGGTGTGTACCGGGACGATCGTTGCTCGGTCGAGGATGCGCGCGGCTTCGACGGCCTCGTCCGAGGTGAGCGTGAGGTTGGCGCCGTCGAGCAGCGCGGTGCGGGCGGCTCCGGCGAACAGGACGGCGACGTCGATCGAACCGAAGCGGTCGGCGATCTCCTTGACGTGCGCGAGCGAGGCGTTGTCGCCGGAGACATAGACGGTCGGGAGTCCTTCGCCCTCGAGCACGAATCCGGTGACCACGCCGAGGACCTTCTCCGCGCCTTCCGGGCCGTGCAGCGCCGGTACGCCGGTCACCGTGATCACCCCACCGTCCGGACGCGGCAGGTCGATCGACTCCCAGTTCCGCAGACCGCGGACGCCGCTGATCCGGCCCGCCGCGCCGGGCGTCGAGAGAACGGTCGGGATCGACGGCAGCAGCGCGCGGCCGGCATCGTCGAGGTTGTCCTTGTGTTCGTCGTGCGACACCAGCGCGACGTCGATCGGGCCGAGCTCCGCGGCCGGGATCGCCGGGCCGGTCAGCTTCGTCATCACCCGGCCGCCAGGGAGCTGGTAGTCGCGCGGCTCGTCGAACGCCGGATCGGTCAGGAACGTCAGGCCGCCGAGCTTCAGGACGGCGGTCGGGCCGCCGATGTGCGTGATCTTCATGGCCACGATCCTGCGGGTCGGCGACGACCGTCACCATTGGCCCGGGAGCCATAGTTACCGAAGATCGGGCCATACTGTTCTCATGCGTACTGTCGCGGTGCTGGCGTACCCCGGAATGAGCCCCTTCCACCTGTCGGTGCCGTGCCTCGTCCTCGGCGAGCGGCGCGGTCTGCCGGCCCGGTACGACGTACAGGTCTGTGCGGAGGAGCCGGGGTCGTTCCCGACCAGCGCCGGCTTCGGGATCACCGTGGAGCACGGGCGCGAGGTGATGGAGCAGGCCGACGTCGTGGTGCTGCCGAGTTGGGAGCCCGGGCTGGTCGCGTCCGACGTACTGCTGGGCGCGATCCGGCAGGCCCACGAGCGCGGAGCGACCGTGGTCGGGTTGTGCCTCGGCGCGTTCCTGGTGGCGGCCAGCGGGATCGCGGAAGGGCGCGAGGTGGTGACGCACTGGCGGTTCGCGGACGAGCTGCGGTCGCGGTACCCGGCGCTGACGGTCCGCGCGGACGTGCTGTGGTCGGATCAGGGCGATCTGGTGACCTCCGCGGGTACGGCGGCGTCGCTGGACTGCTGCTTGCACCTGGTGCGGACGCATCACGGGTTCGAGATCGCGGAGAAGGTCGCCCGGGACATCGTGGTGGCGCCGCATCGCAGCGGCTCGCAGGCGCAGTACATCCCGGTGCCGGTGCCGCCGGACCCGGCCGACGACGTGATCGAGAAGGCGATGGTGTGGGCACGGGCGCGGCTCGACCAGCCGGTGACGCTCGACGAGTGGGCGGGTGCGGTGGCGTTGTCACGGCGTACGTTCACCCGGCAGTTCCGGGCGCGGACGGGGAGCTCGGGTCAGGCGTGGTTGTTGCGGCAGCGCTTGGACCGCGCGCGGTTGTTGCTCGAGACAACGGACTTGTCGGTCGAGCGGGTCGCGGCGGAGAGCGGGTTCGGCAGCAGCGACGCGCTGCGGCATCACTTCCACACGGTCCTCGGTACGACGCCGCAGCGGCATCGGCAGGAGTTCTACAGCAGCGCGAGCAGGATGTAGACGACCGGCGCCGCGAACGTGACGAGCAGGATCCACGCCATCATCCGGTGACCGGGTTTGCCGCGGTCGAGGGACGAGGCGAAGTACAGGACGGCGCCTTCCTCGGTGTGCCGGCTCAGCCCCATCTTCCGGGCCTCCTCGGGCCGCGGATCCGGCCGCTCGGCACCGAGCGCGTCCGGATGGATCCCGAAGTGCGCCGGCCCGGCCCGATCCACGTCGTCACGCTCGGAAAACATCCAGCCTCCCGCAGGTTGGTGGACCAGGTCGTCAAACCATGGTCGCACCAACCGGTGGGAAGAGGACCGAAGTACTACGAGAAGTTCGCCACCCAGACGTTGCGGTCGGTGCATCCGAGGAGGAAGAGCGTGCAATGCCTCTTGGTGCTGAAGCCGACGCCGAGTGTCTTCAGACCGCAGTTCAGGACGGTAGCGCGGCTGTCCTGCATCAGGTCGTTGTAGGCCTGCTGTGCTGTCATCTTGTCGCCGCCGGCGCCGACCTGTGATCCCGCGCTGTCGTTCATGCCGCTGCCGGTTTGGGCTCGGCTACCCGCCGTCCCTTCGGCGCTGTTGGTCAGGCTCGGGTCCTGTTCCAGTGGGGCGCAGCCGTTGTTCTTGCGGGTGCTGTCGATCATGTCGAACAGCTGGAGTTCGTCCGCGGTCATGCCGCCGTCCCGCGCCGGTGGTGGTGGCGGAGTGGACGGGGGCGGGGTGGTCGGGGTCGGCTTGGTGGTGGTGATGGTGCGGCCGGGGGACGTCGGTGCCGTGGTCGGGCCGGTCGACGTGGGGGCCGAGGTTGGTGCGGTGGTCGGCGTACGCGTCGACTCCCTGGTCGGGGTGTCCGTCGGAGAGTCGGTGGGACTGTTCGTCGGGGTGGCCGAGGGGGTGCTGGTCGGGGTCGCGGTCGGCGTGGCCGTCGGGGTTGCGGTGGGTGTCGTCACCCGGGCCGACGGGGTCGATGCGGCGGCCTTCGTCGACGGGGTGATGTAGGTGTCGTCGGTGCGCGTCACCATCGGGATCGAGGCGTCCGCCGGGTCGTTCTGCGGCTGGTGCAGCAGGATCCACGAGATCGGCGTGATCACCAGCAGTACGGACGCCACCGCGATCACGGTCCGCCGCCCACGCGAAGCACGCCCCCCGGCCGCCACCCGAGCAGCACTCCGCCGCCCCGGCCCAGAACCACCGGCCCCAGAACCACCCGCTCCAGACGCACCCGGCCCAGACGCACCCGGCCCAGAACCACCCGGCCCAGAACCTCCGGGCCCGGAGGACCCGCGTCCAGAACCGCCCGGTCCGGATCCGCCAGGCCGGGAGGACGCGCGCCCAGCGGCAGCGACGTGTGCGGTCTCGGCCCCGGCCTCAGACCCACCGCCCGTGTACGTCGACCCAGCCGCGGCGTCGTACTCACCAGAACGAGCAGCCGCACCGCCGGATTCGCGCACGCGGCTCGCACCAGCAGCCGCACCGCCGGACTCGACCACGCGGCTCGCACCAGCAGCCGCGGTGGCGGCCGCAGCTCCGTACTCAGCAGAACGCGAACCTGCGCGTTTCTCACCGGCCGCGTAGGCCGCACTCGTGCCGGCCGCAGCTCCGGAGACGCCCGCGTGGTTCTCGGCGGCGGTGGTGCCGGCCGTAGTACCAGCTGTTCCGTCTGTGCGCGTGCCGCTTGCTGTGCGGCGGGAGGTCTCGCTGGTGCGGCCGGCGAGGCCGCCGGCGGCAGCCAGTCCGTCAGCCGCGGAGGTGGCCGACGGAGGGTAGACGCGCTCGCCGCCACGATCGGGCTGCGCGCCAACCGCGTTTGTGCTGCGTCGGGGTACCTCAGGTGAAGTGGACGAGCTACCGGCGGCGGTGCCCAGGGAGGCCCAGTCGTCGATGGCCCGACGGGAGGACCAAGTACCAGCTGTCTCGCCCAGACCGTGCGCCGAGGCGCCCGTTCGCGCGGAATCATCCGCGCGCGCCGAGTCGCCGAGGCGACCCGAAGCCGGGTCGTCGCCCGGGCGCGACGCCGCAGGTTGGTCCAGGCGTGGTGTCGCGGAGGTGCCGAGGTTGGTGGGTACGGCGGGGTCGGGGCGGCCTGCTGCGCGGCGCGCCTGTGAGGGCTCGGGTTCGGTGCCGATGGACTGGTTGACCCATGACGGCGTACCACCTGCTGGTCGGCGGCTCGCAAGGCCCGAGGAGTCGGCGGCGGGTACGCCGGAGTTGGTGTCGGGACTGGTGTAGCTGGGGAGGCCGCCGCGCGGGGCGTACTGCGGGGTTGCCGGGCGGGACTGGCTGCTGCCGGCCCAGAACGGGGACTCGGTGCTGCTGCCCTTGGGTGCGCTCGCCCAGAACGGCGACTCGTCGCTGCGCGGTGCGTAGCGCGGTGGTTCGGGCGGGGCGGGTGGTGTGGATTCCGCGGGCGGAGTGGGCCGGTTGCCGGAACGCGACGAGCGGGAGGCCGCCCGGGTCGCCTTCCTCCGGGGTTTGTACCGGCCGTTGCCGGACTCGGACATTATTTCGTTGTTCCCTTCAAAGTCGCGCCCCCAGGACGTCCCTCGTCGAAGAGACGGCCCTCACCAGCCGTCTCACCGGAGCCCCCCAGGAACGTCCGGCAACATGACAAGGACGGATCTACCCGCCGCGACCGACCGGCAACCGGTCGGACATTGTGGCTCTGGGACAACGTTTCAGCCACACTCGGTGTGTTCAGCACAGTGACAACCGCGATCACGACCCGGACCTCAACTTCGGCCGAAGTCCTGGACCCAACTGCCCGGCCCGTAGTCGGATTTGACCCGGCCCGCGTCGTACCCGATGCCGATCGTGGTGAACCGGCAGTTCAGGATGTTCTTGCGGTGCCCGTCGCTCTGCATCCAGGCGGCGACCACCTTCTGCGCACTGTCGTAACCGGCCGCGATGTTCTCGCCCCAGCTCGACCCGCGGTAGCCGGCGGCCTTCATCCGGTCGCCCGGATCCTGCCCGTCGGGGTTGGTGTGGTCCATGTAGTGGCGTCGGACCATGTCCGATGCGTGCTTGCCGGCGGCCTCGACGAGTGCACTGTCCAGCCGGAGCGGGCCGCAGCCCTGCTGCTGACGGATCTGGTTGGTGTAGTCGAGGACCTGCCGTTCCTGCGTGTTCGTCCCGCCGCCACCGGTCGGCGGCTCAGGCGGCTCCGACGTCTCGGTCGGTGTCGGTTCGGACGTCCGCGTCTTGGTCGGCGTACTCGCGGGGGTCGTGCTCACGCCCGGCTTCGGCCGTCCGGTGGCACCACGGGTACTGCGGGGCGTGGTCGGCCGCACCGTCACCGTCGTCACGCCGACGGTCGGCGTCGCCGGTGTGGTGAACACGCCGGCCGGCGTGTCGGTCGGCGTACCCGCACTGGTCGGCGTACCCGACGTCGACGTGGACGTCGGGGCAGCGCCGCGGGCCGGCATACCGACGACGGCCGTTGTCGTGCTGCCGTTCGGCAAGGTCTTGGTGATGGTGATCAGCGGCGTGCCGGCCGTAGTCCCCTCGACCGCGGAGCCGCCGTCGACGCGGGTGTCCTCGGAGACGTTCAGTACCTTGGCGGCGTCGTCGGCCCGCGAGGTGTCGCGGGACATCAACCAGACCACCGGGCCGATCGCGACCAGCACCGACAAGGCGCTGACGACCGGGGCGACCAGGCCACGGCTCCGCCGGCGAGCTCGTCTACTGCCGCGGTGCCGCCGGGGGGAGGGCGAATCCGTCATGGGGTGGGCGAATCCTCTTCGTTTCCTCGTGTTACCGAAACTGCGCGTCGTTCCCCGTGATGAAGCGTTGATACAGCCAGGTCCCCCCTGGTCACCGAACAGCGACCTTAACCGACGCGCGAGGTCATCGTTACGGAGACGAGAACCCTCTTAACGATTCCTGAAGAAAACGATTGACTGAACCGGCGCGCCGGAGGTCAGCCGCCGAAGTCCTGCACCCAGCTCCCGTTCCCCCACTCGGGTTTGACCTGACCGCCGTCGTACCCGATGCCGATCATCGTGTAGCCGCAGTTCAGGATGTTCGCGCGGTGACCGGGGCTCTTCATCCACCCTTGTACGACGGCGGCCGCGCTGGTGTACCCGACCGCGATGTTCTCGGCCATCGAGCCACCGGTGAACCCGGCCGCCTTCATCCGGTCGAACGGACTGCGGCCGTCGAGGCTGTCGTGCGCGAAGAAGTGTTCGTCGACCATGTCGGCCGCGTGCGCCTCGGCCGCCCTGGTCAGTGCCTTGTTCAGCCTGAGCGGACCGCAACCGGACTTCGCCCGCTCCTGGTTGGTCAGTGTGAGCACCTGCTGTTCGACGCTCCCGGATCCGCCGGCAGGCCTCGGCGGCTTGCTGCTCTTGGTCTTCGTCGGCGTGGGAGTGGATGTGGGTGTCGGAGTCGGCGTCGCGGTGTGACGCGGCTTCGGCGTGTACGTCGACCTGCTGGGCGTCGGCGTTCGCGTCGAGGTCCGCGTACTGCTCCGGCTCGGCGCGGTCGTGGACCTCGTCGGCGTCGTACGTGAAGGCGTGTACGTCCGACGGGCCGGTGTTGCCGACGACGCGTCGTCGCTCGCCGGAGCGACCGAGGTGATCGGGTCCTCCTGGCTGGTCGGTGTGGTGTTACCGGACTGCCGTACGACGAACCACCCGACGCCGGCCAGCAGCACAAGAGCAGACAACGACGCGAGGAGCGGACCGATCACACCGTTGCCGGCGGACCGCCTGTGGTTCGTCATGCTGAGCAGCCTTGCCCCGCTCAGCGCTTCCCAACGCGCAACTGCCCACCACTTCACAAACCTCTGACGATCGCAATCGTTTGATTGCCCGCGAAGAAGCGAGAAGAAAGAACCCGGTGTGCGGGCAGCTCAGCGGGAGCGGGCGATGACGATGTCCGCAACGACCTTCCAGCCCAGGCTCCGGTACAGCCGCAGGCCGTCGATCGACGCGATCAGGATGCCGCGCTTGGCGCCCTTGGCCGCGGCAGTCTCGACCAGTGACGCCATCACCGCACTGCCGAGACCGCGTCGCCGGTGCGCCGGATCGGTCTCGATCCGGTCCGCGACCGCGTCCTCGCCGACCACGGCCATCCGGCCGCTCGACACCACGCCGCCGTGCAGTGTGGCGCGGGTGATGATCAGGTCGTCCTCGAGCTCGGTGTGCAGCGCGTAGCGTTCGTGGAGCTTCAGCGCCGGCTGCTCCGACAACTGGATCGTCATCAGCCAGTCCTGGTCCTGCTGGACCTCCAGGCCGAGATCCTCCAGCTGTTCGATCCGGGCCTCCTTGTCGTCGGTGGCCAGCGTGATCCAGCCCGAGCCGCGCCCACCGCCGTCGGCGGAGGCCAGCTGGGCGGCGCGTTCCACCCGTTCCGGTTTGCCGTCGGCATCAAGTACGACGTACTCGGTCGGGCGGCTCTCCTCACCGGCCCGGACGATCAGGATGCCGTCGTTGTCCTCCTCAACCGTGGTCCAGCCCCGCGAGACGGACCACCCGGCCTGCCAACGGCGGACGAGTTCCTCACGATCTCTCACCCGTCGATTCAAGCAGCCCGGCAGCGCGACGGCGAGGGGAACCGGTGTCGCGTGACACCAACTGGCCGTAAACCACTGCCTGCAGCCGGTCACCACTACCGCTCGGCCGGTCCGTCCGCAACCCCTCGCGCCGGTTGCTGACGGATCAGTCGTCGGCGAGCAGGTCGTAGGTGAGCATGTTGTCGTAGCTGCCGTCGCGACGCGGGTCGGCGCGGCGTTCGTCTCCGACCTTGGTGAAGCCGTTGAGCTCGGCAACGTGCGCGGACGCGGTGTTCACGTCGGCGCAGCGCACGATCAGCCGGCGGCGTCCGAGTCCGCCGTCCTCGATCGGTGTGAACGCGTGCCCGATCACCAGCTGCACCGCGGCCGTCATCACCTTGCGCCCGCGCGCGGCCGGGTGCATCCAGTACCCGATCTCGCCGCGGGTGCGATCCATCCGGCCGTTGAGGCCGAAGATGCTGACGTTCCCGAGCAACTCGTCGGTGACGGCGTCGGCGATCGCCCACGCCACTGCCTCACCACTGGCTGCCGCGTCCACGCGGCTGGAGATGAAACCCTTGGCGTCGTCGAGTCCGTACGGCGAGGGCATGCCCGACAACCAGTGCTGTGTCCGCTCGTCGGAGCACGCCTCCATCACCCGCTGGGCGTCCGACTCGCGCAACGGCCGCAGCCGGATCCCGGTACCTTCCAGCACCGGCACCGTCCACCAGTTGCCCTGCGGCTCGAGGTCGTCGTCGCGACCGATCGTCGCGACCCACTCGTCCTTGCGTACGCCGCGCGCCAGCCCGCCGTCCGGAATCGTCACCAGGCCACGGAATCCGGTCTTCCACGCGACCCGGCGGCTGGCGTAGTTGCCGACGTACGCACGCCAGATCACGCGCTTCCAGTCGAGGGCGTCGAACGCGTACCGCACGACCAGCTTCACCGCGCGCGTCATCACTCCGTTGCCGCGAACCTCCGCCGACACCGCGAACCCGACCTCGCCGACGCTGCCCTCACCGCCGTGCAGATCGATGGTGCCGACGTAGTTCCCGTCGTACTCGATCGCCCAGGCCCAGGCGGTGTTGTCGCGCCAGCCGGCCGGGACCACCTCGGTGAGGAAATTCACCGCGTGCTCGTGCAGGTACGGGACCGGGATCGTGGTCCACTCCTGCATCACCGGGTCCTGGCACATCCGGTACGCCGGCTCGATGTCGTCCGCGGTGTGCGCACGGAGGGTCACAACGTCGTCGGTCAGCACCGGCACATCTTCGGGAAAGCGCATGCTTCAGGGTGACGCGCTGCCACCGCGTCGGCAACGCATTTCACTGACACGAACAGTTTCGGCCATTAGGCTGTGGAACGTGAACGCAGCCGGAGCAGAACCTGCACGCGGCCGCGGTGGCCAGCTGGCCGCCCAGCGGCAGGCCACGATCGTTGCCGAGGTCAACAGCCGGGGCGCGATCACGGTGGCCGAGCTGGTCGATCGGTTCGGCGTTTCGGACATGACGATCCGGCGCGACCTGGACGCCCTGGACTCCAGCGGCCTGCTGCACAAGGTGCACGGCGGCGCGACGTCGGTCGGCCTGCGCAGTGCGCACGAGCCGGGCTTCGACGCGAAGCTGACGCAGGAGTCCGCGGCCAAGCAGGCGATCGCCGCCGAGGCCGCCACCCGGGTGCAGCCGGACAGCGCGATCGGCATCGGTGCCGGTACGACGACGTACGCCCTGGCTCGTCAGCTCCTGCGGGTGGAGAACTTGACAGTTGTCACGAACTCGGCGCGGATCGCGGACGTGTTCCACGGCAACGCCCGCTCGGACCGCACCGTCGTACTGATCGGCGGCATCCGTACGCCGTCGGACGCGCTGGTCGGCCCGATCGCGACCGCCGCGCTCGCCTCGCTGCACCTGGACCTGCTGTTCCTCGGTGCGCACGGTGTGGACGCCGAGCACGGCCTGAGTACGCCGAACCTGATGGAGGCCGAGACCAACCGGTCGTTCATCGCCGCGAGCCGTGAGGTGATCGTGACCGCGGACCACACCAAGTGGGGGACCGTCGGCCTGAGTACGTTCGCGAACTGGTCGGACCTGGACGTGATCGTCACCGACAACGGCCTGTCGACCGCAGCCCGCAAGGCGATGCGCGACACGGGCTGCGATCTGGTGATTGCTAACTGACCCTGGAAGCGCCCGCCGACGGGGTCGCGGCGAGCGAGGTCGGTGCGGTGAATCCCTTTTCCGCGAAGGCTTTCTCGATCGCCGACAACACCGCGTCCGCCGCCGGGGTCTCGACCAGCGCGATGATGCAGCCGCCGAAACCGCCGCCGGTCATCCGCGCACCGAGTGCGCCGGCCTCCAAAGCGGCGTCCACCGCGACGTCCAGTTCGGGCACGGTGACCTCGAAGTCGTCGCGCAGCGAGACGTGCGACGCGGTGAACAGCGGCCCGACGTCGCGGAGCCGGCCGGCACGCATCAGGGCGATCGCGTCCTCGGTCCGCTTGATCTCGGTCACCACATGCCGAACGCGGCGCCGGTCGACATCGTCGTCGAGGCGCGCGAGCGCGGCGTCCAGCCCGTCGTAGTCGATCGACCGCAGCGCCGGTACGCCGAGCGCGGCCGCGGCGTGCTCGCAGCTCTTCCGGCGTGCGGCGTACTCACCGTCGGCGTGCCGGTGCGGCGCCTTCACGTCCACCACGAGCAGTCGCAGGCCGTCGGCCTCAGGGTCGAACGGGATCTGGTCCAGCGAGCCGGAACGGATGTCGAAGGCGAGCGCGTGACCGGCGGTGCAGCACATCGACGCGGTCTGATCCATCAGGCCGACGGGCGCGCCGACGTAGGAGTTCTCGGCGCGTTGCGCCAGCCGAGCCACCTCGGCGGGGTCGACCTCCACCTCGACAAGACCGAGCAGCGCGATGGCCGTCGCGCACAGCAGAGCCGCGGACGACGACAGACCGGCGCCCGACGGCAGGTCGGACTCGAAGCGCAGGTTCGCGCCGCCGATCGGGTAGCCGGACTCGCGCAGCACCCAGGCGGCGCCTGCCGGGTACGCCGCCCAGTCGCCGACAGATCCCGGCGCCAACGCGTCGAGCGCGAACTCGACCACGCCGTCGTGCCCACCGGACGCGACCGCGATCCGGCCGTCGGTACGCCGGGCCGCGGTGACCACGATCTGGTTCGGCAGCGCGATCGGCAGCACGACACCGTCGTTGTAGTCGGTGTGCTCGCCGATCAGGTTGACCCGTCCCGGTGCGCGCCAACTGCCGTCCGGCGCCGTACCGAACACCTTCTCGAAGGAGCTCACGACCCCACCTTTCGCAATGTCTCGGCCACGTCCTCGGGCCGGGTGTCGCTGATGAACGCGCCCATGCCGGACTCCGAGCCGGCCAGGTACTTGATCTTGTCCTTGGCCCGCCGGATCGACAACACCTCCAGGTGCAGGTAGCCGAGCTCGCGGTCGACCCGGACCGGTGCCTGGTGCCAGGCAGCGATGTAGGGCAGCGGCTCGCCGTACAGACCGTCGAGGCGCTGCAGGACGTCGAGGTACAGCTCGGCGAAGTCGTCGCGCTCGCCGACCGACAGCTCGTCGATCCCGCCGACCTGGCGGTGCGGGTACAGATGGACCTCGACCGGCCAGCGGGCCGCCTCCGGGACGAACGCGGTCCAGTTGCCGTTCTCCCCGACGACCCGGGTGCCGTCCTTGCGCTCGGCGGCCAGTACGTCGGCGAACAGGTTGCTACCGGCAACTTCCTGGTGCTTGCGGGCCTGCCGCAACAGGTTCTGCATCCGCGGCGGGACGAACGGGTAGCCGTAGATCTGGCCGTGCGGGTGATTCAGCGTGACGCCGATCTCGCGGCCACGGTTCTCGAACGGGAAGACCAGCTCGATGTCGTCGCGGGCGCTCAGGTCGGCGGTCCGGTCGGCCCAGGTGTCGACGACCAGCCGCGCCTGCCCCTGGGACAGGCTGGTGAAGGAGCCGTTGTGGTTGCTGGTGAAGCACACCACCTCGGTCCGGCCGGGGCCGGCGAAGGACGGGAACCGGTTCTCGAACACCGCGACGTTGTAGTCGTGGTCCGGGATCTCGGTCGGGTTGCCCGGCTTGCTCGGGCACAGCGGGCACTGGTCCGCCGGCGGCAGGTACGTCCGGGTGTTGCGGTGCGTGGCGTAGGTGATGACGTCACCGGTCAGCGGGTCGGTGCGCAGCTCGACCTGCGGTTGCGGGGCGGGCAGGCCACGGGTGTCCTCGAGCGGCACCCGGACCGGCGCGTCGGCCGGGTCGTAGTAGATCAGCTCGCGGCCGTCCGACAAAGTGGTGTCGGTACGGCGGGCACCGCGCGGTGTGTTCATCGTTGTGGCCTTCCCGGCCGTACGCTGCGTCCGGCCAGGAATCATCGTAAACCAACAAACTCGAACATGCATCGTGAGACCGGTGGCCGGTAGAGTGGATCAATGGACGACTACGCCCAACGCCCGCCCTCTCGGCAGCTGACGAGAGGGCGCTAGGAACTCCCACCCATGAACGACACCCTGCTGAACATCGTTCTGATCCTGGTCTTCGTGCTGATCGGCGGGGTCTTCGCCGCCGCCGAGATGGCCCTCGTGTCACTGCGGGAGAGCCAGCTGAAGGCCATCTCCCAGCGCGGCAAGCGCGGCGAGACCGTCGCCAAGGTGGCCGCCAACCCGAACCGCTTCCTGTCCGCCGTCCAGATCGGCGTGACCCTGATGGGCTTCCTGTCCGCGGCCTTCGGTGGCGCGACGCTGGCCGACGGTCTCTCGCCGCACCTGCAGGATCTCGGCCTGCCGGAGTCGCTGGCGGACACCGCTGCACTGGTGCTGATCACGGTACTGATCTCGTACGTCTCGATCGTGCTCGGCGAACTGGCGGCGAAGCGGCTCGCGCTGCAGCGGGCGGAAGGCTTCGCGCTCGCCCTCGGCCCGTTGGTGGACCGGATCGCCTCCGGTGCCCGCCCGGTGATCTGGCTGCTCTCGAAGTCCACCGACCTGGTGGTCCGCGCCCTGGGCGGCGACCCGAACGCGAACCGCGAGGTGATGACCGACGAGGAGCTCCGTGACCTGGTCTCGGCCAGCGAGTCGCTCGGCGAGGAGGAGCGCAAGATCGTCGACGACGTCTTCGAGGCCGCCAGCCGGCAGCTCCGCGAGCTGATGCTGCCGCGCACCGAGGTGGACTTCGTCGACGCCGAGATGCCCGCCTACAAGGCGGTCAAGTTCGCCGCCGAGCGGCCGCACTCGCGGTACCCGGTGATGAACGGCTCCGCCGACGACATCGTCGGGTTCGTGCACGTCCGGGACCTGTTCGACCCGGCCGTCGCGAGCCGCTCGGTGCGGGTCGGCGACCTCGCCCGCGACGTACTGATGCTGCCGGACACCGCCAAGCTGCTGCCGACGCTGACCGAGATGCGCCGCCGCAGCACGCACCTCGCGATCGTCCTCGACGAGTACGGCGGTACGGCGGGCATCGTGACGCTCGAGGATCTCGTCGAGGAGCTGATCGGCGACATCACCGACGAGTACGACGAGGAGCCCGCCGAGACGACCCGGCTGGGCAGCGGCGACATCGAGGTCGACGGCCTGCTGAACCTCGACGACTTCGCCGAGGCCACCGCGATCGAGCTGCCCGACGGACCGTACGAGACGGTCGGCGGGTTCCTCGCCGCCCGGCTCGGGAAGGTCCCGTCGACCGGGGACGAGGTTCAGCTCGACGGGCACACCCTGACCGTCACCGAGATGGACGGCCGCCGGGTCGCGCGCGTCCGCCTGCACCGGATCACACCGGCAGAGGCAGAGCCGCAGCCGCCAGCGCCCGCCGCCGGCTGAGCACGACCAGCCCGCCGACGACGTACCCGAGTCCCTGGAAGACCAGGATCGGGACGATGCCGACCGCGTCGCCGAGGAAGCCGGCCGAGGTGATGCCGACCAGCACCGCGACGCTCTCGGCGGCGCCGACCGCGCCGTAGATGCGGCCGCGGGTGCCGTCCACGGTGAGGTTCTGGAAGACCGTCATCATCCCGGCGATCAGCAACGCGCCGGGCAGGCCGACGACGATCATGCAGACGAAGGCCGGGATCACGCTGGCCGACGCCAACGGGTAGAGGAACAGCGCGGTGTCGATCAGCCCGAACGCGACGGCGCCGATGCCCCACAGGGTCGCGGCCGGCCAGCGGGAGCCGACCGCGGCCGCGACCAGCCCGCCGATGATCCCGCCGATCGCCTGCGAGGAGACGATCAGTCCGTACACCTTCCCGTCGCCGCCGAGCTCGGCGCTGACGAACGGCGCGAACAGCGTGCTCATGACCCCTTCGCCGACCCCGGTGACCAGGCAGAACACGAAGAACAGCCGGATCGCCGGACCCGCGACGCACAGCCGCAGCCCTTCGGTCCACTCCTGCTTCAGCCGCCTGATCGCGCCCCCGGCGGATTCCTTGATGCGCTCCGGCCGTACCTGCCGGTGCCGCATCGCGGCGACCAGAACGACCGCGATCAGGAAGGTGGCGGCGTCCCCGAGCGCGAGCAGGGTGAGCCCGCCGGCAGCAGCCAGTACGCCGCCGAGCGCCGCGCCGACGAGCCGGGCGAGGTCGCGGATCTGACTGTTCAACGCGTTCGCGGTCACGAGTTGGTCGGGGTGTACGAGCAGGGGGACCAGGGACTGCTCGGCCGGCGTGAAGAACTGTTGCAGGCAGCT
>DASXXB010000265.1:0-6632 GCA_036503355.1 Kribbella sp. | reverse complement strand
GGGGGGTCTCGCGTGATGGGCTTTCGTGTCAGGGTGGGTGCGGTTTGCGCCGTCGTACTGTTGCCGCTGTCTGTGTCGTTGACCGGGCTGCAGGCTAGTGCTGCCGACCCGCCGCAGCCGGGGGCTCTCGTGCCGGGGCATGCGTCCGCTGACGTGGGTATGTCGGGGGCGCGCGTGGTCGTGTCGGATCCGACGGACCACGCGGTCTACGAGACCAGCAACAACGGCTCGACGTGGACTGCCTCAGGTGGCACCAGCACCGGCAAGGCGTTGCAGGTGGAGGGTGCTGCGCTGCTGACGTTCGACGGCAGTACTGCGAAGGTCGGCGGGCTCACGTTCCCCGCCACGGACGAGGTGGTGCTCGGGAAGGGCGGTCAGCTCGTCTCGCATCGCGCGCCGAGTGCTACGACAGCAGAGGTGTACGACGTCGCCGCCAAGACCAAGCTGGCTGACGTCGCTCCGCCGTTCGCGCTGTCCGGCGACACGCTTTGGAAGGTGACCGAGCCAGGGCACCTGGACGGCAAGAACCTGACCACCGGTGCCGTGAAGACGGTGCTGGTCGCCAGCGCCTGCTCTGTCGGTCCCGGCGGCGTCAACGGGCGCTGGGCAGTGCTCAGCGGCTGCAACCAGGTCGTGGACGTCAACGGGCCGCAGCCGCCGCGGAACCTCACTGTCGCCGCGGACTCCCAGCTGGGCAACGGTTTCGCCGTACAGACCTCCGGCTCGAACCTGCTCGTGACCGATCTGAACGACCCCGCGCTCGGTCAGCGCAGCTACGGACCGATCCGCAGTACTGCTCCCAGCTTCCGTGCGGACGGCTCCGGGCTCGCCAAGGTCGTGTACGCCGACGACGCGAGCAAGCCACGTGTTGCCACGCTGAGCTGGCTGACCCCTGACCCGCAGCCGCGCCCGGACACCGTGGCGCCCGTACTGACCCATGCGTCCGCGGGGGATCGCATCAGGGACAACACCAGCCTGTCGTTCGAGTGGGCGTACGACGACCCGCAGGACCCGAACTCACCGGCGACCGGCGTCAACACCTACGACCTCCGGATCCAGCAGCGCCCGAACCGCACCTCGCCGTACGGCGCCTGGAACCAGGTGCCCGCCTGGCAGGGCCTGAAGACAACTGCTGCGAGCCTCACTGCCCCGATCGGCACCGACACCTGCTGGCAGGTGCGGGCGCGTGACTACGCCGGCAACCTGAGCGCCTGGAGTACGTCGTACTGCAGTGAAGTGGACGGTACGGCGCCCGCGCTGATCACGTGGCGCATCGGCGACCGCGTGCAGCTGAGCGGGTCGGCGACGGTGCGGTGGACGTACAAGGACGACACGGACATCGCGTCGTACGACGTCGTCTACAAGACCGCCGCACCGGGTGTCGCGCTCGGCAAGTGGATGTACCCGGCCGTCTGGCAGAACACCCGCATCACCTCGATCACCTGGGCGCCGCGACTCGGCTGGGACGAGTGCTTCATGGTCCGCGCCCGCGACTACCTGGGGAACCTGTCCGCCTGGTCGGCACCCATCTGCTCGGTCGCGCCCGAGGACGACCGCGCACTGACCTCGGCAGGCACCGTCACGCGCTCCACCAGCACGCTCGCGTTCCAGGGCACCACGACCGTCCTGCGCGCGAACGGCGCGTACCTCACCAAGGCCACCGAGGCCGGCCAGCGCATCGCCCTGGTCGCGATCCACGGCCCCGGCCAGGGCCGCGTGGATATCTACCACGCCAACGTCAAGATCGGCACCGTCGCACTCGCCGCCACCACCACGAGCCGGGTCGTCACGTACCTCCCGACCACGGTCTTCCGCACCGGTGCGTTGAAGATCGTCTCCACCTCCACGGCGCCCGCGACCATCGACGGAGTAGCTCTTCTCCGCGCCCCCTAGCCGACCCGGTCGAGGATTTTCGGTACGAATCAGTCCGATCCGCGGTTTCGGCCCGTGGGCGCCCGGGTAGGTTGCCCGGCACTGGGGCGAGACAGGACTGGAAAAGACTCGGGGTCTGGACTGGGAGGGAACCCTTGTCAACGCAGTATCCGTCGGCGCGAGCTGCCGACGACAGGCAGTCGATCGTGCCCGCTGACGGCCCGTCCGCCGTGTCCGAGGAGCTGCCTTCTCGAGCCGGATAGCGAATCCCGATGGATGCACACGCCCTCCAGGACAGCTGGGACCGGGTCACCAGGCACGGTGAACAGGTCGCGCTCTACTTCTACTCGCACATCTTCGTGTCCTATCCCGAGGTGCGGGCGATGTTCCCGCTCAACATGTCGCACCAGCGGGACAAGTTCGTCGGCGCGCTCGGCCGGATCGTCAGCCACGCCGGCCAGATCGAGAACGACGCGGCCTTCCTGCAGCACCTCGGCCGCGACCACCGCAAGTACGCCGTCATGGCGGACCACTACAACGCCGTCGGCGCCTCGCTGTGCGCGACCCTGAAGCACTTCCTCGGCTCCGACTGGGACGAGGAGCTCGCCGCGCAGTGGACGGCCGCCTACCAGGTGATCGCGCGGATCATGGTCGAGGCGGCGGAGGACTCCTCGGAGTCCAGCCCGGACTGGTGGGACGCCGACGTGGTGTCGGTCGAGCGGCGGACGATGGACCTGACGCTGCTGACGGTGCGGCCGCGGCGCGCGTTCCAGTTCCGGGCCGGCCAGTCGGTGTCCATGGAGATCCTGCAACGGCCCCGGCTGTGGCGGTACTTCAGCCCGGCGAACGCCCCGCGCCGGGACGGCTCGATCGACCTGCACGTACAGCAGATCGACGGCGGCCAGGTGAGCCCGAGCGTGGTGCGCTCGCTGAAGACCGGCGACACCGTGAAGCTCGGTGCGCCGGTCGGCGAGCGGCTGACCCGGCGCGACGACGACGGACGCGATCTGCTGATGGTCGCCGGCGGGACCGGTCTCGCGCCGCTGCTCGCGGTTCTCGAGCAGATCGACAACGAGTGGACCCGGTCCCGGACCGCGCCGCAGGTCCAGTTGCTGCACGGCGTACGGATGCCGTGGCACCTCTACGAGCGGCCACGGCTGCGAGAGCTGGCGCAGACGCGCCCCTGGTTCGACTACATCGAGGTCGTGTCGGACGACGCGTCCTATCCGGGGACGCGTGGAAAGGCCGGCACGATCGCGGCCCGGCAGGACCTGTACGGCCGCACCGCGATGGTGTGCGGCGGCCCGCAGATGGTCGCGCACACGCTGGAGCGGCTGGCTGCGGCCGGTATGAACCCCGAAGACATCAAGTACGAGCACTTCTACTACGCGGCCGTGGACGAGCACTCCGCCGGCCCAGCACTGACCAGGTCAGGAGACAACAAGTGACCAACGGAAAGCACCGCCACGGCTCTCCGCCCTACCGGACACCGGACGCGATCCGGTCCGAGAAGTTCCAGCGCCGGTTCCGGGGACTCGACTCGGAGCAGGTGTACGGGTACCTCGACCTGGTGGCCGACCAGGTGCACGCCACGGCACGCGACATCAGCGAGAGCCGCAGCGAGAACGAGCGCCTCCAGGCCGAGCTGCGGCGCGCGCGGGCGGACGTCCGGCGTCTGCAGGAGCAGGTGGACGAGTACGAGCAGGCCGGCGACCGCGTGAACGAGCAGATCGTCCAGCTGTTCAGCCAGGCGCAGCTGGTGGCTGAGGAGATGGTCCAGGACGTCAGCCGCGACGCCCGCGAGCGGATCGGCCAGGCGCGAGCGCACGAGCGCAGGATCGTCGAGGAGGCCATGGACGCGGCTGGGCAACAGGTGCGTTCGTACGCCCAGACCGCCCAGGTCCGCATGCAGTCGATCGTGGACTCGTTCGCCACCGAGATCGACCGGATCGGGAGCACGCCGCAGGGCGGTGTGCCAGGGTCCGCGAAGCCTCACCAGGCCGACGCGTGGTTCGACGACATGAGCGACTGGCAGGTCCGCCTGCGGAACGGGAGCGGTTCCGAGTCTCCTGGCTCGGACTGACCGGTGCGCACTCCTCTGAGACCTGCCGGCACAGAGGACCACAAGGATGGGGCTGGGGCCCATCGACCGGCGACGCGGAACCGCCGGCTTCGGGTTCTCCCACTCACACTGCTCGGACTGGCCCTCGGCTGCGCCGCCGTCGGTGTACTCGGACCAGGCTGGGGCGTACCGATCGCACTGTCCTTCCTGGCGGTCGCAGTCGGCGTCCGGTACGTCGTGGTGGTCCGCGCCGGTGAACAGTCGCTCCCACGCGAAGACGTGCCGCCGGCCGCTGCCCGACGTACCGGATGTCCAGCCGCTCAAGGCAATGTCGCGCCAGAGCTCGCTGTGGTCGCCGACGTGGAGTTGGTCCGGGCCGCGGCGACGGAGTTCCTGGAACTGTTCCATCGCGAGAACCCGCGGGCAGGACCGATCGGCCCACGGCTGGCTGCGGTGATGCGCGAGATCGACACGACCGGGACCTACTGGCACACGGCTGAGGAGCAGGCGTTCGGCGCGCGCGTCGCGTGGCGCAACAACAAGCGGTGCATCGGCCGGCTGTACTGGCGCAGCCTGCAGGTGCGCGACCTGAGGACGGTCTCCGACGCGCGCGGTGTCGCCGGGCACTGCTTCGAGCACCTGCAGGCCGCTCACAACGGCGGGAAGATCCGGCCGATGATCAGCGTGTTCGCCCCTGACACGCCGACCCGGCCGGCGCCGAGGATCTGGAACGAGCAACTCATCCGGTACGCCGGGTACGAGCAACCCGACGGGCGCTCGCTCGGGGATCCGCGCTATCGCGCATTCACCACCAAGATGGTCCAGCGCGGGTGGCGGCCGCCCGACCGGCCGGGCGCGTTCGACGTACTCCCGCTCGTCGTGGAGACCGTCGACGAGGGGCCGCGGATGTTCCAGCTGCCCGGGCACGCCGTGCACGAGGTCGCGTTGGAGCATCCCGACCTGACCTGGTTCGCGGGGCTCGGACTGCGATGGCACGCCGTACCGGTGATCAGCAACAACCGGTTGGACATCGGTGGTGTCTCGTATCCGGCCGCGCCCTTCAACGGCTGGTACATGGGCACGGAGATCGGGGCGCGCAACCTGGGCGACAGCGACCGCTACGACCTGGTTCCGCAGGTGGCGGAGCGGATGGGGCTGGACACCTCGCACGACGCGACCCTGTGGCGCGACCGGGCGCTGGTCGAGATCAACCGGGCGGTGCTGCATTCGTTCCAGCTGAACGGCGTCACCGTGAGCGACCACCACACCGAGTCGCGCCGGTTCCTCCTGCACCTGGAGAAAGAAGAACGCGCAGGCCGCGGCTGCCCCGCCGACTGGAGCTGGATCGTCCCGCCACTGTCCGGCTCCCAGACCCCCGTCTTCCACCGCTACTACGACTCCGAGACCAAGGTCCCCAACTTCTTCGCCGACAACGAATCCACCTGCCGAGCCCTCCACGGCGGCCCACCCGCCTTCGGCTGACCGGCATAGTTTGCGCGTGTGGAACGGGTAGTGGTCCCGGGTTGTGCCGGCAGCGGCAAGCCGACCCTGGCGAGGGAATTGGCCGCCCGCACGGCGTTACCCCTGATCGAGCGGGACGCACTGGGCGTACCGCCCTGCGGGAGCACATGGCCCCAGAGGCCATCAACCCCGTCCGCTTCACCCACCCAAGTCAAACAAGCTACTGGCTGCACAACCTGCACCGCTGATGAGCTGTGCGGAAGTCAGCCGAGGCAGGAGGTGGCGAGGTGGCGGAGGTGGGTTACTGCTTGCGGGAAGGTCTGTAGGTCCTGGTTTATGAGGGCGGGCAGGTCCTGCCCTTGCATCCAGCCCGGTGCGGGCTCGTTGCCGACCTCGACGTCCAGCCGTTCGGCGAGGTGGCACAGCCGGAGCGAGAGCTTGCGGAGAAAGAGCGCGTCGCCGATCGGGGCGAGTACGCCGCCCGCGTCGACGTACTGCTGGAGAATGCGGGAGATCCGGGCCGGATCCTCACCGCCGAAGCTCACGGCGGCCCGGCCGATCTCGAGCGTGGCGCTCTCACACGCCACGCTCTCCCAGTCGATCAGGATGGGACCATCCGCCGAGACGAGAACGTTGTACGGCTCGAGGTCGCCGTGGCTCAAGACCGGGTCGGCGGCCGCGGTGAAGGCGGCCCGGATCGCCTGGCCCAGCTCGTACAAGAAGCCGACCTGCTGCCTGAGCGCGTCGGCCCACGACCTGTCTTGGCTCTGCCCGAGCTGCGCCCACTCCTCCCAACGCTCACGCGGGAAGACACCCCACCAACGCCATTCAGGCTGTACGCCGGTCAACGGCATCAACTCGTGCAACGTCGCACCAACCCGTCCGAGCCACGCCGCGATGTCGTCGCTCCCGGCGAGCGCACGGTGCTCGATCCATTCGTAGAGCCGAACGGTGCCGAACCCGTCCACCCGGGCCGCATACCCGAACACCGGCTCCCGAGGCTCAACCGGCCGCGCAACCGGCACCCCCCGAGCCAGCGCCGCCGCCTCCAGCCCCATACCCCGCTCAACCTCCCGCCACCAAGGCGGATCCACAACCCCCCAAAGCCGTTTCAAGAAATACTCGCCGCGCCCCGCCCGAAGCCGCCAAGTCTCAAAACTGGTGTGCTGAACCCCCACCAGCCCCCCAACCACAGCCCCAACCCCAAACGCCTCACCAAGACCCTTCACCCACCCCA
>DASXXB010000264.1:0-6517 GCA_036503355.1 Kribbella sp. | reverse complement strand
GCTCTTCATCGTCGTGATCTTCCGGATCGGCTCCGTGGTGCCGGCCCCGGGTGTGAACGTTCAGTCGCTGCACACTTGTATCAAGATCTCCCAGGGCGGCCAGAACGCCAACCTGTACAACCTGATCAACCTGTTCTCCGGCGGGGCGCTGCTGCAGCTCGCGATCTTCGCGCTCGGCATCATGCCGTACATCACCGCCAGCATCATCCTGCAGCTGCTCACCGTGGTGATCCCGCGGCTGGAGTCGCTGAAGAAGGAAGGTCAGGCGGGGCAGGCCAAGATCACCCAGTACACCCGGTTCCTGACTGTCGGGCTGGCGATCCTGCAGTCCACCGCGTTCGTGGCGCTGGCCCGGACGCCCGGCCGGCTGTTCCAGGGCTGCACCGAGCCGCTGCTGTACAAGGACGACTGGTTCACCGTCAGCGTGATGGTGCTGACCATGACCGCCGGTACCGGCGTGATCATGTGGCTGGGTGAGCTGATCACCGACCGTGGCGTCGGTAACGGTATGTCGATCCTGATCTTCACCCAGATCGTCGCCACCTTCCCGACCCAGCTGTGGAGCATCCGCAAGCAGAAGGGCGTCACCACCTTCGTCGTGGTGATCGCGATCGGTCTGGTCATCATGGCCGCGGTCATCTTCATCGAGCAGGCACAGCGCCGGATCCCGGTGCAGTACGCCAAGCGGATGGTCGGACGGAAGATGTTCGGCGGCACCTCGACGTACATCCCGCTGAAGGTGAACCAGGCCGGTGTGATCCCGGTGATCTTCGCCTCCAGCCTGCTGTATCTCCCGGTTCTGGTCAGTCAGTTCCAGCAGGGCAAGAGCTGGTCCAACTGGATCCAGGGCAACTTGGTCAAGGGCGACCACCCGATCTACATGGCGACGTACGTCGCTCTGATCATCTTCTTCACGTACTTCTACGTCTCGATCACCTTCAACCCGAAGGAAGTCGCGGACAACATGAAGAAGTACGGCGGCTTCATCCCGGGCATCCGGGCGGGGCGGCCGACAGAGGAGTACCTGAAGTACGTGTTGGACCGCATCACGCTGCCTGGCGCGATCTACCTCGCGGTGATCTCGATGATCCCGCTGGTCGCTCTCGTCCTGCTGAACGCGAGCCAGAACTTCCCGTTCGGTGGTACGTCGATCCTGATCATGGTCGGCGTCGGTCTGGACACGGTGAAGCAGATCGAGTCTCAGCTGCAGCAGCGAAACTACGAAGGGTTCCTGCGCTGATGAGAATGTTGCTGATGGGTCCGCCCGGGGCGGGCAAGGGTACGCAGGCAAAGGTGCTTGCCGATCGCCTGAATATCCCGGCCGTGTCCACCGGCGACATCTTCCGTGCGAACGTGAAGGACGAGACGCCGCTGGGTGTCGAGGCGAAGCGCTACATGGACGCGGGCGACTACGTCCCGGACGAGGTCACCAACGCGATGGTGCGCGACCGGCTGTCCGAGGCCGACGCCGGCGACGGCTTCCTGCTCGACGGGTACCCGCGGACGCTGGCCCAGGTCGGCACGCTGGACGAGATCATCGCCGACCACGGGCACAAGCTCGACGCGGTGGTGGCGCTGGTCGCCGACACCGACGTCCTGGTCGGCCGGATGCTCAAGCGGGCCCAGTCCGAGGGCCGGTCGGACGACTCCGAAGAAGTCATCCGGCACCGGCAGGACGTGTACGCCGCCGAGACCAAGCCGCTGCTCGCGGTGTACGCCCAGCGCGGCCTGCTCGTCGAGGTGGACGGCGTCGGCGAGATCGACGAGGTCAGCGAACGCGTCCTCGCCGCCCTGAAGTCGATCACCGAGTAAGTCAGCACGTGATGTTCAGGGACCGCGGCATCGAGATCAAGACCCGCGAGCAGATTCTGGCGATGCGCAAGGCCGGCCTGGTGGTCGGCCGCACGCTGGAGCTGCTCCGCGGTGAGGTCCGGGCCGGCATCAGCACCGGCGAGCTGGACGCGATCGCGGAGGACAACATCCGGTCCTCCGGTGCGACGCCGTCGTTCAAGGGGTACCACGGTTTCACCGGCTCGATCTGTGCCTCGGTGAACGACGAGATCGTGCACGGCATCCCGGGCGACCGGGTGCTGGCCGACGGCGACCTGATCTCGATCGACTGTGGTGCGATCGTCGACGGGTGGCACGGCGACGCCGCGATCACGGTCGGTGTCGGCGACGTGGATGCCGAGCTCCTGGAGCTGGCGCGGATCTGCGAGGAGTCGATGTGGCGCGGGTTCGCGGCCGCGCGGCTCGGTGGCCGGCTGTCCGACATCTCGGCCGCGGTCGAGGCGCACGTCCGCGCCAACTCGTCGTACGGGATCGTCGAGGACTTCGTCGGGCACGGGATCGGTTCGGCCATGCACCAGCCGCCGAACGTGCCGAACTTCGGCCGTCCGGGCAAGGGGCCGAAGCTGGTCGAGGGGATGGCGCTCGCCGTCGAGCCGATGCTCACCCTCGGCAAGCAGGACAATCACACGCTCGAGGACGACTGGACCGTGGTCACCGACGACGGCCGGGCCGCCGCACACACCGAGCACACGTTCACTCTCACTCCGCAAGGCCCGTGGGTGCTGACCGCCCTCGACGGCGGCGAATCGAAGCTCGCGGAGCTCGGCGTGAAGGTCGGCGCACTCGCCGACTGACCTGCCGGCACCCGACTGACGGACCCTGTGGGTCCACCCGTCGGGGGACGCCGAGGGGACCGGAGCTGAGGCACACTTGAGACATGCCTCAGTACCAGCCGCACCAGCGTTTCACCGAAGCCGACCGCGACAAGATCGCGGGACGGTTGCGGGATGCGTTCGCGGACGGGCGGCTGGACCAGCCGGAGTTCTCGTCCCGCCTCGACCAGCTCTACACCGTGCAGACGTACGGCGAGCTGGAGCCGCTGGTGCGTGACCTGCCGCCGGTGCGGACGTACCAGACGCCCGAGGTGGTCCAGGACACCAAGCCGGCACCGGAGCCGGGCAGCTTCCCGGAGCGCCGGCGGGAGAACCGCCCGCACCGGCACGGGATCGGCGCGCTCGGCGGCGGTTTCACCGGCGTGGTGGCGATCAACGTCGTGATCTGGTTCGTGATCGGGCTCGGCAACGGCGGTCACTGGCCGCACTTCTGGCCGGTCTGGCTGCTGATCCCGTGGGCGATCATCGCCCTCGGCGGCCTCGGCAGGCGCCGTTGACCACGGCCCCGGTGAGGGCGGATCTGGCGTGGCAGCTGCACCAGGGGGCCGCGATCGTCTACGTGATCTGGTTCGTGGTCGCCGTACCGCTGGCGATCGTGGGGCTGTTGCTGGAGCCGCGCTGGGTCGGGTGGATGGTGCTGGCCTGGTTCCTGGTGCTGGCCGGGTTCACGCTGGTACTGCGGATCCGGGACGGACGCCGGCGCAGAGCATGGGCCGACGCCGCGGGGCAGCTCGGCTGGCGGATCAGCGCGTCGGGGGAGGAGCTGCTGGATCGTTGGCCGTTCCCACCGTTCGACGCGGACCCGAAGGCCACGGTCGCCGACGTGACGTCGGGGCGGCACCGCGGCCGCGAGTTCTGGACCGGGCGGTTCCGGCACAAGGTACGCCGGCGTGAGCTCGGCTTCGACTTCCTTGATCTCCAGGTGGATCGGCCCCTGCCGCCGTTGCAGGTGCTGCCCGCGGGCCTGGCGCCGGTCGCGGCCGCGAGCCTCCTCCCGTTGCGCCTGACGATCGACGGACTGTCGACGCAGTACAGGTTGTTCAACGGGCGCGAGGATCACGCACTGGCGGTTCTGCATCCGCGCGCGGTCGAGGTGCTGGCCGACGTACCGCCGTTCGGCTTCAGCTGCGAGGGCAGGCGGTTCGTCGCGATCCTCCCGGCGTACCGCGACTCCACCACCGCACTTGCGCAACTGGACGCGGCCTGCGACCTGCTCGACCTGATGCCCGAACAGCTCTGGCGCGCCGGTGAACAATGGGCGGCTACGCAGCAGGAGCCGTGACGGTCAGCGCCGACGCGGCTGCTGCGCGGCGAGCGTGTAGGTCATGGCCGCCAGACCGGTGGCGACTCCGGTGCCGCGCGCGTTGTCGACGCTCTGATCGAACACGGCCGAAGGCAGGTCGTTGGTCCGGTGGTCGTAGCTCGCCTGCGCGTTGTTGCCGAGCCAGTCGAGGTACTGCGTCTGTCCACCGAGGTCGATGAACCGGGACAGGCCGCGCAGGAAGATCCCCTTGAAGACGATCTCGTAGCTGCCGACCGGATCAGGCCGATAGAGCCCACTCCCGTTGACGTCGTCCTCGTACACGATGAGCTTCTGGGGTCCGGTCGTGAAGTGGGTCTTCGCGAAGTCCGCCACCCGTACGCCGTCGGCCAGGTAGGCGCGGTCCTTGGTCAGGTCGTACAGGTTCGCGGCCAGCTCGAGGAACACGCCCGCGTTGTACGTGTAGAGGTTGTCGTCCCACTCCCGGCCCGAGAACGAGTTCGCGAATCCGCCGTCCGGTCGCAGGAAGCTCTTCTTGAGCCAGTCGTAGGTGTCCTTCGCGATCTCGAGATAGGTCTTGTCGGTGCCGAGCGGATCGTTGTGCACCGTCTCGGTCGGGTAGTACCGGGCCAGCTCGGCGGCGGCGATTGCGAATCCGTTCGACGGCACGTCCTTCTGATCCTTGGTACCGCGCTCACGCCAGAAACCGCCGCCGTACGTATTGTCGTAGTAGCCGCGGTGGAAGAAGTCGGTGTGCCACTTGGCCTGATCGCGCAGGTGGCGGTCGCCGGTGACGTCGTACGCCGCGAGCGCGAACTGGACGGCCCAGGAGTAGTCGTCGTTCCAGTCGGTGTCGTTCGCGATCCAGCACTGGGGATTGCCGAAACGGTCCGTCGCGTGGGTGTTCTCGTAGCGGTAGTAGGTCCGGCTGATCTCGTCCTTCCACTGCCCGGTCAGTCGCGACGCGTCGACCAGGGTCTCCCGGATGAACGCCGCCTCCCAGAAGTGCAGGGCCGCGTCGTCGCTGAGATCGGTCCGGAAGTCACCTTCGGGGGTGCCGTACGTGCTCAGGAACGCGTTCATGGTGCGCACGAGATCCGGTTCGGTGAAGGTGTGGGGGAGCGGCATGAATAACTTTTACTTCAAAGCTAATTAGCGGGTCAAGGCTGAGCACGCGCCGGTTTTGCGACGGGAATGGTGTTGCTCAGAAACTATCAGGGTGTTAAGAAGAGGCTCGTGACGACCAGTTGGGCCGGAGGGCCGGACGCCTCGCTCTCGGTCGCGATCGAGGTCCTCCGCCACGGCCCCATCTCGCGGACGGACATCGCCCAGCGGCTCGACCTGTCCACACCGTCACTGACGCGCTTGAGCCGTCCGTTGCTCGAGCGGGCATTGATCAAGGAGACCGGCGAGCGCGTCGAGGGGTACGTCGGCCGCCCGCGCCGGCTGCTCGACGTCGACGCGGACTCGCGGCACTTCGCCGGGATCAAACTCCGTGAGTCGGAGATCATCGGCGCGCTGACGAACCTGCGCGGAGCGGTTCTGCGGCGCGCGACCGCGCCGATCGAGGACAGGTCGCCCGATGCCGTGGTGAGCGCTGTCGGTGACCTCGTCGAGCAGCTTCGGGGCGACCGCGAGCTCAGCGGCATTGGTATCGGCCTGGGCGGCGTCGTCCGCGGTCGGTCGACGGTCGTCCATTCGCCGTACCTGGGCTGGGAGGATGTCGATCTCGCCGACCTGGTCGCGGCGCGAACCGACGTACCCACGCTGGTCGACAACGACGTCGTGGCGTTCACGGAGTACGTCCACTGGTTCGGCGAAGGACGCGACACACAACGCTTCGCCGTCGTCACGCTGGGTGTCGCCACCGGGTACGGCGTGGTCGTCAACGGTGCCCAGATCGTCAACGACGACTACGGAATCGGCCTCGTCAACCATTGGCCGCTCGATCCCACCGGACCCCTGTGCGCCGAAGGCCACCGCGGCTGCGCCGCTACCGTCCTGAGTTCCGACGCCGTTGCCCGCCGTACGTCGCAAGCGCTTGGGCGTCAGGTGGCGTTCGACGAAGTGCTCGCGCTCGCCGAGGACGGCCAGCCGGCCGCGGTGGCGGTCACCGAGGAGGCGGGTCGTGGACTCGGCCGGCTGCTGGCGGCAATCTGCAACCTGACCATGCCTGAGTGCCTCGTCGTCGCCGGCGAGGGCGTCCGCCTGGCCCAGGTCGCCGAGGCGAGTGTCCTGGCGCAACTGGCGGCTGACCGTCCCGCACAGGCGACGACTCCTCCGCTCGTGCTGACCAACGGTGACAACATAGAGTGGTGCCGTGGGGCCGCCGTCCTGGCGATCCAGTCCTTCGTCCGCGGCACGAGGTAGCGGCGGAGAGTACCTGCCGAGGGCCCGATTGGGTTCATTGCCGCGCGTGGCGTACACTTTTTCCTTGGCTCTTTGTAGCCATAGCCAGTCACGTCTACAGAAGTGCGAGGACATGCCCAAAAAAGAGGGAGTAATCGAACTCGAGGGCACCATCGTCGAGGCCCTGCCGAACGCGATGTTCCGTGTTGAGCTGTCCAACGGG
>DASXXB010000263.1:0-2418 GCA_036503355.1 Kribbella sp. | reverse complement strand
CGATGCCCGCGAGGATGCGCTGGTTCTCGGCCTTGCGGTCTTCGATCTGCTTGAGCTGCCAGCGCATTTCCTCGATCAGCTGCGCGTTGTTCATGGTCTCCTCAGGTGTCGCATGAATGAGTAGCGGTCATCGTTTTTCTGGACGGTGTAACCCCGGCTGTGCGCGACGACCATCAGCTCGGGAAGACTCAACGGCGCGCCGACGATCGGCAGCTCGAATTCCGGTCGGCCGTCGAGCATTTGCACGACGTAGGCGGCACGAGGGTTGCCGGTGAACGCGGTCTGCGGTGCGCCGAGGACGAGTTCGTAGCGCGCGGCCGCCGGGTTCGGCGTCAGGTCGTAGCCGCGGGCTTGGGCCATGCTGATCTTGTTCAGGACGAGGAAGAGGACAACGTCGACCACGACGGCCGCGGCGAAGCACCCGGCGATCAGGAACAATTCCGTACTGCTCCCGGTGAACTGGCTGCCCGCGAGGTTCAGGTCGGCCACGGCCCCGGCCTACCCGCCACGTAGGCGAACTCGTACCACAACGCCGCCGCGTTCGGGGTCATGGCGTAGCCCCGGGCGTGAGCCGTACTCGAAACCTGAGGAACGGGCAGCGGACAATCGGCGTACGGCATGTACACGATCGGGCGACCGTCGAGCTGCCGCGTCAGCTGCTGGACGGCGTTACGCCGGTTCTTGCCGAGTCGGCGTTTGACGACGAGGACCACGGCGAGGACCAAGAGGACGATCCCCCCGACGACGGCGAGTGTCCCGAAGTACTCGGCGTCAGTACCGTTGAATTTGGACCCGGCGAGGTTCAGAGCGATCATGGTGTTCGCCCCGCCTGGTGGGCGTGGATGAACTCGTAGTACTTCCCGGCCTCGTTCACGAACATCCGGTAGCCACGGCTGGCGGCCACCGAATGCAGATCCCGGTGGTCGAGACCACACTCGATCATCCGGACGTACACCCGGCTCCGCCCGTCGAGCTGCGCGGCCAGACGCGCCAGCTGCTGCTCGCGCGGTTTCCTGGACCGCACGACCCGGATGATGACCATCGTCAAGCCCGCGACCAGCAGCCCGCCGATGACTACGTAGGCCATTACGCCGGCGAGAGGGCTGTCCGACATGTCGGCCGCCAAGGCCGTCACCGCGCTGCCTCGCCGCTGCGCAGACTCCAGGCGACCTTGGCCGTCGCCTCCGCTACCGCGGGCCAGGCGTCTTCGGACTCCGCGATCACCGACAGGATCACCACGGACCGGTCGTCCAGCAAGGGAATCTGGTACTCAGCCTTGATCTGGGTGCGCACGTCACCTCGCGGCAGGTGGAACTCACCGCCGCTGATGGCCACGATGGCCGGGCCGATCGGCAATCGCACCGGTTGTACGACGGCCCGCTTGTGGCGGGCCCGGTACTGCTCGGCGAGAGCCGCCACGACGGCGTCCCGATTGCCGGGGGCGGTATCCGGCCACTGGACCACGCCCAGCGTCAGGGTCGCGACGTCCCCCTTTCGGGTACCGACCGCGAACTTGCCGAACACCCGGATGCCGTTCGCCTGCATGGTCGGGACCAGGGCCATCAGGTAGCTGCCGAACTCTTCGACGGTCTTCCCGGCACCGGGGGCGACGTTCTCGGCGATGGTCCACGCGTGACCGCGGTTCATCTTGTCGTCGGCGCCCACCGGCATGCCCGCGAACCCGGGCGGCAGGTCGATCTGCAGAGGCATCAGTTCCACACCTCGTCTTCCGCCCGCTCACGGGCCCGCTCAGGTGCCGTGTCGGCAGCTACTCCGGCTTGAGCGGCATTCCAGGCCGCCATTCCCGCCCACGAAGCCGCGGCCACGGCTACCTGGTTGGTGTCCTTCGGCACCCAATAGCTCTTGAAGTCGTTGATCGGACCCTCGAACTGCTTGCCCATCGCACCGGCGGCCGCTTCGCCGCCCAGTTGCTCCGCGAGCAACGCATATCCGCCGGCGGTGATCGCGAGGGCGCCCGATTTCGGCACTCCGGGAATCACTCCCGCGACGGATGTGATCGCCCCGAGACCGTCGAACGTCAGCGTTTCGAGGGCCACATCGGCGCCCGCGGCTTTCGCGGTCAGATGACCTTCCAAGGCCGCTACGCCCAGACCAGCCGAAACAGCTCCCAGGACCATCCCGGCGGGATCGGGCACGAGGTCACTGGCGATTCCGAGCATGTTGCCCAAGTCGCCGGCCACGTCGGACAGCTTGCTGAGCAGCTCCGCGTGGTCCTGGACGAAGTTCCACGCCTGGTCGACCCCGTCGGCGATCGAATTCGACAAGTCGACAAACGCTCCGCCGACCGCGTCCTGCAGCTTGTCCAGCAGGTCCGGCTCGTCCGGGGCCAGCTCCTTCGCCTTCCGCAGCGCCTCCGCGACCCGGCCCGCCGCCTCCCCGTGCTCCTGCTGCAGCTGC
>DASXXB010000262.1:0-2349 GCA_036503355.1 Kribbella sp. | reverse complement strand
TTCGACTTCTTGTTGGAGCGATGTGCGAGCGTCATCGCCTCGGCGGCCGCGGTGCCCTCGTCGAGCAGCGACGCGTTCGCGGTCGGCAGGCCGGTGAGGTCGGAGACCACGGTCTGGAAGTTCAGCAGCGCCTCGAGCCGGCCTTGGGAGATCTCCGGCTGGTACGGCGTGTACGCGGTGTACCAGGCGGGGCTCTCGACCACGCGGCGGACGATGACGGAAGGGGTGAAGGTGCCGTAGTACCCCTGGCCGATCATCGAGGTGGCGATCGTGTTGCGGCCGGCGAGCTGGCGCAGCTCGGTCAGCGCGTCGACCTCGGAGGCCGGTTCGGGCAGCCGCAGCGCCTCGGTGGAGCGGATCGAGGCCGGGACCGCGGCGTCGACGAGGGCGTCCACGTCGTCGTACCCGAGGAGTTCGACCATCCGGGCGATCTCGTCCGGGCGCGGACCGATGTGCCGGTCGGCGAAGGTCGCCGAAAGCTGCGGGGTGTCGTTCACTAGAGGCTCCGATGCTGACTGTCGCTGCCGGTGGCCTCCCCCTCTGTCACGCACTACTGCGCTTCAGAGTCGCCTGTGACACTCGGTCCGTGGGCCTGAGAGGTTCCGGGGAGGAATTGCCCCTTCGGCGCCCGATGACACGGGTCTCTCCCGAGTGCTGTGAACGGCTGTCTTGAGGCTACCAGGAACGGGAGAAGAGTTCGGGCAGCAGGCTCCGGGCGGCCGGCCGCGCCGCCGCAACCTGCTCCGCGGTCGCCGACTGCATCGGCCAGCGCACACGGGTCCCGATGTCCGCCCAACCGCCGACGGCGGCAAGGAACTTGTCCAGCGCAGGGTTCGACAGGCCGGCCTTCTGCAGCGGTACGACGTGGGCGGCGAAGAACTCGGCGATCCGCCGCTCGACGTCCAGGTCCTGAGCAGTTGCGACCGCACCGTCGGGCGAGAGCGCAGCCACGTTCGAGTAGCTGCCGTGCGCACCGAGTAACGACATACTGGCCAGGAAATGGCCCGGCACGAAGATCGCCGGACCAGACCGCACGGCCTCGTCGAACCACGCCTTGTCACCACCGGCCGTCTTCAACCCGATCAGGGTCGGCACAGCCGCAGCCAGCTCAGACAGTTGCCGCGGCGAGACGGCGGTCTTGGCATGCGGCGGGTTGTACAACACGAGCGGCACCTCACCGGCGACCTCCGCCACCCGCTGCAGGAAGGTCAGCAGCTCGGTGGGGTTCAGAGGCAACCAGTCCGGGACTATGACCTGAATCGCTCCGGGCGCGAGTTTGGCGGCTCGCTCGACGCGGTCCAACTGCACCTGGGCCGACGGATGGCTCGCCCCGATCTGGAACGGCTTCCCCACCGAAGCCAGCACCCGATTGATCCGGTCGAACTCGTCCTCGGTCAGCGTCTGGAACTCCCCCGCCGTCCCGTGCGCGTACACGCCGGCAACCGAAGTCTCACCCAGAGCCTGAGCTTGAGACTCCAGGCGGGTGAAGTCGATCGAGTCGTCGGTGTTCAGCGGCAGCAACAAAGTCGCCCACACACCGCGGAGCGAGTCAGCAGTGAGTGGGCGCACAAGGCAAAGCTACGTCAGCCGGTCATCCGGGCGCGGCGACGGGCTGCGAGTTCGTCGTTGGCGTGCGAGCCGGACTCGTCCTCGTCGTGACCGTCGGCCCGCTCGGTCGGCAGCTCGGACAGCGAGCCCTCGACCTCACGCCAGACGCCGCCGAGCGCGATCCCGAACACACCCTGACCACCGGCCAGCAGATCGATGACCTCATCGGGCGACGTGCACATGTATACCGACGCGCCGTCGCTCATCAGAGTGATCTGGGTCAGGTCGTCGAAACCGCGCTTGCTCAGATGCGCGATGGCGGTCCGGATCTGCTGCAGCGAGATCCCGGCGTCCAGCAGCCGCTTGATCACTTTCAGCAACAGGACGTCACGGAACCCGTACAGCCGCTGCGTGCCGGAGCCGGTCGCCGGGCGCACCGACGGAGAAACCAGGCCGGTGCGGGCCCAGTAGTCGAGCTGCCGGTAGGTGATCCCGGCCGCGGCGCAGGCCGTCGGTCCCCGGAACCCGACGTCCTCCGGCATCGGCCGCAGGTCGTCGTCGAACAGCAGACCCTGGACGCCGGCAGTGGCAGCTGCCTCGGCGTGCGCGTCGGAAGCCGACTGCGTCAGATCCGTGTCCCCGGTGCGTGTCACGCCTGAGCCTCCCTGGATACCGACTGGAACGAGTCATCTCCGTGGAGTCACAGCACCCCACGACTTCTTCACGGTAAGCCGCCGCCCGAGGCGGGTCAACGACAACCGCACCGAGCCGCGAGCGTGTCGCGACCGCCGTACGAATCGT
>DASXXB010000261.1:0-6808 GCA_036503355.1 Kribbella sp. | reverse complement strand
GCCGCCTCTGCAGCCGGGTACTCACGTGCGGCGAGCCACAGCAGTGACTCCACCGCGCCGAGCTCGCCGTGGCACAGACTGAGATCGGCGAGCACCGGACGTTCGGTCGCGGTCCTCAGATAGGCGTCCAGGTCCGCGGGGACGCCGGCCGATGCCCTGGCCAGGGTGGTGCCGGCGTCTCCCCGGCACCACCCGTGGCCGGCTGGACCGTTCCGGCGGTCCAGATCGGTAGCCACCCGCGCAGCGGCCAGGTACCGGTCACCGGGTACTCCGTACTGCCCGAGCGCCCATGCGATGCCCTGGTAGCCACGAGCGAAGCCGTGGTCCGCTGCTACTCGGCCACGGAGACCGCTGTCTACCGTGGCTACCAGGTGGTCGGCATAGCGCTCGGCCAGCCGGTCGGCGGCCGGAAAGCCTTGCACTGCTTGCATTGCGGCCAGCCCACCCGCCGCACCATCGGCGTACGACGGGAAGTCGTCGGGGTCCAGCTCGAGCCGCTCACTGAGCTCCAGCGACGCGGCCAGCCAGTTGGTCAGCTCGGTGTCGTCGAGGAGTACGGCCAGCCGCTGGAGCCCGTAGCTGATGCCCCCGAGCCCGTGGAAGCCCGGGCCGATCAGGCCGGCGGACTCCGTGTCCTCGGCCAGGGCCTCGAGCAGCTGGGGGATCGGGCGGATCGCGTCGCGTGCGAGTTCGCCGTACCTGGTCGCTCCGGTCAGTACGCCGATCTGTGCGAGGAAGAGCGCCGTACCGGTGTAGCCGTTGGACAGGCCGGCGCCCATCTGACGTACGGACCAGTGGTGGTCGTCGAGCAGTTCGAGACCGAGCCAGTTGGCCGCACCGCCGGGTTCGCTGACGACCTGCGCGACGATCTCGTCGGCGATGTCCGCAGCCGCTGCAAGCAGCTGGTCGGGGTCTGCTTCGACTGTGCCTACGTGCGGTCTGACTGTCGTACTGGTGTGGGTGATCGGCTCCGGCCGGGTGGCCAGCGACGCGGAGATCAGCCACGCCTGCCGATGCTCGTCGACATCACCGAGGGCGGCAAGCTTCGCCTGAACCGCGGCAAGTCCTGCGACGGGCAGGACGTCGGCGATCCGGGTGCCGTCGGAGGCCCAGACGTCCCGGCTGTCCGGGCGTGCGGTGAACAGCGGGACGTCGCCCGCCCACAGGTCGGCCAGCTCGTACGGTACGAAGGCGTGCAGTGCCGCGTCCGAATCCCACAGCAGATCCAGCAGCTGAGT
Source organism: Kribbella sp. (assembly GCA_036503355.1). Taxonomy (GTDB): domain Bacteria; phylum Actinomycetota; class Actinomycetes; order Propionibacteriales; family Kribbellaceae; genus Kribbella. Next base: position 5,570 of record DASXXB010000261.1, on the reverse strand, counting down.
CCGGCCGGCCGCGTCCCGCAGGACGTCCGGATGGGTCGACTCGTCCAGCAGACACGTGTAGAGACTGGTGGGTCGCGGTACGAACCGGACCTGGTCCGAAGCACATCGTGCCAGCAGTCCGTCCGCCCCCAGGAGCTCGTCGCGGGCCTGGACGATCGCCTCGTACGCGGTCCGGAACCCTGTGAGTACGGCAGTCTCGTGCTCGCGCGGCTCGATCACCGCGCCGTCCAGCCGGGGCCGGTTGGCCGCGCGGCGCGTCCGGTCCGGACGACGGACCAGGTGCATCGAGTCCAGTCCGGCGTCGGCCCAGTCGACCACGCTCCGCGCTGCCGGCGCGCCGGCGACGCCACCGAGCCCGGAGACGTCCGTGACACCGTACTCACCCGGGACGAGTACCGGGAGCAGCGCCGTGCGGTACACCGACTCGAGCAGCGCCCGGTACGCCGGATCGCCGCTGAACGCGGTCACCGCGAACTGACTCGGGTGGAACAGCGTCTCGATGTCCACCAGCACCGGCTGGTCGCCCGCGGCGATCAGGTTCTCGAGGTGCATGTCCGTGCCGTCCAACACGTACAGCAGCGCCAGCAGAGCGCCCTGGCGGTGGTAGAACCGCCGTACTCCGGCCAGGTCGGCGCAGGGTTCGTGCACGACGAACTCGAGCCAGCCGTAACCGTCCCGGGGGAGCAGACGAACTGTGCGGATGCCGAGGGCGGTCCTGGCGTTCAGCCAGTCGACGAACGCGTTGAAGTGCTCGTGCAGTGCGAGCGGCCGGGGCTTGTAGACCAGTTGCTGTCCGTTCGCGAACGTCAGGATCGCGGTGCATCGTCCGCCCTGATGGGCGTCGCCGCCGGTCTCGATCGCGATCAGCGCACCGGGATCGCGGCCGTCCAGCAGCCCGGTGACGAGCGACTCACGGTCCTCGGCGAGTCGTGCCAGCAGCTCGAGGTGGCCCTCGACGCCCTGACGGCACGACTCGCTCAGGACCCGGGCCAGCACGGGGTAGGTGGCCAGGAACTCCGCCAGCTCGCTCCCTCCGATGAGCCGGTGGGTGAAGTCCAGGAAGCGTGCGGCCGGGGTGTCGCCGGCCAGCTCGCCGCGGTCGCGGGCCTGGGCGAGCTCCAGGACCAGGGTGCGTGCGGCCAGGTTGACCAGCCGCAGGCCGAGCCGCTGCAGGAAGGCTTCGGCCAGGGCGCCGTTGTGGCCCGCCGCGGCCAGGTCCTGGCGGGCGGAGTCCAGCAGCGGCTCCAGGCAACGCATGAGCGCCTGCCGCCAGTCCGTGCCGGACCCACCCGCTGCCGCGGCCGCCCCACCTGACGTGTGGCCGCCGGTGGCACCGGTCCCTGCTGGGTCTCGACCGGCGGCAGGCGCGCTCGGTGGGAGAGAGGTACTGCGTTCCACGTACGCCGCCCAGGCAGGGGCGGTCAGTGCGTGATTCAGGGCGTGGTTCAGCTCCTGCGGCCGCAGCCCGGCGGACCACCAGGTGTCCGTCCGGTCGGTGCGGGTCGCGGAGTTGAGCACGCGCTCAGGCTGTCATCGCCTCCTGGACCGGGGCATGGGTGATCAGCACCCATATTTGCCTCGCATCCGCGGGGTCACTGGCGGTGTCCGCCGTGCGGCGGCGACCGGGGTAGGTCTCGAACGATGCCTGCGCTGCGCCTGTACCGGCAAGCGGCGGGATCACCCATATTCGGACCGCCCCGGGAGCGTGCGATATGGGGGCTCCGCGACGGGAAGATGGGGGTGCTGTCCCCATGCGGCGGGTGGGGGTGCGCTGCGACGGTATGGCAGTGCTCACCCCTGTTGCTCCCGGACTGCCCGTCTCGGCCCACTCGGTCCTGGACGTCGTTCCGCAGCTGCCCGGTCAGTCGGCTGCGGCCGCGCTCAGGGAAACCGCGGAGGTGGCACTTGCCGCTGACGACCTCGGATATCGCCGCTTCTGGGTAGGCGAGCAACACGGCGTCCGAGGTGTCGGCGGTGCCGCGCCGGCCGTTCTTGCGGCGGTACTGGCCGCAAGAACGGACCGCATCCGGCTGGGTGCCGGCGGGCTCCTGCTCACCAACCACCAGCCCCTGGTCGTAGCTGAACAGTTTGCCGCGCTCTCAGCGGCGTACCCGAACCGGATCGACCTCGGCGTTGCGGAGCAGCGCAGCATCGCGCCCAGTACTGCGGCCGCTCTCGCCGGGGGTTTTCGCGGTACGTTCGCGCAACGGTTGGACGAACTGTGTGGGTTCCTGCGCGACGGTACGCCGGGCCGGGCGCCGGTTGGCGACGTACGGCTATCGCTGGCAGGGCTGCCGCCACCTGTGTTCGTGCTGGCCGATCAGCCCGCTACTGCGGTCACAGCCGCCGTACGAGGGCTGCCGGTGGTTTTGTCGAAGGGCTCGTCTGAAGCAGTGGCGGCGTACCGCGAGTCCTTCGAGCCGACCGGGCCGAAGGAGAAGCCGTACGTGGCTGTCACGGTCGGTGTGGTCGCGGCTGACTCGGACGAGGAGGCCCTGGTCCGCTTCGCCGAGTACGTCCGCGTGAAGTCCCGGCTGACCGCTGTTGGATCACGGGCGTCGTCCGGTGAGCTCATGGCGTTGCTGGAACCACCTCTCACCGGCCCTGAGCGTGGCCGCGCAGAGCGGCTTCTGGACGACCCCGCGTACATCATCGGCTCACGCACGACCGTGGCGGCTCAACTCGGCGAGCTGGTCCGCGAGACAACGGCAGACGAGGTGATGCTCGTACCGCTGGCCTTCGACGGCCTGATCCGCTCGTCGATCCTGCGCACCGTGGCATCCGCCCTGACCCACAACGTCCGTCCGGTCCCAAGGTACGCATCCCCCCTGATCGCCACCGCCTAATGTGGGTACTGCCTAACTGATCGAAAGGCAGGCTCATGTCAAGAGAGCGGGAAGTCGTCGAGGCTTGTCCGACCGAGTTGTTCATCGGCGGGAAGTGGGTCGCGGCCGGCCGGACCTTCGCCGTCGAGGATCCGGCGACCGGTACGACGCTGTGCGAGGTGGCCGACGCGAGTCCGGCCGACGGCAAGGCCGCACTGGACGCGGCGGTCGCCGCGCAGGCCGACTGGGCGGCCACGCCACCGCGGGAGCGTGGCGAGATCCTTCGCCGTACGTACGAACTGATGACCGAGCAGGCCGACGACCTCGCGCTGCTGATGACGCTCGAGATGGGCAAGCCGGTCGCCGAGTCGAAGGGCGAGATCGCCTACGCGGCCGACTTCTTCCGCTGGTTCGCCGAGGAGGCGGTCCGGATCGACGGCGGCTACCAGGTCGCGCCGAACGGTGCGAGCCGGTTCCTCGTGATGCGTCAGCCGGTCGGTCCGTGCCTGCTGGTCACACCGTGGAACTTCCCGGCCGCGATGGGCGCCCGCAAGATCGGCCCGGCGGTCGCGGCGGGCTGCACGATGGTGATCAAGCCGGCCGCGCAGACGCCGCTGTCGATGCTCAAGCTGGCCGAGCTGATGGCCGAGGCAGGCCTCCCGGCCGGCGTGCTGAACGTCGTCACCACCCAGGACGCCGGCGGCGTGATGGAGCCGCTGATCCGCGACGGCCGCGCCCGGAAGCTGTCCTTCACCGGCTCGACGCAGGTCGGGCGCAAGCTGCTCGAGCAGGCCGCGGACCAGGTGCTACGGACCAGCATGGAGCTCGGCGGGAACGCGCCGCTGCTGGTCTTCGAAGACGCCGATCTGGACAAGGCGGTCGACGGCGCGATGCTCGCGAAGATGCGCAACGGCGGCGAGGCCTGTACGGCGGCCAACCGGATCTACGTGCAGTCGTCGGTGATGGAGTCGTTCGCCACGAAACTGACCGAGCGGATGTCCGCGCTGAAGGTCGGCCGCGGTACCGAGGACGGCGTCGACGTCGGCCCGCTGATCGACGGCAAGCAGCGCGACAAGGTGGCCGACCTGGTCGCCGACGCGATCGCGCAGGGCGCCCGGACGCTGACCGGCGGAGCGGTTGCCGACGGCAATGGGTATTTCTTCCAGCCGACGGTGCTGGCCGACGTACCGGAAAGCGCGCGGCTGCAGAAGGAGGAGATCTTCGGGCCGGTCGCGCCGCTGACCGCGTTCGAGACCGAGGACGACGCCGTCCGGCTGGCCAACGACACGGAGTACGGCCTGGTGTCCTATCTGTTCACCAAGGACCTGAGCCGTGCACTGCGCGTCTCCGAGCGGCTCGAGGCCGGGATGATCGGCCTCAACCAGGGCATCGTGTCGAACCCGGCGGCGCCGTTCGGCGGCGTGAAGCAGTCCGGCCTCGGCCGCGAGGGCGGCAGCGTGGGGATCGACGAGTACCTCGAGGTCAAGTACGTCGCGGTCAACGTCGACTGACGAGCTGCGTCACCGTGACGAGCTGGTAGCCACGCGCCCGGAGTTCGCGCACGATCGGGCCGACCGCCTGGGCGGTGTACGGCGCGTTGTCGCCGCCGTGCATGTGGAGTACGACGATCGATCCGTTCTGCACGTGGTCCAGGACCTGCTTGACGATCGCCTGCGCCGACTTGGCGAACCCATCCGCGCCCGGGACGTCCAGACCCACCGCAGTCACGCCCGCGGGCGCCAGCTCGTGCAGTGCGGTCGCGTCGTAGCAGCCACCCGGGAAGCGGAACCAGCGGGTCGCGTGTGGATCCAGTTGATCCAGCTGCACAATGGCTCGCCGTACGTCGGCCAGCATCTGGTCGCGGGGCACTGTCCCCAGCGTGTAGCAGTGCTTGGTGAAACCGCGGTGATCGTAGGTGTGCGTGCCCAGCTCGAACAGCGGGTCCTTGGCGAGCTCCTTCGTCACCTCGGGGTACTGCTCCATCCACATCCCTGTGAGGAACATGGTGGCCGGTACGCGCAGCGTGCGGAGCTCGTCGATCAGGGCCTTGTTGTAGTACGACTTGACCTTGCCGGAGACCAGTCGCTTCCGCATGAGAGCTGTGAGGTCCGCGTCGAAGGTCAGGGCGACCTGCTTCTTGTCGCGCGGCCCGTGGTCGAGCACGGGCATGACCTGTGCGTTGGTCGACGTACCTGGTCGGACCTGCACCGGAGCGAGCGTCGGCCGGACCGGCTTCGCCGTACGGACGGGAGCAACGGGCGCACGGGTCTGCGGTACGACTCCTGCTGTCGGCTTGGTGTCGCTGCACGCAACCAGCGTCAGCAGCAGCGCACAGACCGCAACGCGTTTCCCCCAGTCCACAGTCAGCGCCAGGGCCTTTGCTGCCAGTCCGTGCGAGTCATCGCCCAGACCAGTACGTCGTGCACGGTGCCCGCGTGCACGAACGCCTGCCGCAGCGTGCCTTCGTGCACCATCCCGAGCCGCTCGGCCGTCGCCGCGCTGCGCGTGTTGTTCGCCGTACATCGCCACTCGACGCGGTTCAGCCCGCGGACGCCGATAGCCCAGTCGATCAGGTGCTGCGTGGCCAGTGTGGCGAGGCCGCGCCCCTGGGCCTCCGGCGCCAGCCACGCGCCCAGCTCGGTGATCCCGCTGCCGGTGTCGAAGCCGCGGAACTGCAGGCCGCCGACCAGTACGTCGTCCAGCCAGATGCCGTACATGCGGCCCTCGTCGGCGGCCTGCCGGCGC
>DASXXB010000260.1:0-11045 GCA_036503355.1 Kribbella sp. | reverse complement strand
GTCGACCGTCAGCGGGAAGAAGTCGAACTGGTCCTTGGGCTTCTTGCTGGCCGTGGTGGCCGAGAGCACCATCGTGTCGCCGTCGAGGTAGGCGGCGGCGGAGCCGGCGGCCTGCTGGGCCAGACGGCCCGTCTCGAAGCGGATGGTGCGAGTGCCGAAGCTGCCGTTGTCCAGCACGGCCTCGGCGAATTCGGTGCCCTCCATGGGCGTACCGGTGGATCCCGTCACGGGATACCCCTCTCTCACAGTGTGACGACTGCGAGGCGCGAGCTTCCGGGGTGCCGGTCTTCGATCGAGGCCCGCGGGTACCACCTGGTACCCGAAAGCCACTACCGAGGACCGGTCGTCCTCCCGCCACGCGCTTCGCGTCGCCTCGTACGTCTTACGTGGTTGATCTATTCAGTTGTGCCGCGCCACCCGGGCGCGGATACGCCAGGAGCGGCCACCCGGGACTCGGGGGCCGCTCCTCGCGACGTCATCGGCGAAGGCCGAGCCGCTCGATCAGGGACCGGTAGCGGTTGATGTCCTTCTTCGCCAGGTAGTTCAGCAGCCGGCGGCGCTGACCGACGAGCAGCAACAGACCACGACGGCTGTGGTGGTCGTGCTTGTGCTCCTTCAGGTGCTCGGTCAGGTGGCTGATCCGGTGGGTCAGCAGCGCGACCTGGACCTCGGGGGACCCGGTGTCACCCTCGGTCAGGGCGTACTCACCCATGATCTTCTTCTTCGTTGCAGCGTCAACAGCTGACACAGGCATCCTCTCGATTTCCGTTGCGCGGCGCACCGGGGCATTCGCCACCCGAGCACTCTCGATCCGCGGCCGTTCAGACGGCAGCAGCCAGCGTATCAGTCTGTGGACAGGTCCCCTAATCAGCCCTGATCAGCCCTGATCAGGCCTGGTCACGACTGGTCACGACTGATCCGGGCCGAGCAGGCGGCGGGCCCCGTCCACGTCGGCCTTCATCTGCACCAGCAACTCGTCGATGGTCTCGAAGCGGATCTGGGTCCCGCGCAGCCGGGCGACGAAGTCGATCGCGACCTCGGCGCCGTACAGCTCGAGGTCGTCACGGTCCAGGACGTACGACTCCACCCGGCGGTCGATGCCGTCGAACGTCGGGTTGCTGCCGACGCTGATCGCCGCCGGGAGCCGGTCCGGGTACGCCGGGGCGCCGGGCGCGGGCGTGAGGACCGTGAGCCAGCCGGCGTACACCCCGTCCTGCGGCACCGCGGCTCCCGGGTCGGCCGGGATGTTCGCGGTCGGGAACCCGAGCTCGCGGCCGCGCTTGTCACCCTCCACGACTACGCCGGTCACCCGCAGCGGGCGGCCGAGCGCCTCCGCCGCCGCCTCCACGTCACCCTCGGCGAGCCGCTCGCGGATGTACGTCGACGACCAGGGCTGCCGCTCTCCCGCCAGGCTCAGACCCTCGACCTGGAAGCCGTACTGCGTTCCGGCCTGGACGAGCGTGTCGACGTGACCGGCCGCCCTGTGCCCGAAGCGGAAGTTCTCGCCGACCACGACCGCTTTCGCGTGCAGGGTGTCGACGAGGACGCGCTCGATGAACTCCTCCGGCGGCCACCCCGATACCTCTTTGGTGAACGGCAGGATCAGCACAGCGTCCGCGCCGTGCTTACCGAGCAGCACGGCCCGCTGCTCGGGCTTGCTGAGCATCAGCGGCGCATGGTCCGGCCGCAGGACCCGCATCGGGTGCGGGTCGAAGGTGAGCGCGACGACCGGCAGCCCACCCAGCTCGGCCGCCCGCGCGCGGGCGTGCGCGAGCACCTCCTGATGACCCCGGTGCACGCCGTCGAAGTTGCCGATGGTGACGACCGCCGGCCCGAAGTCCGGGCTCACCTCGTCCAATCCGTGCCAGACACGCATGGCAGCAGGATTCCATGTTGGTGGCGACTCCACCCCACCGCCCCGGTCAGGGTCAGCCCCCAAGTGCGGACATCAGGTCGGACATCACCCCTTGTAATCGGGTGGTGACTCAACTTAGGGTGGGCGGCGCACTGGTGAGCCTGGGGAGGTCTTGTGAAGCTACGCCGTCTGGTTGCTGCCTGCGCAGCACTCGCGCTGCTCGGCAGCGTGCCGGTCGCCCAGGCATCGGCGACGCCGCGATTCACGAAGTACGTAGCGCTCGGCGACTCGTACACGTCCGCGCCGTTCGTCCCGCTCCCCGACCTGTTGTCGCTCGGCTGCGCGCGCTCGTACAGCAACTATCCGAAGCTGCTCGCGGCGGCGCTGGGCGTGCACCGGTTCACCGACGTGAGCTGTGGCGGTGCCGACACCACGAACATGACCCAGCCGCAGAGCACGATCGTCGGCACGGCTGCGCCGCAGTTCGACGCGCTGACGCCGGACACGGATCTGGTCACGCTCGGGATCGGCGGGAACGACTTCGGCGTGTTCGGTGACATCATCGGCACCTGTCCCGGGCTGCGTGCCTCGGACCCGGCCGGCGCGCCGTGCAAGGCGCACTTCACGGTCAACGGCGTGGACACGCTGCGGGAGAAGATCGCGCAGACGCAGACCCGGATCGCGATCGTCGTCCAGGGCATCCGCGCCCGGTCGCCGCAGGCAACGATCGTGCTCGTCGGCTACCCGAAGATCGCGCCCGAACACGGCACCTGCCCGTCGGTCCTGCCGTTCGCCGACGGCGACTACGCCTACCTGTACTCGATCGAGCAGGCGCTGAACGCGGCCGTCTCCAACGCTGCGGCCGCCGGCGGAGCGACGTACGTCGACACCTTCGGCCCGTCGACCGGGCACGACGCCTGCGCGCCCGACGGGCAGGCGTGGATCCAGGGCAAGGACATCAACCTGCTCCGGGCGCTGAACTACCACCCGCGCTACGAGGGTGAGGCCGGCATGGCCTCGCTCACCTACAAGACGCTGACCGGCGACCCGGTCGTCGTCACCGCGGCCGAGCAGTCAGCCTGGGCCGCCAAGGCCCGAGCGCTGGCGAAGCAGGCGGCCGCGTCACCCCTGGCCCTCGAGGCCTCCAAGAACCGCGTACGGACCAGCGCGCAACGCTGACCCTTTCCAATCCGTACTGCGGACTCCGGGCCGGGCCACCTCACGCGTGGCTCGGCCCGGTGGTTTCCGCCAGTAGTTCCGTGAGGGCCTTGCCGAGCGGGAGATTCACCCGGTACGTCGCATACGGATCGCCACGGGTGAGGCCCTGGTTGACGATCAGCACCGGAGTACCGGCCTTGGCGGCGTGCCGCACGAAACGGAAGCCGGACATCACGGTCAGGGACGAGCCGAGGACCAGGACGGCGCTCGCCTCGTCGACCAACTGGTAGCAGCGCTGCACGCGGCTCCTCGGGACGTTCTCGCCGAAGAACACCACGTCGGGTTTGAGGACGCCGCCGCAGACCGTGCACGGGACGACCGTGAACGTGCGGACGACCTCGTCGGGCAGCTCGACGTCACCGTCGGGGTTGATCCGGGTCGCCTCGGCGGTGAACGCCTGATTGGCCGCGCGCAGCCGCCGGTCGAGCATCTCGCGCGCGGACGTCGTACCGCAGTCGAGGCAGACGATCCGGTCGAGGTTGCCGTGCAGTTCGATCACGTCGCGGGCGCCGGCCGCCTGGTGCAGGCCGTCGACGTTCTGGGTGATGATGCCGCTCAGGTAGCCGCGGGCCTGGAGCGCCGCGACCGCGCGGTGGCCGTCGTTCGGTGCGGCGCGCGCGATCGTCCGCCAGCCGAGGTGGCTGCGCGCCCAGTACCGCTGCCGCGCGGCCTCACTGCCGGCGAAATCGCCGTACGTCATCGGGGTGTGTGTCCGCAGACTGCCGGTCTCGCCGCGGTAGTCCGGTATGCCGGACTCGGTGGAGATCCCGGCACCACTCAGTACGACGACTCCCCCAGCGGCCACCACCTCCGCCACCGGCCCCACATCCGTCGCCCCCGGCGCCAACGCCAGCACCTCAGGCCCAGGAGCCCACTGCAAGGTCGGACGCGAACGCACCCCACCAGCCTACCGGCGCCCCTCAGGCCTTCACAGCGCCGGCGAGCACACCCCGGATGAAGTAGCGCTGGAACACCACGAACAGCAACGCCATCGGCAACAGGCTGAGTACCGCCACCGCGGTGATGCCACCAATGTTCTGGGTGAACTGGGTGTTGGTGGTGGCGATCCCGACGGTCAGCGTGCGCATCTGTTCGGACTGCGCGATCAGCAACGGCCAGAGGAACGAGTTCCAGCTGCCGACGAACGTGAAGATCGCCAGCACCGCCATCGGCTGGTAGCACAGCGGCACGATGATGTTGCCGAAGATGCGCAGGTACGACGCGCCGTCGATCCGGGCCGCGTCCAGCAGCGTGTCCGGGATGCCCCGGATGAACTGCCGCAGCATGAAGACCCCGAACGGGCCGGCCAGCGCGGGCACGATCAGCCCGGTGTAGCTGTCGACCATCCCGAGCTTCGAGGCGATCAGGTACACCGGCACCAGCGTCGCCGAGAACGGCAGCATCATCGTCGCCAGCAGCAGCCCGAACGACAGGTCCCGGCCCGGGAACCGCAACTTGGCGTAGGCGAACGCCGCCAGTAGATCCACGACCACGGTCAGCGCGGTGACCGCGAGCCCGACCACGACGCTGTTGAGGATGTACCGCGGCACCAGTGGATCGCCGAGGACCTGCCGGTAGTTCAGGAGGGTCCAGTGGCTGGGCGACAACGAGACATCCAGGATCGTGGTGGAGGTCAGCGACACCACGACCACGATCAGGATCGGCCCGGCGAACACCACACTGGCCAGCGTCGCGGCGAGCTGCATCGCGACCAGGGAGACCGGCTTCGGCTTAGTCACCGGCCTGTTCTCCGGACTCGGTACGGGCGACGAAGACGGCCGCGATGATCGCGGTGACCAGCAACAGTACGATGCTCATCGTGGCGGCGTACGCGACGGAGCCGCCGTTGAAGGCGTTCTGGTAGACGTACCACATCGCCGTGTAGGTCTCGGTTCCCGGACCTCCGTGCGTCATCACGAAGACCAGGTCGAAGACCTGCACCGCACTGATGGTCACCAGCACGAGCACCACCTGCGCCACCGGGCGCACCAGCGGAATCCGGAGGTGCACCAGCAACTGCCACGTCGACGCTCCGTCGATCCGGCCGGCCTCGAGCAGGTCCTGCGGGATGTTGTTGAAGCCGGCCATGAAGATCAGCGAGTAGAAGCCGCAGGAGCACCAGACCGTGATCAGCGACAGGAACACGATCGCGACCCCGCCGTCGGTCAGCCACGGCACATCGAGCCCGAAGAGCTTGCCCAGCAGCAGGTCCAGCGGCCCCTGCTCCGGATCGATCATCACCTTCCAGATCAGCCCCGTCGCCACCACCGACAGCAGCGACGGCAGGTAGATCAGCGCCCGGTGCACCCGGATCCCGGGCAGACCCGAGGCCAGCAGCAGCCCCACCGCCATCGACACGAGCACGGTGACCGGGATCGTGATCGCCATGAAAACCAGGGTGTTCAGCAGCGAGTCGCGGAACAGCGAGTCGGTGAGCACCGTGCGGTAGTTGCCGAGACCGTTCCAGCGCATGCCACTCAGCAGGCTCCCGCGCTGGAACGTCAGCACGAACGTGTAGACGAACGGCACGGCGATGAACAGCCCGAACAGCAGCGCCTTCAGGCCCAGGAACGGGCTCGCGGTGATCAGGTCCCGCGAGCCCCGCGCCAGCCGCCCGGGTCCCATCAGCTCGCTGCCGCGGCCATTTGCCTGACCTGCTTCGAGGCGTCCTTGATCATCGCGTCCAGGTCCTGCTTGCCGGCCAGGTAGTCGTTGATCTTGCCCATCAGGTACTCCTGCGGCTGGTACTTGAGGATCCGGGTGATCCGGGTGTACTTGCCGAGCTTGGCCACCGCGTTCTGGAAGTCGTCCATCCGCGGATCCGGGAGGTCGGTGTAGAAAGGTCCGCTCGTCGGGTGCACGGGCAGCGCGAGGATCAGCCGGGTGTACTTCTCCTGCGGTTCCGGCGACAAGATGTACTTCGCCAGCGCGTACGCGGCCTCCGGATGCTTGCTCTTGGCAGCGACCGCGATGTACCCGCACGCCCCCACGATGAGTTGCTGACCGCCCGGGCCCTTGGGCGGATCGAGGACCCGGACCCGGGCCTTCGGGAACGCCTTGGCCTGGTCCGCCGTGAAGCCGCCGACCCACTGCATCCCGGCCTTGCCGGCAAAGATCGCGTTGCCCCACTTGTTCTCGTCGGTGTAGAGACCCGGCGGGGTCGCGGCACCGGAGTCGACCATCGCCTTCATGTTCTGCAACGCCGCCCGGCCGCTGTCGTTGTCGAACCCGATGTCCTTGCCGTCCGCCGAGACGTAGTCGCTGCCGAACGACCAGAAGTAGTGCCACAGGTAGTTGTCCTCGATCGCGGGTACCGGCGGCCAGTTCATCCCGTACGACGCGACGTGCTTGGCATCGAATCCCGGCTCACCGAGCCTGCGGCCGGCGACGTCCATGGTCAGCGCCTTGGCGAACGGGATCATCTCGTCGTACGTCGTCGGCAGCGGTGGCTTGCCGGCCTTCTCCCAGATGTTCACGTTGACGGTCAGATGATGCGATCCGCCGGTCACGTACGGAATCGCCAGCAGCTCGCCCTTCGGCCCCTTGGCGGCGTCCAGCAAGCTGCTGTTCACGCCATCCAGGAACTTGTCGACGTCCTGCTTCGGCGCGATCTTGTGGAAGTCGGCCAGTACGCCGGTCTCCCGCCAGATGTTCATCCACGGCGCGATCTGGTAGGTCACGTCCGGTGGATTGCCGCTGCTGAACGCAGCAGTCAGCTTGGTCTGCGAGTCCTCCCACGGGACGACGAGCGTCTTCGCCGTGTACTGCTTGCTGGTCGCCTGGAAGCCGGTCGCAAGGTCCTTGAGGAAGCTTTGCATCTGCTGCTGCGACGCGTTCGGCTGAACCCAGTACGTCGCCGTGCCGCCGGATGCCTTCGAGTCATCCTTGCTGCAGCCGCCCAGTGCGAGCCCGGCACCGGTCGCGCCGAGCGCCTGCAGGAACCTTCGGCGGTCGAATCCCTCGGCCGGTCCACCCGTACTGCTCATGTCGTACCCCCTTGTCTCCACCGTGACCTCGGCGGTCACAGCGGGAACCAGCCGGTGCGGAACTTCCACGGCCGGCCGCTGTGGATGTGGTCGATGACGGCGCGCTGCAATGTCGTTGCGCGTGGCAACGTTGCGAGTTCGGCAAGGGGGCGCTTGAAGAGGAACTCGACGACGGTCGCGCTGTCGTCCTTGTCCGCCTCCGGCAGCAGGGTGAAGCGTTGCTGGAAGCGGATGATGTTGGTATCGGCCGCCAGGTACTGCGTGAGCTGGGGATCCAGCACCCAGGAGACGCAGGTGGCGAACCGGTAGGGCTCGTCCGGGTAGTGCGCCCGGAAGAAGGCCCGGGCCCGGTCGAGAGCGGCATCGACCGACTCGGGCGTCAGCCGTCCCTCCGGGATGTGCAGCCCGAGGACGGGTTCACCAGGCGCCGGACCGCCCTGGTCCTGCGCGTCGAACCAGCAGCGTTGGCGCTCGAAATGCAACCGGTCGAGGGCGTAGATGGCGCCGCGGAAGTGGTGGGTCACCCAGTTCTGTGTGTGCAGGCCGCCGTCGCCGTACAGCGCCCGGCGGTTCGTCAGTTGCGCGCCGAGGACCGCGAGGCTCGGCCACGAGTCGGCGTCGGGGATGCCCCGGCCCGCGTGGTACCGGCGTACGGCGGGAAGCGTGGCGAGGAATGCCCAGACGTACAGGAAGCGGCCGACCGCTCCGGTCGCCGCCGGGAGGTCCGGCCAGGGCGGCAACGGTCCGGTGCTGCCCATCTGCCGGACGAGTTGGTGGTGACATCGTTCCAGCAGCCACCACAGGCCGGGGTGGCGCACCGGATCGGGCCGGTTCGCCAGCGTGTCCCGCCGATCGTCGTCGCTCAGGCCCAGCCGGGCGAGCACCGCCTCCGGATCGGCACCTGATGCCCAGTCGGCCAGGTCCACCGGCGTCGACGGCGCGTCGGCCTCGGCGAGTCCGCGGAGCTGCGCCAGGGCGTCACCGGTCAGCCCCAGTCCGGCGGCGAGTCGCGCCACCTCGGCGTCGGGTCCTGCTCCGGTCACGGTCATCTCCGGCCCTCCCTCGCCGCCGCGCCGCGGCAGCACCCGGGACCCCGGCCACCTGTTGCTCAGGGCAATGGGAAGTGACCGGAACAGTCGCTCGGTTGTTTCGGTATATCGAAGATAAAATCACCATCTCGTACATGCCAAGGTAGAACCGCCGCGCCCGGACGGCAAGATCTCAGCGGTCCTGCGATGAAAAGAGGCCTACAGCGGGTCAGTCGACGCGCGGTGGTCCCGCCTTGAGGCGGCGTTCGGCGGCCTGGCGGACGGTGGACGGGTCCATCGAGGACCAGTCGGCGTCGATCCACCAGGTGGCGCCGGCCTCCGCCCACGGGCGCACGACGTCCGCGGCCTTCGGGTCGTCGGCACTGGTCGAGCCCTCCGCGGGAATGTCGTACCCGTCCATCGTCAGGCCGTGTTTCGCGCGTTCCTCACGGATCCACTCGATGCCTTGCGCGACGACGTCAGGTGTCACGTCGCCGTCGCCGACGAACGCCGGTAGCCAGCCGTCCTGCAGCGCCGCCCGGCGCATGGACTTCGGCCGGGGCCAGCCGCCGACGACCCAGGTCGGGACGCGCGGTTGCTGCACCGGAGGTGGTGGAGCCGGCGGCATCAGCTCGGGGATCTTGCGAGCGCTGTAGTGCTTGCCGGAGTACTCGAACGGCTGGTCGCGCCACAGGTACGGCAGCAACTCGAGCGACTCGTCCATCAGCTCCGCGCGCACCTTGCGCCCCGGATCCTCCTCGAACAGCCAGAACCGGTCCTCCCCCGTCACGCCCAGCCCGACCGACAGGATCACCCGGCCGTTGCTGAGGTTGTCGACGGTCGAGACCTGCCCCGCGACGTCCCACGGTTTCCGGCGCGGCAGCGGGGTCAGCATCGTCCCCAGCCGGATCCGCTCCGTCGTCATCGCGGCCGCCCCGAGCATCACCCAGGCGTCGATCCCCCAGATCGACTCCCAGACGAAGAACCCGTCCCAGCCGTGCTCCTCCGCCAGCACGGCCAACTCGGCCGCGTCCCGCGCATCACCCAGCGCCATCACGAACCCGTATTTCATGCCACCGCACGCTACGCGGGCCCACCGACAGTTTTCAGCTGACGAAGACCGCGGTTGGTTTGGCCAGGGGGCCGTGGGGTTCGTAGAGGGCCAGGAAGGTGCCGTCGGGGGCGAACATCGCAGTCTGGCCGGGCGGCAGGTTCAGGCCGGGGAGCGGCCGGCCGGTGCGGATCGCGGCGGCTTGCGCGTCGTCGGCGTCGTACCGCGGGAAGGTGCCGGCGGCAACGTCCGCGATCGGCAACCAGTCGAACGACTTGGCGAGCGCCTCCAGCGAGTGCGCCGCCGACAGGTCGAAGGACCCGACCCTGGTACGGCGCAACGCTGTCAGGTGACCGCCGACGCCGAGCTCGGCGCCGAGGTCCCGCGCCAGGGCCCGGATGTACGTCCCGCTCGAACAGTCCACCGAGACGTCGACGAAGATCCCGTCGGCGTCCGGCCGGACGTCGAGGATGTCGTACCGCGACACGGTCACCGCCCGCGCCTTGAGCGCGACCTCCTCACCGGCCCGCACCCGCTCGTACGCCCGCCGCCCGTCGACCTTGATCGCCGACACCTTCGACGGCACCTGCGAGATCTCCCCGCGGAACCCCTCGACGGCGGCCGAGATCGCCTCCACGGTGACCTCTCCGACCGGCGCGGTGGACACGACCTCGCCCTCCGCGTCGTCCGTCGTCGTGGTGGCGCCGAGCCGGATCGTCGCGTCGTACGACTTGTCGGCCAGTTGCAGGTGCCCGAGCAGCCGGGTGGCCCGGTTGATCCCGACGATCAGGACACCGGTCGCCATCGGGTCGAGTGTCCCGGCGTGCCCCACTTTGCGGGTGCCGGCCAGTTTGCGGATCCGGGCGACGACGGTGTGCGACGTCATGCCGCCCGGCTTGTCGACGACCACGATCCCGTCGGACGTCGAGGTGAAGTCGAGGCTCAACGCGGTACTCAGTCCTGCTCGTCCTCGTCGTCGTCCTTGTGTTTGTACGGGTCGGCGTCACCGGCAGGCTTCGCACCCGCGGCCGCCTTGGCCACCTCGGCGTCGGCCGACCGTGCCTTCTCGAGCAGCTCCTCGATGTGCCCGGCGGTCTCCGGTACGGCGTCCAGGAAGAACGCCACGCTCGGCGTGTGCCGCAGACCGAGCGCCTTGCCGACCTCGCTGCGGATCAGGCCGCGCGCCGACTCCAGCGCGGCCGCGGTGTTCGCGCGCGCCTGCTCGTCGCCGTACACCGTGTAGAAGACGCTGGCCTCGCGCAGGTCACCGGTCAGCCGGGCGTCGGTGACCGTGACGAAACCGAGCCGCGGGTCCTTCACCCGGCGTTCCAGCAACTCCGCGACGAGCACCTGGATCCGGTCGGCCAGCTGCTTCGCCCTTGCTTCACCCATCAGGGCTCACTCCCTCATTCACGAGCAACGTCCGGAGAGACCGCGGTCTCCCCGGACGCTACTCCTCGGTGACCCCGCCGGGGTCACCACCTGTCTGTCAGCTCCGCGGCTTCTCGCGCAGCTCGAACGCCTCGACGACGTCGCCGATCTTGATGTCGTTGAAGTTGTTGATGGTCAGACCGCACTCGAAGCCCTCCCGGACCTCGGCCGCGTCGTCCTTGAACCTCTTCAGCGACGACAACTCGGTGTTGTCGAGCACCACCGCGCCGTCCCGGATCAACCGGACCTTGGCGTTGCGCCTGATCAGGCCGCTGGTCACCCAACAACCGGCGATGTTGCCCACCTTCGAGGAGCGGAAGATCTCCCGGATCTCCGCCTGGCCGAGGGTGACCTCCTCGTAGATCGGCTTCAGCATGCCCTTCAGGGCCGCCTCGATGTCGTCGATCGCCGAGTAGATGACCGAGTAGTACCGGACATCCACGCCCTCGCGCTCGGCCAGGTCACCGGCCTTGCCC
>DASXXB010000259.1:0-10993 GCA_036503355.1 Kribbella sp. | reverse complement strand
CACGTCGTGGGTGGCCATCACGACCGTCGTACCGGTCCGGTTGATCCGGTCCAGCAGCTTCATGATGCCCACCGACGTACCGGGGTCGAGGTTTCCGGTCGGCTCGTCGGCGATCAGGATCATCGGCCGGTTCACGAACGCGCGGGCGATCGCGACGCGCTGCTGCTCACCACCGGACAGCTCGTCCGGGAGCCGGTCCTCCTTGCCGTCCAGACCGACCAGCTCGAGGACCTCGGGCACCGTCTTGCGGATGTGCTGGCGCGGCTTGCCGATCACCTGCAGCGCGAACGCGACGTTCTCCGCGACGGTCTTGTTCGGCAGCAGGCGGAAGTCCTGGAACACGGTGCCGATCTGGCGGCGCATCTGCGGGATCCGCCAGCTGGCCAGCCGGTTCAGGTCCTTGCCGGCCACCATGATGTGACCCTTGGACGTCCGCTGCTCACGCAGCACCAGACGAAGGAACGTCGACTTGCCGGACCCGGAGGTACCGACCAGGAAGACGAACTCGCCTTTCTCGATATCGACGTTGACGTTCAGCAGAGCGGCCCTGGACTGGCCCTCGTACGTCTTGGACACATTCTCGAAGCGGATCACGGGTTCATCCGGCCGTGGTCGGGAACAGGGAGCGACGCGACGGTAACCACGAAGTGCACCGTACGCCACCGGAGCGGCCGGCGATCAGTCTAGGCGTTCCACGGCGTGCCGCCGACCAGACCTGCCGCTCCGTACACCCCCGTCCGATACCCGGTGCGTTTCAAACGGACGCTTACGCGTCGGACTGGCGGGCGATCGTGGCAGAGGCGCGCCGGACGATCGGGACCGGACCCTCCGGGAGGACGTCGCCGATGAACGCGTAGTGCTGGAGGACGTCCGGGTCGACGTCGCCGGGGCGGTGCCGGCTGTGGTCGCGGACCCAGTCGATGATGTCGCCCCAGCCGGGTGCCGCGAGCGAGCCGCCGAAGTGCTGCACGGACAGCCCCGCGCACAGGTTGGCGAACGCGAGCCGGTGGGCCAGCGGCCAGCCCCGGAGCGTGCCGAGGACGAGTGACGCCAGGAACACGTCGCCGGCCCCGGTCGGGTCGTACGACCGCACCGGCAGCGCCGGAACCTGCTCCTCCTCGCCGGTCGTCGAGTCGATAGCGAGTACGCCGTCCGCGCCGTTCGTCACCACCGCGAGCGGCACCCGGCCGGCGAGCTTGTGCAGCGCGGCCTTCGGAGTGTCCGTCCGGGTGTAGGCCATCGCCTCGCCCGCGTTCGGCGTGAAGGCGTGGAAGCCGTCCAGTACGTCGAGTACGGCGGGTGACCACTCGTCGGTCGGGTCCCAGCCGACGTCCCCGAACAGCAGCGCGCCGGACTCCCGGGCCTCGACCGTCCAGCCGGGCAGGTCCTCCGCGACCGGGACGATCGCGGAGCGCGTCTTCAGGCCCGGCCCGACCAGCTTGCTCGGGTCGCCGGGCGCCTCGTGCGCATGCGTGACCATCGCGCGGTCGCGGTTGATCGACATCGACACCGTGACCGGAGAGTGCCAGTGGCCGATCCGGCGCGAGTGCGACAGGTCGACGCCTTCCTGGTCCGCGAGCGTGCGCCAGCAGAAGTCGGCGTACACGTCGTCCCCGAAGACGGCGGCCAGGCCGCTCTTCAGACCGAGCCGGGCGGCCGCGATCGCGAAGTTCGCGACGCCGCCGGGGCAGGACCCCATGCCTTCGGCGAAGATCTCGGTCCCGGTGAGCGGGGCGGACTCGAGGCCGGTCATGACGATGTCGTAGAACACGGTCCCTTGTACGAAGACGTCGTACCCGTCCTGCTGGTCCGTCACGGTGACACTGCTCCCTGTAATCCTGGTCTGTCGGTGCCTGTCGGTGCCTGTCGATGCCTGTCGGTGCTGGGTGGAATGCTCCTTCGTAGCATCATCGACCGGTCAAGACCACGGATTTGGGAGGACAGGATGAGCACTGGGGTGTGTCCGTGATTCCTACCTGGATCTCGATCGTCGGGGTCGTGATGACTGTCCTCTCACCCCTGCTCGCGCTCGGTGGTGTGATGCTCGGCGCCTACCTGACCCGGAAGTCCGACCGGGAGCTGGACACCTGGCGGCACCGCGAGGAGACGATGCGGATGGTGCGCTGGGCGGTCGAGCAGATCCTCGAGGGCGAGGACGCCGGGACCGACGCCGGCGTGGTCACGCTGCGCTCACTGATGAGGTCGGAGCTGTTACAGCCGGAGGACTACGACCTGGTCGCCGCGCTGACCGCCGCGGTTGCGATCGACCGCGTCGGGGCGGACGCGTACGCTGATATTGCGGAAGCTGACATCGAGGTCGTCGAGGGAGACAGTGACCATGGCTGACAAGCGGACCGTGAAGGTCTCCCGCCAGGTGATCGAGCTGGCCCGCCTGCACGTCGAAGCGGCCCGCCGCGCCGGCCGCAAACCCGACGAAGCAGTCGCCCGCATAGCCAACGCCCACCCCGACAACGGCAACGAGTCCCCCACGCCGGCTCCGGCCTGACTCTGGCTTCCCGCCCGCTGGAAATGCCCGGCCGATAGTCCTCCGTGGTCGTAGGGTCTACGCAGAGTGTGGACTGCGCGGAGCGGAGGCGGGAATGAGTGGGTTGACGCGGCGGCGGTTGTTGGGGATCGGGGCCGGGCTGTCGGCGATGGCGGTGGCGGGGTGCGGGTCCAACAGCGGACGGCCGTCGAGCGGGGGCAGCGGGGGCGCGAAGCCGGCGCTGCAGCAGTGGTACCACCAGTACGGCGAGGCGGGCACGCAGCAGGCGGTGGAGAAGTACGCGAAGGCGTACCCGGACGCCACGGTGACGATCCAGTGGTCGCCCGGCGACTACGAGAAGAAGGCCGCGACCGCGCTGCTCACCGATCAGGGCCCGGACGTCTTCGAGTACCCGAACGGCCCGACGATCGACATGATCAAGGGCAAGCAGGTCGTCGAGCTGACCGATCTGCTCGGCGACGCGAAGAGCGACTTCAACTCCGCACTGCTCGAGCGGATGTCGTACGACGGCAAGCTGTACGCGATCCCGCAGGTCATCGACATGCAGCTCCTCGTGTACCGCAAGAGCCTGCTCAGCGCGGCCGGCGTACAGCCTCCGCAGACCGTCGACGAACTGCTCGCCGCGGCGAAGAAGCTGACCACCGACAAGGTCAAGGGCCTGTTCGTCGGCAACGACGGTGGGGTCGGCGTCCTCGGTGGGCCGGCGCTCTGGTCGGCCGGCGTCGACTACCTGACCAAGGACAACCAGTTCGGGTTCGACGACCCCGCTGCGTTCGAGTCGCTGCGCAAGCTGCGCGAGTTCTGGACCTCGAAGGTGTTGTTGCTCGGGGCACCGACCGACTGGTCCGACCCGGCCTCGTTCACGCAGGGCCTCACCGCGATGCAGTTCACCGGGCTGTGGACGCTGCCGGTGATCGAGAAGGCGCTGCCCGGCGACTACGGCGTACTGCCCTGGCCGAAGCTGAACGCGAGCACGGGCTCGCCGAGTGTCCCGGTGGGGGCGTACGGCGCGTGCGTGAACGCGAAGTCGAAGAACCTCGACGCGGCGAAGAAGTACGTCAAGTGGCTGTGGGTGGACCAGACCGACGACCAGCTCGACTTCGCGCAGTCGTACGGCTTCCACGTCCCGGCCCGCAAGAGCCTGTCGGAGAAGGCCGAGAAGCTGAAGTCCGGCCCGGCCGCCGACGCGGTCAAGCTGCTGAACGACAACGGTCGCCCGCAGAACCCGATGCTCTGGTCCCCGAAGGCGAGTTCGGCGTACTCCGACGCGCTGAACAAGATCATCCGCAGCGGCGCCGACCCGGCCGTCGAGATCAAGACCGTCAAGTCCGTCACCGAGGCGGAACTCAAGCGGATCACCGGCTGAGAACAGCACGCGGCCCCGCACCCAACAGGTGCGGGGCCGCGTCCGTGCCGGCTGGAATCAGACGATCTTGACGTACTCCGCCTGCTGACCCTTCGGGCCCTGGGCGATGTCGAACTCGACGCGCTGGTTCTCCTCGAGGCTACGGAAGCCGTCGGTCTGGATAGCCGAGAAGTGGACGAAGACGTCCGCACCGCCGCCGTCGACCGTGATGAAGCCGAAACCCTTGTCGGCGTTGAACCATTTCACAGTTCCCTGTGCCATGTTGTTGCTCCTTTGTCGGAGATGGGGAGTACTGCGGTCGCAGTACACCCGGCCGTCGTCGCACCGGCGGAACACCATCTCTCGCAAGGAAAGATCGGGAAAACCACAGCTACTAAAAGTCGACCTATGTGCTTCAACCCCGCCCCCGCCGGATTCATTCCCACGGGCTAGGGCGGACATGGCAGGGTGGGCCGCATGCTGAACCTGCAGCCGCTGACCGATGACGATCGCGAGCTGATCGAGCTGGCCCGCCGTACGGTCGACGCCAACTCCGACGGGCCCGACGGCGTCTACACGATGGGCGCCGCGGTCCGCGGGATCGACGGCCGGATGTACGCCGGCATCAACCTGTACCACTTCACCGGCGGGCCCTGTGCCGAGCTCGTCGCCCTCGGCCGGGCCCGCGCGGAGGGTGCCCGCGAGCTGACCACGATCGTGGCTGTCGGCAACGAGAACCGTGGCGTCGTCGGCCCCTGCGGCCGTGACCGCCAGGTCCTCGTCGACTACCACCCGACGATCCGCGTCATCCTCCCGTCACCCGACGGCCCGGGCTCGGTCGTCGTCACCGACCTCCTCCCGGGCGCCTACCGCTGGACGCCGTGAACCTGCACCAGCGGCAGGAAGATCTCGTCGACGATCGACTCGATGCGCGCGGGCTCCGGCGCTTCGAGGCCCATGAGCAGGTCGTGACGCAGCAGGTCGAACGGTACGTCGAGCACCGCGGGCGGGATCCGGTCGAGGTCGATCTCACCGCGCTCGTGCGCCCGCTGGTAGATGGTCCGCCGGTGCGGGCGCAACTGGTCCCCCACCACCTGGTCGCGGGCCTGCGCGGGGGTCAGGCCGCTCTTCGCCAGCAGGCCGGAGAACGCGGCGCCCACGACGATGGCGAAGAAGCCCGCCAAGGCCTCACCCAGAGCGGTCAGCTGCGCGACCAGGTCGGTACGCAGCGCGCCGGTGTCGGGAACCTCGACCGGGTTGGCTCTGCGATGGTGCTCGATGGCGGCGAGCACGAGCTGGTCCTTGTTCGCCCACCGGCGGTAGAGCACGGCCTCGCTGGTCCGGGCGCGGACGGCGATCGACTCCATCGTGAGGTGCGCGTAGCCGGTCTCGGCCAGCTCGTCCCATCCGGCCGCGAGGAGCGCGTCCTCGAGCTGCCGGCCGTGCCGGCGACGGCGGACGGGTTCGCTCTCCACCGCTCCAGGATAGAAAGGCTTTCCTTTCTTCACAACCCGGCGTACGGTGTTGGAAATGAATCCCTTTCTTACGGTGAGATCGCCGCAGGTGCTGATCGTCGGTGCGGGCCCGACCGGGCTGACCCTGGCCTGCGAACTGGCGCGCCATGGCGTGCCGTTCCGCCTGATCGAGGCCGCACCGGGCCCGCAGCCCGGCTCGCGCGGCAAGGGCATCCAGCCGCGCACGCTCGAGGTGTTCGAGGACCTTGGCATCGTCGATCGCGTGATCGCCAACGGCCGGCTCGCGATGCCGATCCGTACGACGGGTCCCGACGGCCAGGTGCGGCTGAGCGGCACCGAGACGCTCGGGGATCGCCCCGACATCCCGTATCCGGCCAGTCTGATCACGCCTGAATGGCGGATCGAGGAGGCGCTGCGACTACGGCTGGCGGAGCTCGGCGGCACCGTCGAGTTCGGCAGCACCCTCATCGGATTCGATCAGTCGGACGAGGGCGTGACGGCTGTCGTCAGCAGGAACGGCGCGACCGAGACGGTCACTGCCCAATGGCTCGTCGGCTGCGACGGCGGCCACAGCGTCGTCCGCAAGCAGGCCGGGATCACCTTCGAGGGCGAGACTCGTGAGTCGGTGCGGATGATCATCGCCGACGTCGAGGTCGACGGCCTCGACCGCGACGCCTGGCAGATGTGGCGCCACGACGAGGGCCTCGTCACGCTCTGCCCACTCCCCTCGACCGACCTCTTCCAGTACCAGGCGAGCATCGCGCCGGGCCAGGATCCCGAGGTCGGCCTCGCCAACCTGCAGGCGATCCTCGAGCGGCGCAGCGGCCGCACAGACCTCCGCCTGCACGAGCCGGAGTGGTCGTCGCTGTGGCGCGCGAACATCCGCCTCGTCGACCGCTACCGCGAGCGGCGCGTGTTCCTCGCGGGCGACGCGGCGCACATCCATTCACCGGCCGGTGGTCAGGGCATGAACACCGGGATCCAGGACGCGTACAACCTCGGCTGGAAACTCGCGGCGGTGGTGAACGGCGCCTCGCCGGAGTTGCTCGACACGTACGAGGCGGAGCGCCGGCCGATCGCTGCCGGCGTACTCGCACTGTCGAACGAGCGCCTCGCGCAGGCGATCGACCAGAACACGATCGTCGTACGCCGCGATGCGACCACGATGCAACTCGACATCGGCTATCGCGGGTCCAGCCTCGCGCGGGACGACCGCGACGACACGGCACCGCTCCGGGCCGGCGACCGTGCGCCCGATGCGACCAAGTTACTGACCGTGGACGGCGTACGCCGGCTGTTCGAGCTGACCGGCGGCGGGCAGTTCACGCTGCTGGGCTTCGGGCCCGTGCCGGCAATCGAAGGTGTCAGGACGCTCCGGGTCGTTGGCCGTCCCACCGACCCCGGCGAGATCGCCGACACCGACGGCGCCCTGGCCACCACCTACGACGCGAACGACCAGACCCTCGTCCTGATCCGCCCCGACGGCTACATCGCCCTGATCTCCGACGCCGGCGACATCTCGGCCGTCACCGACAGCCTCGCGGTCACGCATGCCTGACGCCTTCAGAACGCGGGGATGATGTCCTTCCCGTACGCCGCCAGGGTTTGCTCCTTTGCGTCGTGTTGGAGGTATAGGGCGAACTGGTCGACGCCGAGGGCCTTCAGCTCGGCCAGCCGGGCGAGGTGGTTGTCGACCGGGCCGAGGATGCAGAAGCGGTCGACGACCTCGTCGGGGACGAAGGTGGTGTGGGTGTTGCCGGCGCGGCCGTGTTCGGAGTAGTCGTAGCCCTTGCGGCCCTCGATGTAGTCGGTCAGCGCACGCGGTACGGCGCCTGAGGTTCCGTAGCGCGCCACGATGTCCGCGACGTGGTTCCCGACCATGCCGCCGAACCAGCGGGTCTGCTCGCGCTGGTGCTCCAGGTCGTCCCCGACGTACGCCGGCGCCGCCACGCAGAACTTGATCGCCATCGGGTCGCGGCCCGCCTGCTCCGCGGAACGACGTACTGCGGTGATCATCCACTGCGCGATGTCCGGATCGGCGAGCTGGAGGATGTACCCGTCGCCGACCTCGCCGGTCGCGGCCAGAGCTCTGGGACCGTACGCCGCCACCCACACGTCGAGCGCGCCGTTCTGCACCCAGGCGAACTTCAGCTGCTGCCCGCGATACGAGACCGTTTCGCCGCGGGCGAGCGACCGCACGACCTCGACACACTGCTTCATTTCCGCGATCGTCCCCGGCTGCGCGCCGAGCGTCCGCAGCGCCGAGTCGCCGCGCCCGATCCCGCAGATCGTGCGGTTGCCGAACATCTCGTTCAGCGTCGCGAACTGCGAGGCGATCACGGTCCAGTCCCGCGTCCCCGGGTTGGTCACCATCGGCCCGACGATCACCCTACGCGTGCTCGCCAGGATCTGGCTGTAGATGACGAACGGCTCCTGCCACAACAGGTGCGAGTCGAACGTCCACACGTAGCCGAACCCCGCGTCCTCCGCCTTCCGCGCCAGCTCCACGACCGTGGACGCGGGCGGATCACACTGAAACACCACACCGAAGTCCACGGCATCTCCTTACATCAGATAGGACGACAGGCCGCGTTTGAGGAACTTGCCGCGGCCTTTGCGGCCGTGGTAGTTGCCGTCGGCCACGATCACCTCGCCGCGCGAGATCACCGTACCGACCCGGCCCTGGATCTCGGTGCCTTCGTACGCCGAGTAGTCCATGTTCATGTGGTGCGTCTCGACGCCGATCCGCGTCGTACCGTCCGGGTCGTAGATCACCAGGTCCGCGTCGGATCCGGGCTGCACGATCCCCTTCTGCGGGTACAGCCCGAACATCCGGGCCGGCGTGGTCGCGATCGTCTCCACCCAGCGCTCCAGCGACAGCTTCCCGTCCACCACGCCCTGGTAGACCAGGTCGACGCGGTGCTCGACGCCGCCGATCCCGTTCGGGATCTTGGAGAAGTCGCCGAGGCCGAGCTCCTTCTGGTCCTTCATGCAGAACGGGCAGTGATCGGTCGACACGATCGCCAGCTCGTTGGTCCGCAGGCCCTTCCACAGATCGCGGGCGTGCGTCTCGTGCTTGCTGCGCAGCGGCGTCGAGCAGACCCACTTCGCGCCCTCGAACCCGGGCGCGCCGAGCTGGTCCTCGAGCGTCAGATAGAGGTACTGCGGGCACGTCTCCGCGAACACGTTGCGCCCCTGGTGCCGCGCCTCGGCGACCTTCTCCAGCGCCTGGCTCGCGGACAGGTGCACGATGTACAGCGGGCAGTCGCGGGCAACCTCGGCGAGCGCGATCGCCCGGTTCGTCGCCTCCGCCTCGAGCGCGGCCGGGCGGGTGATCCCGTGGTGGATCGGGTCGGTCTCGCCGCGTTCGATCGCCTGCTGGACGAGGACGTCGATCGCGATCCCGTTCTCGGCGTGCATCATGATCATCGCGCCGTTCTCGCGCGCGGTCTGCATCGCGCGGAGGATCTGCCCGTCGTCGGAGTAGAAGACGCCCGGGTAGGCCATGAACAGCTTGAAACTCGTGATGCCCTCGTCCGCAACCAGCTGGTCCATCGCCTTCAGTGCGTCGGCGTCGACACCGCCGAGGATCATGTGGAACGCGTAGTCGATGTGGCACTCGCCCTCGGTCTTCGCGTGCCAGGCGGCCAGCCCGTCCTGCACCACCTCGCCGGTGCGCTGGATCGCGAAGTCGATGATCGTGGTGGTCCCGCCGTACGCCGCGGCGCGGGTGCCGGTGTCGAACGTGTCGCTGGCCGACGTACCGCCGAACGGCATCTCCATGTGCGTGTGCGCATCGATCCCGCCCGGGATCACGTACTTGCCTGCGGCATCGATCACCTCGCCGGCCGTGATCGTGGCCGTGAACGACGGGTCCAGGACGGCAACGATCTTCTCGCCCTCGACCAGCACGTCCGCGAGCCGCGTCCCGGTCGGTCCGACGACGGTTCCACCTTTGACCAGCAAAGACATCTCTGCCACTCCCCTGGTTGTTTCGTAGGAAGGAAAGGAAAGAGGAGGTTCAGGGCTTCGTCAGGTCTCCGTACGCGTCCGGGCGGCGGTCGCGGTAGAACTGCCAGCGGTCGCGGACCGTGTCCAGGAGTCCGAGGTCCAGGTCGCGGACGATCAATTCCGGATCGTGGTCATGACCGACATCGCCGACGAACTTGCCCTCCGGGTCGACGAAGTACGACGTACCGTAGAAGTCGTTGTCGCCGAACTCGGACTCGATCCCGACCCGGTTGATCGCGCCGATGTAGTACTCGTTGGCGACCGCGCTCGCGGGCTGCTCGAGTTTCCACAGGTACGCCGACAGTCCGCGGCTGGTCGCCGACGGGTTGAACACGATCTTCGCGCCGGCCAGGCCGAGCGCGCGCCAGCCCTCCGGGAAGTGCCGGTCGTAGCAGATGTAGACGCCGATCCGGCCGACCGCGGTGTCGAAGATCGGGTACCCGAGGTTGCCCGGCCGGAAGTAGAACTTCTCCCAGAAGCCCTTCACCTGCGGGATGTGGTTCTTCCGGTACTTGCCGAGGTAGGTGCCGTCGGCATCGATCACCGCGGCGGTGTTGTACAGCACGCCGGGCTGCTCCTGCTCGTACACCGGGAGCACCATCACCATCCCGAGCTCCTGCGCCAGCGCGGCGAACCGCTCGGTGGTGGGGCCCGGCACGGATTCGGCGTACTCGTAGTACTCGGCGTCCTGTTTCTGACAGAAGTACGGTCCGTAGAAGAGCTCCTGGAAACAGATCACCTTGGCGCCCTGAGCCGCGGCCTGCCGCGCGTACTCCTCGTGCGCCTTGATCATGGACTCCTTGTCACCCGTCCAAGAAGTCTGAACCAGCGCCGCCCTGACAACCTCCGCCACAAGAACCTCCCCAAGTAGAGCCACCATGCTCCATCCGCTCCCCTCCACCCGTCAACGGATGCCGGGGACGCGATCAGATCGTGAGGGTGCGCGACTCGGCGGGGACAACACGGCCACCGACCGTGGCGTGGGTAGGCGGGTGCCAGGTGGTGTGGAGGTGAGAGCCGGCGCCTTGGACGACCAGGAGGTCCCGGGTGAGTTGGGCTGTCAGTTGGGTGACCGCGGACCCGGTCGCTTCGTCTTCGACGACGTTCATGGCGGGGGCGAACGCTCGGGCCCGGATGATGCCGGCGGGCTCGTCCTGCCAGGACCAGAGGAAGGTGTGGCCGGCGTCGTACGACGTGCGGTCGGCGGCGAGGACTGCCTCGGGTGAGTCCAGGTGGTGCCAGTCCCAGCGGCTTCCCCACGTGGCGTCGGCTCGGACGGCGTAGAGGTCTCCGGAGCGGGTGACTGGGATGGGGCCTGCCGGGACGTGGAGGGTGTCCACCGGGTGGCCGTGGGTGTGGAGGTACGCGGCGGCGCCGACGGTGGGATGGCCGGCGAAGGACATCTCGCCGGTGGCGGAGTAGATGCGGAGCGTGCCGGTGGCGGCGTCGTCGATGTACACAGTCTCGCTGTAACCGAGCGCGGCGGCGACCCGTTGGCGGTCTGCCTCGGCAACGTGGCGGCCGTCGACGATGCCCAGCGGGTTGCCGAAGTTGCCGTCGGGGTCGGTGAACACCCGCACGACCTCGACCTGTACGACGCTCACGTGCGGGGCCGCGGGAGGGGTCAGAAGACGGCGATTGCGGCGACGACGGCGA
>DASXXB010000258.1:0-6007 GCA_036503355.1 Kribbella sp. | reverse complement strand
GGTCTCCGCCTGCTGCCCGCTCGGCACGCTCTGGCTCATCTCTCCGGCCTGGATGTTCTTGGGGGGCGTGTGCGCTCGTGAACGACTTCACGAGCCCTCTTCACTCGACAGTCTAGGACTGCCTGACTCGGACACGAAACTGGCCCCAACCCCCCTTGCAGGCAAGCCAATTACGCATAATTTCCGTTGCGTAATTAACTGGCCAGTTCTATTGGCTCCGCACTCCACGGTGGATCGCGACCAGGCCGCCGGTCAGGTTGCGCCATTGCACCCGGGTCCAGCCGGCGTCCTGGATCGCCCGGGCCAGTGGCTCCTGCGGCAGCCAGGCGCGGGTCGACTCGGCCAGGTACTCGTATGCCTCGGGGTTGGTCGACACCACCTTTGCCACCGCCGGCACCGCGCGCATCATGTACTCCAGGTACACGACCCGGAACGGCTTCCAGGTCGGATGCGACTGCTCGAGTACGACGAGCCGCCCGCCGGGCCGGGTGACGCGGAGCATCTCGCGCAGCGCCAGCGGGACGTCGTTCACGTTCCGCAGCGCCCAGGAGATCGTCACCACGTCGAAGGTGCCGTCCGCGAACGGCAGCCGGAGCGCGTCGCCCGCGATCAGGTCCAGCTCGGGGTGCCGGCGCTTGCCGACCGTCAGCATGCCGACCGAGAAGTCGCAGGACACCACCTCGGCGCCGGCCTCGCGGAGCTTGATGCTGGACGCGCCGGTGCCGGCCGCCAGGTCGAGGATCTTCATCCCCTTCCGGGGCGCGATCGCGGCCAGTGTCGCGGGCCGCCAGTACAGCTTCTCCAGACCCATCGTCGCGACCGCGTTGGTCCGGTCGTACCCCTCGGCCACGTTGTCGAACATCGCCGCCACGTCGTGCGGTTGCTTGCTGAGATCTGCGCGGGTCACTTGTCTAGTTCATCACGCGGGCATGGGTGGGGCAGACGGGAGGCATACGCTTGCTACTCGTGAGTGCATCTCCAGGGAGCCGTGCGGCCCTCGCGACCCGAGGCCCCGCACCGCAGTTGGTGGTTCGCAGTCAACCGGTGGAGGGTGTGTCGGCGTACCTGCTCGACCATCTGCCGGACGAGGGCGGACTCGCGTGGGTACGGCGGGGCGACGGGCACGTCGGCTGGGGCGTGGCGGCCCGGCTGGACGTTGCCGGGAGCAACCGCTTCCAGAAGGCCACCGCCTGGTGGCAGGAGCTGACCGGCGCAGCGGTGGTCCGTGACGAGGTCGGCGTACCCGGCTCCGGACTGGTCTGTTTCGGGTCGTTCGGCTTCACCGACGCCGACCCGAGCGAGCTGGTGGTGCCCGAGGTGATCGTCGGCCGCCGCGCCGGCACCACCTGGGTGACGACGATCTCGCCGGCCAGTTCGCTGACCGCGCCGCCGCAGCTGCAGGTCCACGAGCCGTCGCCGGTGTACGACGTGACGTTCGCCGACGGCGCCCGGACCGGGACCGCCTGGTCGAGCATCGTCGCCGACGCGGTCCGCCGGATCACCGCGGGTGACCTGGACAAGGTGGTGCTGGCCCGCGACCTGATCGCGATCGCCGAGCAGCCGATCGATCTGCGCTGGCCGTTGCACCGGCTCGCGACGGCGTACCCGAACTGCTGGACGTTCTCGGTCGACGGACTGATCGGCGCCACCCCCGAGCTGCTGGTCCGCCGGGAGAAGGGCCTGATCACGTCCCGCGTGCTGGCCGGCACGATCCGCCGTACCGGCGACGACGCCCACGACCTGGCGCTGGCCGCGTCGCTGGCCCGATCGAGCAAGGACCTCGAGGAGCACGAGTACGCCGTCCGCTCGGTCGCCGACGCACTCGAGCCGCACTGCAAGTCGATGAACGTGCCCGAGACCCCGTTCGTCCTGCACCTGCCGAACGTCATGCACCTGGCCACCGATGTCGCGGGTGTCGCGAACAACGGCGCGTCCGCCCTCGGGCTGGCCGCCGCGCTGCACCCGTCCGCGGCCATCTGCGGTACGCCGACGCCGGTCGCGCGGGACCTGATCGGTGAGATCGAGGGCATGCAGCGCGGCCGGTTCAGCGGTCCGGTGGGCTGGATGGACGCCGCCGGCGACGGCGAGTGGTGCATCGCGCTGCGCTGCGGCCAGGCCGACCCGGACGACCCCCGCCGGATGCGGCTGTTCGCCGGCGCGGGCATCGTCGCCGGTTCCGACCCGGACGCCGAACTCGCCGAAACTAACGCCAAGCTGGTGCCGATGAGAGACTCGCTAGGAGACTGAGTTGAAGCTCACCAAGTTCGCCCATGCCTGTGTCCGGCTGGAGAAGGACGGCAAGGTCCTGCTGATCGATCCGGGCACGTTCAGCGAGAGCGCGGTCTTCGAGAAGGCCGACGCGGTGCTGATCACCCACGAGCACCCCGACCACGTGGACGCCGAGCGGCTGCGCGGCCTCGAGGCGCCGATCTACACCACGGCCGCGGTGGCGAACCAGCTCGGCAACGAGCGGGTCACGGTGGTTTCGGACGGGCAGTCGTTCGACGCGGCCGGCTTCGCGGTCCGTGCCTACGGCAAGGATCACGCGGTGATCCTGCCGGAGCTCGGCGTACCGTGCGAGAACGTCGGGTTCCTGGTCGAGGACGCCGTGTACCATCCGGGCGACTCGTTCACCCAGCCGGACCGCGAGGTGCACACGAACCTGGTGCCGATCTCCGGTCCGTGGTTCTCGCTCGCACCGGCGGTCGAGTACGCCCGCTCGATCAAGGCGCAGCAGACGGTCGGCATCCACAACGCGCTGCTCAGCGACGTCGGCCTCGGCATGATGCAGCGCTGGATCGGCGAGGCAGGCGGCCGGCCGTACCACGGCCTGACGCCCGGTCAGTCGCTCGATCTCAGCTGAACTCCAGGTCGACGAAGTCTGCCACCGGGCGGTATCCCGCCTGGTGGTAGATCTTGTTCGAGGTCGGGTTGGCCAGGTCCGTGTACAGGCAAGCCTGGTTGCCGTCGGCAAGGATCTTCGCGGTGACGTGGCTGGTCAGCGCCCCGGCGTACCCGTGCCGCCGGTGTTCGGGTGGCGTGTAGACCGGTCCGACGCGGCAGACGCCGAACAGGGCCGGGTGGTAGCCGACCATGCTGACCGGCACGCCGTCGGCCTCCCAGATCCACAGCGTCCCCTCCGCGCGGCGCCGCTCGGCCCACTCGTGGTGGTCGGTTGCGATCTCGTCGGTGACCTCGGCAGCGAAGCCGTCGCCCCAGGCGGCGACCAGGTCGATGTCGTCAGCGCGTACCGGCCGCGGCGCACCCTCGGCCTCGAGGCGGGCGAGCTCCACCAGCCGGTGTAGCCGGGTGCCGCGCGTCTCGCTCGCCTTGCCACCCCACAGCTCACACCAGCGCCTTCCGAAGCGGAGCGCCGCGGGACGGTCACCGGCGACACCCTGCAGCTGCGGCAGTACGTCGGCATACGCGTCGGCGATCGGCTCGGCGAGGTCATCCCGCAGCGCGCCGAGGTACACAGCGCGCCCCGGCGTACGCATCGCCACACCGACGACGTCCGGGTCGTGTACGGAAACGAAGTACGACGGTCCCTCCTCGGTGCGCGCCGTACCGTTCGCGCGCTCGTGGACGTTGGTCATGATGATCGTGTGCAGCACCGGATCGGCTTGCAGGAAAGGGAAGACGGTCTGCTCGAAAGCCTGCGGATCGGTGGTCACCCGGACGTCCATGCCCGGAGCGTACGCCTGCCGGTGCGCGATGGTCGTCCGGATTTACACTGCGACCATGTCCACCACGCGGTTGTTGCTGCTCGGGGTCGTGCGGATCTTCCAGCCGGCCTACGGGTACCAGCTGCGGCGTGAGCTGCTGACCTGGAACGTGCAGGACTGGGCGAACGTCAACCCCGGCTCGATCTACACCGGCCTGCGGACGCTGGCCAAGCACGGCGCACTCCAGGAGATCGAGCAGGACGGTGCACACCGGCCCGGGCGTACGTCGTACAAGCTGACCACGGACGGCGAGACGGAGTACTTCTCCCTGCTCCGCGGCATGTTGTGGACGGTCGACGGGTTCCACCCCGACAAGATGCAGGCCGCGCTCAGCTTCTTGTGGTCGCTGCGCCGCGACGAGGTGATCGCCGCGCTGGAGGCGCGGATCAGCCAGCTCGAGACCTGGTTGAAGTCCGAGCCGTTCTCCGAACGCCAGATCCAGGAAGACCCCGGTACGCCGAACCACGTGGTCGAGATGTTCCGCATCAGCAAGGCCCGCGACGAGGGTGAGCTGCAGTGGACCCGGGAGTTCCTGGACCGGATCCGCGACGGGGCCTACGCGTTCGCGGGCGAGCCGGCGGACTGGGAGCCGTATCCCGGCATGGTGACGCACTGGGGCGAGATCCCGGATCCCCCGACCGGCCGGAGTAGTTAATCAAGATTGACTAGTCAAAGTTGATCAATCACACTGGCTCACATGATGATCGAAGCGCACGGGCTGGTGCGGACCTTCAAGACCAGGCGGGGGGCGGTGCAGGCCGTCCAAGGCGTCGACCTGGAGGTGGCCGACGGGGAGATCGTCGGCTTCCTCGGGCCGAACGGGGCCGGCAAGACCACGACGATGCGGATGCTGGCGACTCTGATCAAGCCGACCAGCGGGACGGCCACGGTGGCCGGTTGCGACCTCGCCAAGGACCCGGTCGGCGTCCGGCGGCGCATCGGGTACGTCCCGCAGAGCGGCTCCACGCTGCCCGAGGCGGTCGCCGGCGACGAGGTCGTCGACCACGCCCGGCTGTACGGCGTACCGAAGGCGAAGGCGGCCGCGGACGGGCAGCGGCTGTTCGAGGAGCTCGACCTGCCGGGGTTGTGGCGGCGCCAGTGCAAGACGCTGTCCGGCGGCCAGCGGCGGCGCCTCGACATCGTGATGGGCCTGATCCACGACCCGAAGCTGATCTTCCTCGACGAGCCGACCACCGGCCTCGACCCGCAGGCCCGGGCGAATCTCTGGGAGCACATCCGCGGCCTGCGCGACCGTGGCGCGACGATCTTCCTGACCACTCACTACCTGGACGAGGCGGACGCGCTGTGCGACCGGATCCTGGTCATCGACCACGGGAAGATCGTCGCCTCGGGTACGCCGGACAACCTGAAGCAGCAGGTCTCCGGTGACGCGGTCCGGCTGAGCCTGGCAGATGCGGCGCAGGCCCCGTCGGTGATGAAGATCGTCGAGGCGCTCGACGGCGCGACCCAGATCGAGACCGACAGTGACGTGGTCGGGTTCCGGATCCCGCGCGGCGGCTCGGTGCTGCCCGGGCTGCTCCGCTCGATCGATGCCCAGGGCATCGAGTTGCACGGGGTCGAGGTGCATCGGCCGACGCTCGACGACGTGTTCCTGACCATGACCGGCCGCTCGCTCCGCGACGAGGACGCGACGCCTGCGAACGACAAGGAGACCGCGGCGTGAGGACCTTGCGCGAGACCTGGATCGTGTTCCACCGATCGATGCGGCTGTCGCTGCGGAACCCGATGTGGTCGATCCTGATGCTGAGCCAGCCGCTGATGTACCTGTTCCTGTTCGGCCCGCTGCTGAAGCCGATCACCGCGCAGATCAGCCAGGGCACCACCACGAACGCCTACCAGGTGTTCATCCCCGGCCTGATCGTGCAGCTCGGCATGTTCGGTGCGATGTTCGTCGGCTTCGGCCTGATCGCGGAGTACCGGGCCGGTGTCATCGAAGCCGACCGCGTCACGCCTGCCTCCCGCATCGCGCTGATGGCGGGGCGGGTACTGCGGGACGTCGTGGTGCTCGTGGCGCAGTCCGTGCTCCTGCTGCTCGCCGCACTCCCGCTCGGTCTGCGGGCCCCGTGGGGCGGCGTACTGCTCTCGCTGGTGATCGTCGCGCTGCTCGGGGCCACGTTCGCCTCGCTGTCGTACTCCGTCGCGCTGATCACCAAGAGCGAGGACGCGCTGGCCCCGCTGCTGAACGGCATCGCCATGCCGCTCCTGCTGCTGTCCGGCATCCTGCTGCCGATGCAGATCGGCCCGAAGTGGCTGCAGCGGCT
>DASXXB010000257.1:0-3016 GCA_036503355.1 Kribbella sp. | reverse complement strand
CCCGTACATCGACAAGAACATCGCGGCCACACGCCAGGCGTACGGACTCGAGAACACCGACATCACCGAATACCCGGCGGCAACGACGGCCAAGCCGAGCGAGCTGACGGCGGACGCCGAGGTGCTCCCGGGGATCCGGCTTATCGACCCGACCGTGATCGGGCCGACGTTCGAACAGCTCCAGCAGGTCCGAGGGTTCTACTCGTTCCCGACGGACCTCGACGTCGACCGGTACAAGATCAAGGACAAGAACAACGACACGGTGATTGCGGTGCGCGAGGTCCAGGTCGACCGGCTGCCGGCCGGCCAGCGGAACTGGAACAACGACCACACCGTTTACACCCACGGCTACGGCGTCGTCGCGGCGAACGGGAACCAGCGCGCCACCGACGGTACGCCGGTCTTCACCGAGAAGGACCTGCCGCCCACCGGGCAGCTCGGCGACTACGAACCGCGGATCTACTTCGGCGAGCAGTCGCCGGACTACTCGATCGTCGGCGCTCCGAAGGGAGCCTCGCCGGTCGAGCTCGACACCCCCGAGGGCAAGAGCGGCGGCGACCCGACGCTGAACACCTACGAGGGCAAGGGCGGCGTCAAGGTCGGATCGTTCTTCAACCGGTTGCTCTACGCCACCAAGTTCCGGGATGCGAACATCCTGCTGTCGAGCCGGGTGAACGCGGACTCGAAGATCCTCTACGACCGCAGCCCGCGCGAGCGGGTCGAGAAGGCGGCGCCGTGGCTGACGCCGGACGGTGACCCCTACCCGGCGATCGTCGACGGCCAGGTGGTCTGGATCGTCGACGGCTACACCACCTCGGACAACTACCCGTACTCCGAGAAGGTCGGCCTGGACACCAGCACGCGGGACACCACGACCGGCCGCGGCACGATCGCCCAGCAGCCGAGCGAGAAGATCAACTACATCCGGAACTCGGTCAAGGCGGTCGTGAACGCCTACGACGGCTCGGTCGAGCTGTACGCGTGGGACGAGAGCGACCCGGTGCTGAAGACCTGGATGAAGGCCTTCCCGGGCACGGTCAAGCCGAAGTCCGACATCTCGCCGGCGTTGATGTCGCACCTTCGCTACCCCGAGGACATGTTCAAGGTGCAGCGCGACCTGCTCGCGAAGTACCACGTCCAGGACTCCGGCACCTGGTACCAGAACAGCGACCTGTGGCGCGTCCCGGACGACCCGACCGCGGTCTCCTCCGGTGGCGACTCGTCGACCCATATCAGCCAGCCTCCCTTCTATCTCTCGTTGCGGATGCCCGGTCAGACCGAGCCCCAGTTCTCGCTGACGTCGGTGTACGTACCGAACGGTGAACGGGAAAACCTGACGGCGTTCATGGCGGTTGATTCCGAGGCCACGTCACCCGACTACGGCAAGTTCCGGATTCTTCGATTGCCGGGCAACCTGCAGATACCTGGTCCGGGGCAGGTCTACAACAAGTTCCAGACCGACGAGAGCATCAG
This sequence comes from Kribbella sp., assembly GCA_036503355.1. Taxonomy (GTDB): domain Bacteria; phylum Actinomycetota; class Actinomycetes; order Propionibacteriales; family Kribbellaceae; genus Kribbella. The sequence continues at coordinate 1,543 of DASXXB010000257.1, read as the reverse complement.
ACAGGCGTTGCTGCCGATCAACCAGCCGAACAGCGGTGCCAGAGCCGAGTACGGCAACCTGCTGACGCTGCCGCTCGGCGGTGGTCTGCTCTACGTCCAGCCGGTGTACTCCTCGCGGACCAGTGGGCCGGGCAGTTACCCCGTCCTGCGGTACGTCCTGGTGTCCTTCGGCGATGGGGTCGCCTACGGCTCGACGCTGCAGGAAGCTCTCACCAAGGTCTTCAAGACCAGTGTCGACACAGGTGAGAACCCACCAGGAACCACGACGCCGCCGCCCAACCAGCAGAGCCCAACGGTCAAGCAGGCGCTGGCCGATGCGCAGGCCGCCTATGCCGCGGCACAGGACGCCCTCAAGAAGGGTGACCTGGCGGGCTATCAGCAGAACGTCGACAAGATGAAGGCAGCGCTCGACAGAGCGGTCGCCGCCGGCGCCACGGTGACGCCGACGCCAAAGCCGTCGGGCAGTCCGTCGACACCGGCCGCACCGCCGGCATCGACGACCCCGTCGAGCCCGCCGAGCTCTCCGACGGGCTGACCCGCAGGGCACTCCCGGGGCGGCGACACCGACACCAGTCGGCGTCGCCGCCCCGTTCCTTTGCCAGGGTGGTTGCCTACGGCATCAGGCCGGTTCCGGATGGAAGCCGGCCGCGGTGTCGAGCACGTCCTCGTCGGTGAACCGCTCGTGGTCGATCGTCACCTCGGCGGCGACGCCCGGCTCGATGAAGTAGAACACCTCGTCGCCGGCGAACAGACCGTCGTACCCACCGACCTTCACCGGGGTCAGCTGCCAGTCGCCAGGCTCTTTCTCTTCGTATTCGACGAGGAAGTCCTTCACGGCCTCGAGATCGGTGAGCTTCTCGCCGCGGATCGTCTTCACGGTCAGGTCGACCTTGAAGGCTCCTTCGTCGTTCGGGCCGGTCTCCCAGACCCGGCTGTGGAAGGACACGTCCTCCCACTCGTACTCGAAGTCGCTCGGCGAACCGATGCCGTCGGGAAGGTTCTCGATCACGAAGCCGTCCAAGGTGCCAGCCCTTTGCTCGGTCGATGGGGAAACAGTCGATGGAGAGACAGCGGGGTACGTCGGTGATGCCGGCGCGGCCTGGGCGGTCGCCGAGACGCCGAGTGAGGCCAGGACGACCGCGCTCCCGGTCACGATACGACGGGCGGACGGCATGACTCGGGAACGGAGCGGTGAACGCGACATGACTGCCTCCTGGGAACGTCGGCGCCCCGCCTGCTGCGAGACGCCCTTCGTGACCAAGAAGATGCAGTGATCAGCCCTCGTCCGGACCGGTGAATCCGAACCTGTGGACAACCGGCGGTCAGTGCCCGATCAGCCGGTGCAGACGGTGGAACGTCTGCCGGAACCCGAGCCGTGGCCACGCCCGCGACGACAGCAGGTTCGTCACCCGCCAGTCGGTCACGACTGACGTGTACCCGGTCTCGGCCGACCATTGCAGCACGGCCTCGCCCAACGCGCGCCCCGCCCCGAGGCCGCGAGCAGATGGCAGGACGGCGGCGAACCCGAGGAAGCCGGCGTTGT
>DASXXB010000256.1:0-10540 GCA_036503355.1 Kribbella sp. | reverse complement strand
CACGTGCGATCGCTCGGCCAGCTCGCGTTGTCGCCAGCCGAGTTCGTTCACGCGCATGTTGATGGCCTTGGCGACTGCCGCCCAGTCCTCCGTCACGTATTCCTCCGCGCTCCGCCTCAGCGCCGAGATTAGCGGTTCTTCGCGCTTTCACCACGTCGCCTAGCACTTCGTCGGCGGCGCGTCGGACAAACGCGCCCGTCGAAGAGCTGAAATCAACAATATAGTCTTGAAATCATCAGATTGGCCTTTCTCATGAACTCGCACATCACCTTTCACACCATTCGAGAAGCGGCCTGGCTGCTCGGCGTCTCCCGCGCTGCGGTGAGCCGGGCGATCCGGACGCACGAGCTGCGCGCCACCCGCTGCCGTTCCGGCCTCCGTGTGTCGTCTACAGAGCTGGCCCGTCTGCTCGGGTCACGTCAGGCCGGAGGTGCCGCGTGAGCGCCAACGACCTGCAGTTGATCGGGATCGCCTGGCGGCTGGACCGGCTGCGCTGGGTTCCGACCGAGGTCCTGACCGACGTCGTGACCAGCGAAGGAGTCTGTATGTGGCCCCCGCCGGACGACGGGCCACCCGACGCTGACAGCGACGGCGAGCTGGCCGAGCGGCTGTGTGGCGGGTGCCCTGTCCGGGACGAGTGCCTGGAGCTGGAGTTGCGGACGGCCGGCCTCGACACGGTCGGCGTTTGGGGCGGGATGACCGACGACGATCGGCGGGCCCTGCATCCCGTATGGCTGCGGCGCGGCGAACGGACCGATCGGGGTGCGCGATGAACGGACTCACCGTGACGCCCACGCAGATTCTCGCCGGTGTCGGCGTGCTGCTCGTGTTGTTCTGGGTCTGGCGGGCGGGTTCCCGCCGGGCGAAGGCCGCCGCCGAAGCTGCTCGGAGCGGGGCGCGGCTCGTGTCGCTGGTCGGGCGGGTGTTGTTCAACGCCGGGCTGATCGTCGCTGTTCAGTGGGTCGTGATCGCCCATCCGGGGAACCCGTGGCTGCTGTTCGCCGTGCTCGGGTTGCCTGCGCTGTTCGCGTCCTACGCGCTGACTCGCGCCATAACGGTGACCACCGTCGACACGTCGAAGCGGGGTGGTCGGCGATGAACCGGGCGCAACGGCTTGCGCAGGACGCGGCCGAAGCGGCAGAGGTGCGCGCTTACCAGACCGATCCGGACGTCGTCGCGCTGCGGATCGAGCGGGTGCGGCGGCAGGTCGACTGGATGTGCTGGTCCGGGATCGTGCTCGGGCTCGCGTTCACGATGACCAACGTCCAGGGTTTCGCGTCGGCCGGGACCCGGCCGGGGTCGCTGCCGTGGCTGGCCGCGTGGGTGCTAGACCCGACCGTCTCGCTTGTTCTGCTGGCGATTCTGCGGGCCGAGCAGGTCACTGCGCGGTACCAGGTCCGGACCGGCGTCTGGGTGCGACGGGCGAAGTGGTTCACGCTCGCGGCCACCTACGTCATGAACACCTGGACGTCGTTTGCGGCCGAGGAACCGGCGGCGATCGTGCTGCACTCGGTGCCGCCGCTCGTGGTGTTCGTTGCTGTCGAGGCGATCACCGACCTGCGGGACAAGCTGACCGATGCCGTGTTGGTCGCGGCTGAACGGCGTCCCGTCCAGCAGGAGACCGGGCGACGGGTGCTGTTCGCCGATTACCTCGCTATCGCTCGGGAGAGCTGGACGCCGGACATCGAGATCACGCCGGCCTGGGTGCGGCGGGCTACCGGCTGCTCGCGGGGCTTGTCGCCCCGGCTGGCGCGGGCGCTGCGGTCGGAGGTGGGCAATGGCTGACTCATTGCCGATCAAGGCCGATCCCGTGTTTGACGGCGAGTTGGTGGACGACACGTTGCCTCAACCGCGTCGGCGGGAGCCGAAGACGAACCGCTTCGTCCGGTGGTGGCGGCACTCGCCGCGTGTGCCGTTGTGGCTGAAGAGCAAGCCTCAGGCCATCCAGGCAGGCAAGGACGCCGTCGTTGGGCTGGTGAAATCGCCGTGGCGGTACGTCGGCGCGGTTGTTCGGGGGCTGGTCGTCGGGGTGCGGTGGTGGCGTGGGTGGGTCACCGTCCGGGACTACCGGACGGCGGCCGAAGAGTCGGAGAAGTTGGCCGACAAGTTCACTGAGATTCGGGCGCTCACCCTGTTCCGCTGGAAGGTGACTGGTGCCGTCCTGGTCGTCGCGACCGTCGGTGTGGCCGTCGTTGACCTGGTGTACGGCAACGATCCTCTGTGGATCGGCGGGGCCGCCGCCTCCGTGGCGCTCGCGGTCCTTGGGCGCAAGAAGGACGGCAGTCCCGGCCGGAAGCCAGCGCTCGCCGGGCCGCGGACGCTGACCTGGACGATGGACCCGCAGGTGCTGGTGGACGCATTCCGGGACGCGAAGCTGATCGGCAAGGACGAGGCGTTGCGGCTGGTCGAGCGCGCGACGCGCGTCGGCGACGGGTGGGCGGTCACCGTCGACCTTCCCGCCACCCGCAAGGCGGCCGACGTGGTGAAGAACCGGGATGCCCTCGCGTCGGCGCTCGCCGTCGATGAGGTTCAACTGATCGTCGAACGGGTCCGCGGCAACGGTGGACACGCCGGACGGGTGTCGATGTGGGTGGCTGATGAGGACCCGTACGCGTCGCCGCCGTTGCGGACGCCGCTCCTGGGCGTGACGCAGTGGGATGCGTGGCGGCCGATCCCGTTCGGACGGGACGCGCGGGACCGGCGGATCGACCTGCCGTTGGTGTGGACGTCCCTACTGGTCGGTGCCATCCCCCGGCAGGGTAAGACCTTCGCCGCCCGGCTCGCAGCGGCCGGGCTCATTCTGGACGCCTGGGTGCGCCTGTACGTGGCGGACTTCAAGGCCGGGAAGGACTGGGACGCGGCCGGCCTGGTGGCGCACCGTTTCATGTCCGGTGACGAGTCCGAACACGTTCTGGCGCTTGTGAACTGGCTGATTGAGCTGGTCGGCGAGGTTCAGTCACGGTTCCGGCGGATGCGCGACCTGGACGACCTGACGTGTCCGGAATCGAAGGTCACGCCGGAGATGTCCCGCGACAAGGCGCTGAACATGCCGATCACCGCGATCTTCATCGATGAGGTCCAGGTTCCGTTGGAGGATCGCACGCCCGTTGACGTGCAAGGGAAGAAGCTCACTGCGGGTGAGTACGTCGGCGAGTTGCTGACGTGGCTGGCGAAGAAGGGACCGGCCGCTGGGATCGTGCTCGTGCTGGCGACGCAGCGACCGGACTCGAAGACGATCCCATCCGGGCTGCGGGCGGTACTCGGGTCGCGGTTCGCGCTGCGAGTCATGGACTGGCGCGACTCGAACATCGTGCTCGGCGAGCAGATGAACACGCGCGGGTTCGACTCCAGTCGGCTGCTGCCCTCGCACAAGGGAGTGGGCGTCCTCCGGCCGGACGGCGACACGTCAGCCGGCGCCGATGTGCTGGCCATGACCGTTCGGACCTACTACATGCCGAACGAGGACTGGCGGACCATCTGCGAGCAGGGCCGGACGCTGCGCGAGGCGGCCGGGACGCTCACCGGGCACGCGGCCGGGCAGGACACCATGCCCGTGCTCGACCACGCGGCCGCGGTCAGGGCGATCGGTGCAGGTCACGCGACTGAGTCGCCTAGCGAACTACCCGAGGTGCTCACATCGCTCGTCGAGTACCTGGGGGACGATCTCGGACCGGACGGTAGAGACTTCGTGCCGACAGCCGAGTTGCTAGACGTCCTGGAGATCGACTCCCGGACGTTCGCGCAGCAGATGGCCGAAGTGGGATGCCGGCCGACACGCGACCGCGTGACCGGCGAAGACGGCGAGACCCGGCAGGTCCGCGGGTACCGAACGGCTGAAATCAGGAGTGCAATCGATCGCGCAAGGGAAGGCAGCGAATCGACCGGGCAGGAAGGTCGCTCGTGAGCGCCTCTCACTCCGAGGATCGACCGATCCGGGTTATCCTACCTGCTGGATTGCCAGAGCTGACGCCATCCGCGGCACGCGGACTGCTGGCCATTCTGATCGAGCTTACCGAGGTGCCGGTGCTGGACGAACCGGCAGAGGAGGAACCGTGACGGCTGAAATCAGCAACGACCCGTGGTCGACGCTGGACGACATCTTAGGCCTTGAGGTGGCCGAGCCGGTCGACGACGGGATCGGTGAACTCGCGGCCTACGGCCGGTGCTCGACAGAGGACAACCAGGACCCCGAGACCTCCCGCGGCTGGCAGTTCGGGAACGCTCGGAAGTTCGTCGAGCCGCTGGGCGGCCGGGTGGTTGCCGAGTACTTCGACATTGGGCAGTCGCGGTCAGTCCCCTGGGAGCGTCGAGACGAGGCCGCGCGGCTGCTCGCCGAGCTGAAGAATCCGCGGCGAACGTGGAACGCCGTCGTGGTCGGCGAGGGCACCCGGTGTTGGTTTGGCAATCAGTTCTCATTGATCGCGCCCCGATTCGCCGCGTACGGCGTCGACCTGTGGGTGCCCGAGCTGGGCGGGAAGTACGACGCGCGGAACCCATCGCACAAGATGCTCATGAGCGTGCTCGGCGGAATGAGCGAGTCGGAGCGTCAGCACGTCCAGGCGCGCGTCCGCGCCGCGATGGACGCGCAAGTTGTCAACGAAGGGCGACACCAGGGCGGCCGAGCGCCATACGGGTACGTCGTCGTTGACGGCGGTCCGCACCCGAATCCCCGAAAGGCCGCTGAGGGGTTCCGGCTGCGCGTACTGGCCATCGATCCCGACGCAGCCGAGGTGGTCCAGCGGATCTTCGCCGAGTACATGGAAGGGGTCGGCGATCGAGCAATCGCGAAGGGGCTCAATGAGGACGGAGTGCCCTGCCCTTCCGAACGCCGGCCCGACCAGAACCGACACCGGCTCGCCGACGGCTGGCAAGGCAGCACCGTCCGATCCATTCTGGAGAATCCCCGATACACCGGGTACGCGATCTTCGGGCGCTGGACCAAGCACGAGACGCTTCTGAATCCGGATGACGTCGGCGCGGGGCACGTCGTGCGGTTCAAGCGGGCAGCGCCGGATCGCGTTGTTCGGTCGCGGCGACCCGCGCACCCGGAGATTGTTTCAGTCGAGACGTTCACACAGGCACAGCTGATGCGCCGATCCCGCGCGGCCGGCGGACTGCCCGGCATTGCCAAGCTCGAACGGAATCGCGCAGCCACCAAGCACACGTACCTGCTGAAGGGGCTTGTGCGGTGCGAGATCTGCACCCGGAAAATGCAAGGTGCGGCGATCCGGAAGGGCGTCTACTACCGCTGTATCGCTCGGACGATGGCGCCGGGATCAGCGGCACTGGCGGATCACCCGAAGACGGTGAACCTGCGAGAGGACGTCGTAGTCCCGCCAATCAACGAGTGGTTATGTCAGGTCTTCAACGCGGACCACCGCGACGAGACGGTACGGCTGCTGACCGGGTCGCAGGATGGCCGGGTGGACGGCCGTCGAGCCAACGCGGAGAAGCGGCTGAAGGGTGCCGAGGAGAAGCTACGGCGGCACCTGGCGGCCATCGAGGCCGGCGTGGACCCCGTCAACTTCGTCGAGCCGATGAAGCGCGCACAGAGTGAGCGACAGGCCGCGATGGAGGAGCTGAGGCACCTGCCGGACACGCAGGCGGTCGACGTGGCGGAGGTGTACGCGATGCTCGACCAGCTCGGCGACGTCGCCAGGCACCTCAACTCGCGGAGCCCGGCGAGGATCACGCAGGTCTACCGCGACCTGGGCCTACAGGTGGTCTACGACAACAAAAAAGAGGCAGTCACTGTGACTGCCTCTCCCCGTGTGGGTAACGTGTGTGTCCGAGGGGGGACTCGATCACGGTTTGTGGTGAACTTTCCCTGCAATGCGGGAAAGTTCATGGTGGCACTGTACCAGCCGACCCCAGCTCGCCCGCTTCCAGCGCCATCCCCCGGACGAGTGGATGTTCCTCTCCAGTCAAAGCGGCAAGGGCAGTTGCCACCTCGAGCAACGTGGCCTTCACGTAGACCGCGGTGCTCGTACCGTGGGGGACAGCGCCTCGGCTGGTGTGGCCTGCATACGCCTCGGCGATGGCGTAGCCGAAGTTTCGCTCGACCCAAGTCAGAGTCGTGTGCCTGAGCCAGTGCGTGCTGATGTTCTGCTTCGCGACCCATGGATGTGTACGACCGATTCTCGCCCATAGGGAGTCGTAGCGCCGGCGCGTGATCGGGCGGCCGTCGCGGTATCGCAGCAACTGATCCTCAGGTGAGGCCGCTTGTCGCTGCCGTGCGTGGAGGACCAGCGCACGCATCAACGTCGGCGAAACCGGTTGCCAGCGGCTCGTACCCCCCTTCTCCCGCAACAGCACCACGCACTGGGCGGGATCCAGGTCTTGCGGACGAATACCGAGTGCGCCGCCACGGCGACATGCGGTTTCGGTGTGCAGGCGCAGAAGGAGCGAATCCAGGTACGGATCACTTCCTCCCCTGGCTGCCGCATCGGTCACATCGGCGAGTTCGCGCGGAGTCAGCGCCCTCCGCATCGACGGTAGTCTGCGCGGCTTGGTGACGCACCGTGCCACGTTCTGCTCCCGACTGATGATTCGGTCGAGTTCGGCATGCCGGTACAGACAGCGAACCGCCGCGATGAAGTGTTCAGCTGCACTCCGCCCGCCGCGCGAGCTTCGCCGGATCTGCGCACCTGCCTGCACCTGCTCGGCAAATGCCTTGAGCTCGGTGGGAGTCGGATCAGTCAAGTAGCGATCCGGCCATGCTCGCTCGAGCAGTGACCAATATGGCTGGTACGTGCGCCGGGCCCCAGCAGCGACTGCTCGCGAAACTTTGGGGATGTACAGGGCAAAGGTCGGGACAGCCACGTTGTCATCCGAAGTAAATAGCTCGGCAGGCGACACGCCCAGGCCGCTTATCACGAGTCGGGCTGCGGCGAGACGATCCAGGTCGCTCACGACGTCGCCTTCAGACCGCGGATCCGAGAGAGAACCATGGAGTTGACCGATGCCTGCGAGTGGACGACCAGCATGTCGTAGTCCAGAACGGCGGTGATCAGGACTGTCTCGCCAACCTTGATGCCAGTAGCCGCACGAGCAGCCGCCGGGATGCTGACGAACCGACTACTGCGCACGCGGTCAGTGCCGCTGCTTCGCCGTCGCAAGACAATCATTTCGCGACACGAACTGATGCTCATCGGCTCGCCTGCCCCCCAGCCCAGGAGGGCAAGCATCGACCTTGCTGACACCCGCCCGGACCCGTCAACATGCCCCAAGGTGTGGACGATCGAGTGGTCTGACAGGTCGCTCCGCAGCATTCCCAGTCGTAGCGGCACAATCTCGGTATGTCGTGGCACCTGGCCGAGGGCAAGCGCAGCGACGACCTGCTCGCCCACCGAAGGATGAACCGAGCCACCTGCTTCGTGCGATGCGGTCACGACGACGACCTCCGAGCCAAGTTTGGGTGCGCCTCGAAAGCCCGGCGACCGTGGTCAAGACAAGCGCATGTTCCAGGAGGATCTATTCAGCGGACGCTGAAGTCGACGGCGGCCTGCCTGGAAGCAGCGCTCAGCGCTCTTCCACCGGCTCAGACCTCGCCGAATCATGCGTCAGAATTCAGCCGCCAAAGGGATTCGCACCTGAGGTCGCCGTCGATCCAGCGCAGGTACATCAACTGGCGAGCATGCCCGTGACCAAGCGGGTTGTCTCGTCGTCGAGTTCAATCTCGAGGGAGGCGGCGATGGCGCTCAGCTTGTCCGCAATCTCCCGCACCGCGGCTGCATTGCCCGCCCGGTACTCGATTCGGAGCAGGTCGCGGTAGAGGAGCTCACTGACGGGGTCCGCTTGCAAGCCGCGGAAAACCGCGCGACGCGCCGCCGTGGCGTCGCCGGCCTTCTGGCACCCCGCGGCAAGCGCGTGAGCGGTCTCGACGACCGCGTCGATCATCTCGCGCTGGATCCACGAACTCCACGCGTACCGGTCCGCCGGCACGTTGCTCAGCGGCAGACCTGAGACCAGCTCCATGGCCTGCTTCAGCTGGTCAACTCCGGTCTCGGGATCGGCGAGACCTCGCCGGGACAGGTCTCGGAACTTGTCCCAGTCAGTCTCGAACGAGTCCGAGAGGCGGTAGCCGCCTCGTCTCGCGTCGACGTTCGGCAGGTACAGCTCGCCATCGGCGTCTCGGCCGAGCCAGGTCCGGAGGCGCGAGATGTAGCCCTGGCGGGTCGCGGCCGACCACGGGGTGCTGTCCGTGCCCAGCCGGCGGGAGATCTCGTCCGCCGTCACCCCAGGGTGAAGGCTGAGGAAGGCCGCCAGCTCGGTCAGCCGGTTGATCTTCTTCGCTTCGACAGCCTCGAGGTCGACTCCGACGAGGGTGACCGGGCCGAGCAGCCGGATGGCCGGATTCGGAGCGACGTCGGCTTGGAGCGGCATCGGATAGGGCTGGGCGAAATCGGCTGCGGATTCCAGGTCGTCGTGGTCCACCGCGAATTGAGAAGGCTGCTCAGGTGCCAGTCGCCGCAACTCGATGTCCAGGCCGAGCTCGTCGACGAAGGTGCAACCGGCGCTCGCGTCCAGCGTCCACGCCCCGGGGACGGTCGCGGTGCCCGCGACGGCCGTCACGATAGCGGCAACTTGTTCTTCCAGCTTCCCGAGGTCGCCGAGCTGGTCGTAGTCGAGGGGGTAAGCCGAGAGGATCACGGCGCGACGAGGGTCTGCCGCGACCGCTCCGGCTGCCTCGCTCCAATTCTCGACGAATCGGACACGATCGACGTCGCAGTCGGCGGTTGGCCTGCCCGTTCCCACGAGGACCAGCGCGAGGTCTCCGGCCCAGGCAGCGGAGGTGAAGTCCGAGGTCATCGCCGCCAGGACGGCGTGGACGTCCTGGGAGTCGCCCCGGATCATGATCAGGCCGGCCTGCGCCAGGTTGGCCAGCACGAGCGCACGGTCGGCCGTGTGACCGAGGGAGAGCAGCGCAGGGTAAGGAGCCAGGCTTTCGTCAGTTCCGCCCGGCTGCTCGGCCAGCAGCCACTCAGTGCCCGATTCGGCGGTGAAGGGACGGATCGCTTCGGCCGCGTGCGCGAGACGCAGACGGATCTCGTTCGCTCCGATGCTTGCCCCGACGACCGCCGGCAGGGCCATCCCAGCTCGACGGGCGTTCCGGGCCATCATCCGCAGGGCGTGGTCGAGCTGCTTCACGGTCGGCGGCTCGAGAACCTCTGGCCGATGTCCTTGTGCGCGCCGCGCCGACATCAGCAACAACAGCGACGCCACGACCACTCCCCCCGCACCTGCGAGAAGTGCCGGTGACACGCCGCCTTGCTCTGCCGGGGGCGCGGCCTCACTCGGCGCCGGAGCCGCCGGCGGAACGGCGGCCGGCGGGTGTGGTGGGACTGGGGCGCGCGGCGGAACCGCCGATTCGCTGGGTTGCGGCTTCGGGTCGCGTGCAGGCATGCGGAGGACGTCGCCCGGGTGCAGACGGTCCGGGCTCGACAGCGGGCGCCCGGACGGCTGCGGGCGACCTCGGTTGAGGTCAAAGATCTCCTGGTAGCGCCCGGCGTCGCCGAGCCGGTCACGGGCAATCTCGGAGAGAGTCTGGCCGTCCCGGACAATGTCCTCGTCCTCGGCGTCGGCGCCGGGCAGTTTGAGCACCCACCCGGGCCTCACCAGCCCTGGGTCGCGGAGGACGTCACCGTCGGGTTGCTGCACACCACGGTTGAGCTCGTAGAGCTCACGGTAGCGGGCTGCATTGCCGAGCTCGGCCGCAGCGATCGACGAAAGGCTGTCGCCGGGCACGACGACGTGGGGCGGCGCCTCGGTCGCCTCGGCCGTCGCCGTACCGGCAAGCAGGAGGAGCAGCACGCCGGCGGCGAGACGCTGGGCCCAGCCGAAGCCGGGCAGCCGGAAGGCTCGTCTTCCACGCAGGCTGGCCGCAGCCTCGACGCCGAAAGCCACGAGCAGCTGAAGCCAGGCCACCATGCCGGCACTCGCCAGAAGCAAGAGGAAGAAGCTGCCGTCGTCGCGAGTGGTCAGCAGGTTTGCGACGTCTGCGAGCTGGTCCGGCAGGTACGCCGATCGGAACTTCCACAAGGCGGCGGGCGGCCCGGCGAGCAGGACACTGATCGCGGCGAAGCCGGCGAGGGTTCGGAGTGCGGTGCGCATGGGTGCTCCTCCCGGCTCAGTCCGCCGAGACGAGGACGGCGGCACCGTGGCCGTGGACGGTGAACTCGGCGATCCCGATGGAGCCGAGGAAGATCGTGGTGCGGGTGACGACCGTGTCGACGACGACCTGGTGGCCATCGGCTCGCGCGGTCCCAGTAGCTCCGGCCGTCGCGAGGTATCGTCGGGCCTCCGCTTCGGCGGTCGCCAGCTCGACGACGGCGTCGGTGCCGTCGGCAAGGGAGCGAGCCAGCAGGGCTTGTGCGCCGGCGCGAGCGGCCTCTTCGGCGATCGCCGTCGCTTGCGAGTACGCCAGGCCCTTTCGCGTTCCGTCGACGGCGAACCCGACCGCGATGAGCAGGACCAGGCTGAGTCCGAGGATCAGTACCGGCGCCGAGCCGCGCTCGTCGCGAAGGGTGTTCATGATCGT